>JBGSJA010000095.1:0-5953 GCA_041742235.1 Salaquimonas sp. | reverse complement strand
GCGCGGGCGCGGCGGCGCGGGAATGGGCGCTGCGCCTGTGCGAAGGCGCGCCACTGGCGCAGGCGGCAGCGAAGCGGGCGCTCCGGCAGGCAGGGTGGCTGCAACTCGAAGACGCCATAACGCTGGAAGCACAGTTGCAGCAGGACCTCATCCATAGCCAGGATTTTCGCGACGGCGTCGCCGCCTTTCTTGCAAAGCGGAAGCCTGAATTCAAAGGCAAGTAACGCCTTTCAAACATACGAATAACTGAATATAATCTTTCCGACACCGGGAGGACGGGGGAGGGAATGCCAGCAAACGCCGGAACCGCCAAGCGCCGCGTGGATCTATCTCCCCACGTGTCCGACGAGGTCCGCCAGACCACATGCTACATGTGCGCATGCCGCTGCGGTATCAACGTGCATTTGCGCGACGGCAAGCTGCGCTACATCGAAGGCAACCGGGACCACCCGATCAACCGCGGCGTCCTTTGCGCCAAAGGCTCGGCCGGCATCATGCAGCAGGAATCCCCGGCGAAGTTGCGCAAGCCGCTGCTGCGAACGGGCGAGCGCGGCGAAGGCAAGTTCCGCGAGATCGAGTGGGAGGAGGCGCTTGCACTCGCCACACAGTGGCTTTCCGACGTTCGCAAGAGCGACCCGAAAAAGCTCGCCTTTTTCACCGGACGCGACCAGAGCCAGTCGCTGACAGGCTGGTGGGCGCAGCAGTTCGGAACGCCGAACTTCGCGGCGCATGGCGGGTTCTGCTCGGTCAACATGGCTGCTGCCGGCATCTATACCTATGGCGGGGCGTTCTGGGAATTCGGTGCGCCCGACTGGGAAAAGACCGAACTTTTCCTTTTGTTCGGCGTCGCCGAAGACCATGATTCAAACCCGATCAAGATCGGACTGTCGCGGCTGAAGGCCCGCGGCGTGAAGACCATCGCCATCAATCCGGTGCGAACGGGCTACAATGCGGTCGCGGACGAATGGGTTGGCATCACGCCGGGCACGGACGGGCTTTTCCTGCTGTCGATCATCCACGAATTGCTGAAAGCGGGGCATGTCGATCTCGACTACCTCATTCGCTACACCAATGCGGCATGGCTGGTGATCGACGACCTCACGAGTGCGGATCACGGCCTGTTCGCCTGTGACAAGGATGGCAACGAACTGGTCGCCGACCGGCGCAACGGTGCCGTGTCCAGCCGCCGCGACCGCGGCGCCAAACCTGCCCTCAAGGGCCGGTTCAGACTGGCCGACGGCCGCGAGGCGGTGCCCGTATTTGAACTGATCGCCCGCAAATATCTGGATGCGCGCCATGCGCCGGAAGCGACCGCCATGACGACCGGGGTCCCGGCGGAGCAGACGCGTTCCATCGCCGCGCAAATTGCGCATGCGGCTTTCGAAAAAACCGTGACGGTCGAACAGCCCTGGACGGACATGAATGGCGAGCACCATGAGCGCATGGTCGGTAGGCCGGTCTCGTTCCACGCCATGCGCGGAATATCGGCGCATTCCAACGGCTTCCAGAGCGCACGGGCGCTGCATCTACTCCAGATCCTGATCGGTTCCATCGACACCCCCGGCGGCCATCGCTTCAAGCCGCCCTATCCAAGGCCGGTCGCAGCGCAGCCGAAGCCGCATGGCCGCAACCCGCAATGCGGCGAACCGCTGCCCGGACCGCATCTGGGTTTTCCGGAAGGGCCGGAGCATTTGCTGCTGGAAAGCGACGGCGTCACGCCGATCCGGCTCGACAAGGCGTTTTCCTGGGACGCGCCGATGTCATCCCACGGCCTGATGCACATGGTGATCGCCAATGCCCATGCGCGCGATCCCTACGGCATCGACGTGCTTTTCCTCTACATGGCCAACATGGCGTGGAACTCCTCGATGAACACGTCGGCGGTCATGAAAATGCTTGCCGACAAGGATGCGGACGGCAATCACGTCATCCCGAAGATCATCTACAGCGATGCCTATGCATCCGAGATGGTGGCATTCGCCGATCTGGTGCTGCCCGACACGACCTATCTGGAGCGGCACGATGCGATGTCGCTGCTCGACCGGCCGATCAGCGAACCTGACGCAATGTGCGACGCCATCCGCTGGCCGGTGCTGGAGCCTGATCGCGATGTCCGCGGTTTTCAGTCCGTGTTGCTCGATCTTGGCGCGCGGCTGGGCCTGCCGGCCATGGTCAAGGAGGATGGCAGCGCAAAATACCGCGACTATGCCGATTACCTCGTAAACCATGAGCGGCGGCCGGGCGTCGGCCCGCTCGTCGGCTGGCGCGGGGTGGACGGTTCGAAGACCGGACGTGGCGCGCCCAACCCGGACCAATTGCAGCGCTATATCGACAATGGCGGTTTTTTCCGCGAACACGTTCCGGCGAAAGCCGCCTATTTCAAGCATGCCAACGCGCACTGGCAGGAATGGGCAATTGCACGCGGCCTGCAGGACAAGCCGTTCGAGAACGTCTTCCAGCTCTATCTCGAGCCGATGCGCAAGTTTCAACTCGCCGCGGAAGGCAGGCTGGAGCCGCAGCCGCCCGAGAGCCACCGCGAGCGGATCCGCCGGTGTTTCGATCCGCTGCCGCACTGGTATCCGCCCTTTGAAGGCGAAGCTGTGTCTACCGCGGATTTCCCGCTTCATGCAATCACGCAGCGCCCCGCCGCGATGTACCATTCATGGGGATCGCAGAACGCCTGGCTCAGGCAGATCCATGGCGAGAATGCGCTGTTCGTTCCAGGCAGCGTCTGCGACGCGGCCGGGCTTGCAGATGGCGATTTCGCCGACGTGATATCGCCCCATGGCCGCATCCGCGTTCCTGTGAAGCGGATGGAGGCGGTCAACGGCAAGACCCTGTGGACGTGGAACGCGATCGGCAAGCGCAGCGGCGCCTGGACCTTGTCGCCGGATGCGCCGGAAGCCCGCAAGGGCTTCCTCCTCAACCACCTCATATCCGAATTGCTGCCGCCCAAGGGCGACGGGCTGCGCTGGGCCAATTCAGATCCGGTGACCGGGCAGGCGGCCTGGTTCGACCTAAAGGTGCGGATCGAAAAAGCGCCCGAACAGCCGGCCGTCAGTACGCCGCAGTTCCCGGCACAGCAAAATCCGGTCAGGCACAAGGACGGCGCCGTGACCTGGGGCGCGGAGTGGCAGCCGTGACGTCACTTCCCCGCCACACGGAAAAGAAGCTGGGCCTCGTCATCGATCTCGACACCTGCGTCGGGTGCCATGCCTGCGTCGTCGCCTGCAAGGAATGGAACACCGGCGGCTATGGCGCGCCGCTGGCCGACGCCGACGCCTATGGCAGCCATCCGATGGGAGCCTGGCTCAACCGGGTCCACACCTTCGAGGTAACGCCGCCGGATGCGCCTGCGCAAATCGTGCATTTCCCGAAATCCTGCCTGCATTGTGACAACGCGCCATGCGTCACGGTCTGCCCGACCGGCGCATCGTACAAGCGCAGCGAAGACGGCATTGTGCTCGTGGACGAGAGCATGTGCATCGGCTGCGGCCTGTGCGCCTGGGCCTGCCCCTACGGTGCGCGCGAAATGGACCCGGTCGCGAACGTGATGAAGAAATGCACGCTTTGCGTCGACCGGATTTACAACGAGAACATTCCCGAGGTTGATCGCGTACCCTCTTGCGTGCGCACCTGCCCAGCCAATGCGCGCCATTACGGCGACCTGGCCGATCCGCAGTCCGCTGTCTCGATGCTGGTGGCCGAACGCGGCGGCATGGACTTGATGCCGGAAATGGGAACACGCCCGGTCAACAAATATTTGCCGCCAAGACCTAAGATGAAGGCTGCAAGCGAGGCCCTGCCCGAAGCGGTGCCGGGTTTCCTTGGCTGGCTCGACCGCGCGCTGGAAAGGCTCGGCTGATGCATCCGGCAGTCTCGGTCATCTTCTTCACGGTCACCTCGGGCGCGGGCTTTGGCCTCATCGCGTTGATCGGTCTTGGCTGGCCCATGCATGACGGGCCGCTTTCGGCATTCCTTGCTTGTGCGCTGGCAGGGGGGCTAGCGGTGGCGGGCCTTCTTGCTTCGACCTTTCATCTGGGTCACCCCGAAAGGGCCTGGCGCGCGTTCAGCCAGTGGCGGTCCTCATGGCTTTCGCGCGAGGGGGTGCTGGCCGTGGCAACGCTTGCGCTGTTTGCCGCCTACGCCCTCTACTGGATGTTGACGGGACAAAGGGCGATGCCGCTGGGGGTCGCCGTTGCCGTGCTTGCCCTCCTCACGGTCATCTCCACCGGCATGATTTATGCGAGCCTCAAGACCGTTCGCCAATGGCACAGCGTTTTGACGCCGCTCAGCTATCTCGGTTTTGCGCTCGCCAGCGCGATGCCGCTTGCCGCGGCGATCGGCACGGATCGCTCAGTGCGCACCATTGTGCTCGCGGCTGGTGTGCTTGCGGTTGCGTGGCTCATCAAGCTTGCCTGGTGGCGGCGCGCGCGGGCATCCGAATTCATGCCGGGCAGCGACACGGGAACGGCGACCGGCCTTGGCGGCATCGGCAAGGCGCGGCTGCTGGAGCGCCCGCACACGGGCGAAAACTACCTGACGAAGGAGATGGTTCACCGGATCGGGCGCAAGCATGCAAGGGTTCTGCGCCTGATTGCGGGTGGCGCCGGTTTTGTGGCGGCGTCGGCGTTTCTCGCGCTTGCACTGGTTGCCCTTCCCGGCATATTCCTCAGCCTCGCTTTCGCCAGCCTGATCGCGGGACTTCTCGCGGAACGCTGGCTGTTTTTCGCAGAGGCCAGGCACTCGGTGTCGCTCTACTACTGAGCAGGAGAAATGCATGTCCGCGATCGCAAGCCGGCTTGAGAAACTGGGCATCGTGCTGCCCGAGCCGCCCAAGCCGGTGGCAAGCTATGTCGGCTTCGTGCGCGAAGGCGATCTCGTTTTCGTCTCCGGCCAGTTGCCCTTCGTTGACGGAAAGGTGTTCAAGACCGGCCGCCTTGGCGAAAACGTGAGCGTCGAGGAAGCCGCAATCGCGGCCCGCATCTGCGCAATCAACCTGCTGGCGCAAGTCAAATCCGCCTGTGGCGGCGACCTGGAGAAAGTCCGGCGCTGTGTGCGGCTCGGCGCGTTCGTTGCCGCGACACCGGAATTTGCCGACCATCCCAGGGTGGTCAACGGTGCATCCGACCTGATGGCGGAGGTGCTGGGCGACAAAGGCCAGCATGCCCGCACTTCCGTCGGCGTGGCTTCGCTGCCGCTCCATGCCTGCGTCGAGGTCGAGGCGATCTTCGCCATCGCCTGACGCAGAAAGCGTGAACCTCGCGATGACCGACTGGCCGGTCCACCTCTACGCCATCCTTTCGCAGGACGATTGCATAGCGGACGCGCAGGGCGCTATGCCGAAGGCGTTGATGAACGAGGCCGACTGGCTTTATTTCCAGCGCGAACTCGACACCTGCGTGCTCACGGTGCTTGGGCGACAGTCGCACCTTTCCGCGCCCAACACGGCCAATCGCAGGCGCGTGGTCATGTCGCGCGGTGCGAGCGCGCTGGAGGCGCGGGATGACGCGCATTGGTGGAACCCCGAAATCGTGCCCCTCGCCGCAATGCTGGAACGGCTGTTGCCGCAAGGCGGCAAGGTAGGGGTGCCCGGCGGGCAGGCGGCGTTCGACTATTTCCTGCGCGAGAAGCTGGATGTGTTTCACCTGACGCGGGCGCGTGGCGTGACATTGCCGGGCGGACGA
Organism: Salaquimonas sp.; assembly: GCA_041742235.1. GTDB lineage: Bacteria > Pseudomonadota > Alphaproteobacteria > Rhizobiales > Rhizobiaceae > BOKV01. The sequence goes on along the minus strand of JBGSJA010000095.1, from coordinate 266 downwards.
AAAGTGTTTTCGACACCGGGGACGGCGGAAGCACAACTTGCCGGCGCCGGCCTTGCGCCCGGCGAGCCGGTGGTGCTTGATCGGTCGGCGAACATCACGCTGACAATCTGGTCGCGTTGAAGGAGTACTGCATGGCCAACCGCGAGAATTTCGGAAGCGCGCCGGACGGCTCGACTGTCGAGCGGGTAACACTGACGGGCGGCGGAATTACGCTCAAACTTCTGAGCTGGGGCATCGTGGTACAAGATTTGCGGCTTGCCGGCCAT
>JBGSJA010000094.1:0-8808 GCA_041742235.1 Salaquimonas sp. | reverse complement strand
ACGCCATGCGGCACGAACAATCCGAGGAACTTGAACCCGTGTTTGGCGAAGCCGTAGACGATGACAAGCCCGATCACCAGCATTGCCAGCGCAAAGGTGACGATGATGTGGCTCGTGACGGTGAAGAAATACGGAAACATGCCGAACAGGTTCGCAAACAGCACGAACATGAACAGCGAGAAGACGAGCGGAAAGAATTTCATGCCGGCCGTGCCGGTCGCATCGCGCAAGGTGTTGGCGACGAATTCATAGGACATCTCGGCGACCGACTGGGCGCGGCTCGGCACCAGGCTGCGGCCCGAAGTGGCCCAGACGAGAAAACCGGTGGCCGCCGCCACGGTCGCGACCATGAACAGCGACGAATTGGTGAAGGACAGGTCATAGCCGCCCAGTTCGATGGGAATCAGCTTCGAGATCTGGAACTGGTGAATTGGATCGTTTGCCACCCGGATTTCCTTGCTGCAGCCTGTCTTGTCGTGGTCACTTCGCGGTCAAGTGTCTTTGCGCTCAGTTGTCTTCGTCGTCGTACATTTCGGGCCGGCCCGGAGGAGCTTTCCTCGCATGCGGATCGGCAATCTTCCCCGCGCTGCGCATCACGTTCAAGACACCGGCGCAAAAGCCGAGAATCAGGAACACGATCATTCCCCATGGCGCGATGCCAAGCAGCAGGTCCAGGCCGTATCCAAGGCCCGCGCCCACCAGCACCGCCGCAACAAAATCGGCCGAGAGCCGCAAGGCGGCGCCATAGCCCGTATTGCGCGGCTTGTCCGCTTCGGCCGTTGCCTGCGCTTCCTGCCGGCGGTCCAGCCGCTCGTCAAGCGCACGCAGCCTGTCGGCCAATTCCTTCTCGCTGTCGGGCTTGTCGCCTTGCACGGCGCCTGCTTTTCGAGGCGTTTTTCCGTTCCGGCCGGGGCCCGTCGAGTCCTGCAAGGTCCTGTCCCCAAACGCCTTGCCGAAGCCTGGCCCTGCTGCCCCCGAGATCGCGCGCAACATAGTTTTGGCCCCGCACGGTGTCAAGCGCCGCGCATAAGTGGCAAATGCTTGTTTTTTCTATGATTTCCATCGCCATGGTGCGATGCGACAATGCGCCTTTGGACGAAGGGCGGCAAAGGCGTCCGGCAAAGCCCGAAAACCGGCCGACTCACCAACAGCCCGCCTGGTTCGAAAGCGGCATGCGAGGGGGTCAGCTCCAGCCGCCGCCGAAGGTCCTGTAGAAGACGTGAAGGCCGATGCGGCCGACCTTTTCCATGGCCCGGGCCCAGCCGGGCTTTACGTAAGTCGCGTGATAATGGGTGGAGGAGCCGACTTCAGCGAGCCAGATGCGGCCATGCGTCGTCTCGCGCGCCACATAGCTTGCAAGACGCCAGCGCTTGGGATCGCTCACCTTGTCCTTGATCTTGTCGCAGGCAAACGAAAACTGGCAGCGATTGCGCCAGTTCTTGTTCTGGTAGACCACGCCGCAAATGCTGTTGGGGTAGGTCGGATTCTTGACACGGTTGAGAATGACCTGCGCGACCGCAGCCTGCCCGCGCACGGGCTCGCCGCGGGCTTCGAAATAAATGCCCGCCGTCAGGCAGTGTTGCTCCCGGTCGCTGAAAACCGAGATGGGTAGCGGCTCGGCGGCCCATGAATGGTCCTTGTCGTCGAGCTTTGGAATGAGGTTGACCGGCTCGCCGGATTTCAGGACTGCGGCGAAGGGCGAATCGACCACTTCCGGCTCGGCGCCATAGGCAAGGACGTTCGGCGCTGATTCCACCACCAGCTTTGCAACCATTACCGGCAGGTCCTTCCCGACTTCCGGCTCCTTCGGCGCCGGCCGCGAGAAGGCGGAGGCGACCTTGATGGCGTCGCCGAACGGCAGCGGCTTTGCGAAGGCCAGGTTGAATGCAGATTTCGGCGCGACGGGGGAAAGAAAACTTTGCCGTTCCATCACCGCGCCGGCGTTGAAGCCTTTCGGCGGCTGCACATAGGTGGACGTCACCACCCTGTCGCCCTTGGCGCTACGGTTGATGCGCTGGGGTTCGCGGGAAGTCGCGATACGGGCGGACAATGGTTCTGCGGAAACCGCCCCCGTGACAATCGGGTCTATTTCCGCCGCCTGATGGCCGTTCATGCCAGCCGCAAGTACCGAACTACCGGGTTTTTGCACCACATTGGCAAGCCAGCGATCCTCGGCATTGACCGTGCCGGGCGCCAATAGTGCGGCGGCGTCCTGGTAACCGATGATGGAGGGATAGGCAAAAAACAGCGACAGCGCGCCGGCGACAGGTACAGCCTTGCCGGACAGCGGCTTCGCCCAGGCAAGAGGCTTGGCCCATGAACGTGACGCAAGACGCAACACAAACGCTACTGAACGCAACGAACCCGCTCCATGACCTTGCGGCGATAATGCCAGTGAAGCCATGAGCCTAGACCGTTAACCTTGATGACGGGTTAAGGCTGTGTTGCGAAGTGGTAAACCACATTGTCCCGCCTGCGAATCTCGCCCCTCAAACCCTTGTCGCGGATCATTCGGGCGGCAATCGGGCCGGTTTGCGGCACAAAATCAGCGCTTTGACTTGCGCCCCGCAAACGGGTTCTCGGTTTTGCGGAAAGAAAAGCGGACAGGCGTCGCCCAAAGGTCGAATGCCTCGCGCAGGCTGTTCACCAGATAACGCTCATAGGAGGTGGGCAGGCTTTCGGGCCGCGAGCAGGACGCAACGAAGGTGGGCGGGCGGGCTTTCACCTGTGTCACGTATTTTATCTTGATGCGCCGCCCCGCCACCGCCGGCGGCGGATGATGATGGATCACGCCCTCGAGCCAGCGGTTGAGCCGTGCCGTGGGAATGCGGCGGTTCCAGGCGCGGTGGACATCGACAACAGCCTCCATCAGCTTGTCGATGCCCTGTCCGGCAAGACCGGACACCGTCACCACCTTGAGGCCCTTGATCTGCGGCAGCAGGCGTTCGGCCTTTTCCAGGATTTCCGCCAGAGCTTCCTGGCGGTTCTCGACCAGGTCCCATTTGTTGAGCGCGATGACCGGCGCGCGGCCTTCGCGAATGATGAGATCGGCGATCTGCAGGTCCTGCTTTTCGAAGGGCGTAGTCGCGTCAAGGAGCACGATCACTACCTCGGCGAACTTGGCAGCGCGCAACCCGTCGAAGACGGAGAGTTTTTCCAGCTTCTCCTGGACGCGTGCCTTGCGCCGCATGCCGGCAGTATCGTGAAGGCGGATCGTGCGGCCGCGCCATTGCCAGTCGACTGCGATGGAATCGCGGGTAATTCCCGCTTCAGGCCCGGTCAGCAGGCGATCCTCGCCGATCATGCGGTTGATGAGCGTCGATTTGCCGGCGTTCGGCCTTCCGACCACAGCGATGCGCAGCGGCTTGGTGTCGTCATAGGTGTCGACGACTTCTTCCTCGTCGTCCGCGGGAACGAATTCTTCGTCTTGCCCGTCCTCGGCTTCGTCCTCTTCCGGCGGGAAGGCGCGTTCGCGGCCAACCGCATCCACGAGAAAATCGAAGAGGTCGCCAAGGCCGGTGCCGTGCTCGGCCGACAAGGGCACAGGATCGCCAAGGCCGAGTTCGAAGGCTTCGTAGTAACCGGTCTCGCCGGCCTTGCCTTCATATTTGTTGGCGACAAGGATCACCGGCTTTTGCGAGCGGCGTGCGACATCGGAGAAAAAACGGTCCGTCGGCGTCAGGCCGGCCCGCGCGTCGATAAGGAAAAGGATCACATCGGCATCCGCGATCGCGCGTTCGGTCTGCGCCCGCATCCGGCCGGCGAGGCTGTCGGCTTCCGCCTCTTCCAGCCCTGCAGTGTCGATCACCTGGAACTTGAGCGCGCCGATCGATGCGTCGGCCAGCCTGCGGTCGCGGGTCACGCCCGGCGTGTCGTCGACAAGGGCGAGCCGTTTGCCAACCAGCCGGTTGAAAAGCGTCGATTTGCCGACATTGGGACGGCCGATGATGGCAACCTTGAAGGTCATACTGCCTCGCGGCCGCGCGACAGGCGGCGCTGTTTCAAAAAATCAGCTTGCGCCGGTGGCAACGCCCTTGCCGGCCAGCAGATCCAGCATCAGGCCCGCGCGTTCGCGAACGCCGCCGCTGGCGTCGGCGTCCCGCGTGATTTCGCGGAACCATTTGGCTGCATCTTCATTCGCCCCGGCCTTGAAGGCCGAAAGACCGAGCGCCTCGCGCGCCAGCGAACGATAGGGTTGCCCGGCCGCGGCCATGGGTTCGAGGCGCGCCTTGACCTGCTCATAGGTTTCCGTATCGACTGCGACCAGCCCTGCGCGCAGGCGCGCGACCGAGCGGAACGCCTCTTCGAAGCCGGCGTCGTTGGCAATGGCGTCAAAGGCCGCAATCGCGCCCGGCTTGTCGCCCTTTTCGAGGGTTTCGCCCGCAATGCGAAGACGGGCGAGCGCCGGATACTGGCCCGATCCCGACCGCGCCAATTCCTCGAGCGCTGCAACCGCATCGTCCTGCTTGCCGGCCTCGGCCTGCTCGACCGCGGAAAGGAAAGCGTCACCCGATTGTGCAGCCTGGCGTTCGCGCCACCATTCCCAGCCGCGCCATCCGGCAGTGCCGAGGACAACCAGAAGCGCCACGGCAATAACGATATTGCCGAAGCGGTTCCACAAGGCCTTCATCTGGTCATTGCGGAGCTCTTCATTGACCTCGCGCACAAAGCTGTCGTCGGACATCGATAATCCCTGGAAAATGGCCTCGTTGGCGGCGGCAATCCCGCCTTTTATCGGAAAGCAGCCCGGAAAAGCAATCTTTCGAGGCAGGCGCTGCTCAGGCGCCCATCGGGATGGCGACGCCGAACAGCCATTCATGCGCTTTCCAGATGAACAACGCCCAAAGCACGAAGCCGGTGACGACTGCCGCAATGTCCCATTTGACCGGACCGGGTGCAGACAGGCTGCCGCCGCGGCGCTTGACCGCTATGCGATCCACGACCGCCCAGGCAAGGAACGAGCCGAACAGCAGCACCGAAGCAAGGTCGCCATTGACGAGGAGATGGGCAAAGGCCCAGACCTTTACCGCCAGGAGCATGGGATGCTTGAGGATAGGCTTGAGCCTGCCGGCCGGAAACTGGGAAACTGCGAGCGACACAAAGGCGATGGCCATCAGCAGGATTGCAAGATGCGCCATTCCGGCGGGCGGATAATAGAGATCGGGCGCGACCGGCCGGGCCATGGCGTAGCCCCAGACGATAAGCACCAGCCCGACGAAGGATGCGATGGAATATGCGCCCTTCCACGGCCCCTCGCCCATGCGGGCGATGCGCGCATCGCGCCATTGCGGCGCGATCATCCGCACCGAGTGGACCCCCAGAAAGATCACGATGCCGGCTATCAGCAAGAACATGGCTTCATCCCCCGAATGTTGTTCCGGCTACTGCGCCGGCTCTCCCCTTGTCTCGATGTATTCCTGGTCGATCTGCGGCAGGGGTTCGCCCGCCAGCGTCGCCTCGAAAGCCTGGAGTCGCTTGTAGATCGACAGCAGTTCGACGATCGTCGACCACGAATTGACGAGATACTGGAATGAGTTCGACACCTGGCCAAACGCGGTCAGAATCTGCTGGAGCAGGCCGAAGGTGATCTTGCCGGCGGCGATGGTCGGCACCAAGATGACATAGGCGAAAATGTTGTCCGCCTGCAGGTAGAATGCCCGCGTCAGGTTGAAGTACATGTAGTGGAAATACAGGCGGAAATAGTTCCGCCGCACATCCGAGAACAGCTCGCGCACCGTTGGCGGCGCAGCGCGTTCGACATCGTCCTCGCCGTAGACGAGTTCCTTGCGGTACGAAGCCTCGACGCGCTGGTTCTTGAATTCAAGGCCCGGCAGCTTGATGCCGACCAGCGCCAGCAACACGGTTCCGAACAGCGACCAGAAGATCGCCGCCTGCATCAGCGGCGCGGGGATTGCGCCAACCAGCGGCAGTTCCGTCACATTGCTCGACAGGGCGTAGAGGATCGGCAGGAACGCGATCAGCGTCATCACGCTGTCGACCATGTTAACGCCGAGCCCTTCCACCGTGCTGGCGAAGCGCATCGTGTCTTCCTGCACGCGCTGGGAAGCGCCCTCGATATGGCGCAGGCGGTCCCATTTGCTCATGTAGTAGTTGTTCATCGCCGTGCGCCAGCGGAAGATGTAGTGGCTGACGACGCAACGGGTGACCACGTAAACCGCGATCCACAGGAAGGCGATCAGTGCGAAATCCAGCATCAGCTTGTAGAGTTCGCCCTGCGGCACGTTGCTGTCGGGCGTCAGCGCCTTTTGCACAAGGTCGAAGAAGGGCCTGCGCCAATTGTTGATGGCGACCGAGACCTGCACCGAGAAGTAGGTGGAGAAGAGGATGAAGGCAGACCCGATGACCGACCACAAGAACCATGGGTGCGGTGCAAACCAGTACCAGAAGGCGGAAAAGATGCCGATGATCGCCAGGAAGTAGAGGTAGAACCACAGGAAATCCGGCGTCCAGAAATAGCCCACGCCGACCACCGGCGGCGCATCGGCGGGCAGTGGCGGCATGCCGAACAAAGCGCCCGCATCGGCCGCGCCGCCATACCACACGCCGATGGCGATGGCGCACCAGATAACGAACGAGGGAAAAAACAACTTCGGATTGGGAAAAAATGAATGAAACAAGGAAGGGTTGCCCTTTCGTGCGCGTTTCGGCCCGTTTGATACCGGATCGGAGCGCGATTCAAGTCAATTCGGCGACAACACCCGGTGAAGGCATCCCGGCGCGCGTTAACCAGTCGTCAATCATGCCTTAACCCCGCGATTACCATGCTGGCCGACAATCGTTTTTCACACAGCGATTCGTACGGAGTACGCTCATGCATCTCGTCAGGAACGACACGTTTTCCGCCGAAAAGATGACGCCCGCACAGGCAGCGCGCGAAGCCGACCGCCAGGCAAGGCTCATCGAGGAAATCTACATCGACATCGACGATCTTGACCCACATTCCTGCCCGCCCGACCGCCGGTACTTCAAGGACGGCAAGATTGCCTGGGTCTATGACCATGGCAAGATCGCCGAACTGGTGTTCGTGCGCGCCGAAGAGTTCTGACCGGCGAATTCGGCGCCAGGCGCGTCAGCCTTCCCACTCCAGATCCGTGCCATTCGCATCGACATGCGCGAGGAACCGTGACGCCTGCGCCGCGATTGCGGATCGCTCGCCTTCGGCAAACCTGTCATAGGTCCGGTACATCTGGGCCATGCGCGGATTTCGTTCGAAGCGCTTCCTGTGTCGCGTCAGGAAATCCCAGTATAGCGCATTGAACGGGCAGGCTTGCGGGCCGGTACGCACCTTCACCTTGTAGCGGCAGCCGCTGCAATAATCGCTCATCCGGTCGATATATGCGCCCGACGCGGCATAGGGCTTGGATGCGAGCCATCCGCCATCGGCAAACTGGCTCATGCCGATGGTATTCGGCGCCTCGACCCATTCGAACGCATCCATATAGACGGCAAGGTACCATTCATGCGTCTGGTGCGGCTCGATGCCGGCAAGGAGCGCGAAATTGCCGGTCACCATCAGCCGCTGGATGTGGTGTGCGTAGGCTTCCTCTTTCGTCTGGCCGATGGCGGCGGCCATGCAGGCCATTCTTGTCTCGCCCGACCAATACATCCATGGCAGCGCCCGCGTCGCGCCAAGTTCGTTGCGCTGCGTGTAGCCGGGCATGCCGAGCCAGTAGATGCCGCGCACATATTCGCGCCAGCCGATGATTTGCCGGATGAAACCCTCGACGGCGTTGAGCGGCGCGCAGCCCGCCCGGTACTGCGCTTCGGCCTGCCGGCAAAGTTCCAGCGGATCGACAAGGCCGACATTGATGAGCGGCGACAGCAGCGCGTGATAGAGGAACTTCTCGCCGCGCAGCATGGCGTCCTGGAAGTCGCCGAAACGCGGCAGCGCTTCTTTCAGGAACCGCTGCACCGCCTTTTGCGCGTCAGTGCGGGTGACCGGAAACCAGAACGGCTCCAAATCGCCGAAATTTTCCGGAAAGCGTTCCGCGACCATGCCCAGCACCGCGCGCGTCCCTTCGTCCGGCGCACCACGAACCGGCGCCGGCATGAACAGGTCGGCTTTTGCCGGCTTGCGGTTGTCGTGGTCGAAATTCCATTGGCCGCCGGCGGGCTCGCCGCCATCCATCAGCAGTCCGGTCTTGCGGCGCATCTCGCGGTAGAAATACTCCATGCGAAGCTGCTTGCGCCCCTGCGCCCAAGTGGCGAATTCCTCGCGCGAGCACACGAACCGGCCATCCGGGCGAAGCTCAAAATCAATGTCAAGGCTTTCGCGCCAACCCTTTTGCATCTCGAGAACGCGCCATTCCGCCGCCTCGGTGGCGACCACGCCGTTCGGCTTGTGGCGGGCAATCGCCCGCGCCAATTCACCGGTCAGCGAATTGGTGTTTTGCGGGTCATCAAGGCTGACATAGTCGACCGTCCAGCCGAGGCCGCGCAGTTCATCGGCGAAGGCGCGCATGGCGGCGAAGATGAAGACAAGCTTCTTCTTGTGATGGCGGACATAGGAGGCCTCGTCAGCGACCTCGGCCATCATCACGACATCGCGCGCGGGGTCGCAGCCCTCAAGCGCGGAGATGGAAGGCGAAAGCTGGTCGCCGAGGAGGAAGACGAGGTTCATGCTGAGCAAGGCTTCAAGACAGGGCTCCTCACTCCCACTCGATTGTTCAATCTATGCCTAACATATTGATCTGATTGTCGTTTTTTACCGACTTTGCTCATTGTCGCCGACCCCAAGGCCGTCAAAATGCTACGCTTTTGATTTCATTGAAAAAACTGCCAGAAAAA
>JBGSJA010000093.1:0-7221 GCA_041742235.1 Salaquimonas sp. | reverse complement strand
CCGCTGGCGGCGGCAGGCGAATGATGCGCGAAGGCCCGGGTGCGGCGCTGGCGTTCAGGTTTGCCCTGCGTGAAATGCGCGGCGGCTTGCGCGGGTTCTACATCCTTGTCGCCTGCATCGCACTGGGCGTGGCGGCGATCGCGGGCGTCAATTCGGTCGCGGCGTCGATCACCGGCGGCATCGCGGCGGAAGGGCGCTCCATCCTTGGCGGCGATGTCTCGATTTCGCAGGTCCAGCAAAACCTGCCCGACGACGTGGTGAAGTTCGCGCAGGAGCGCGGCGAAATCGCGAAAACCATCACCTTGCGGGCGATGGCGCGGCGCATGGACGGCGCGGACCAGTCGCTGGTCGAACTCAAGGCGGTGGATGGGGCCTATCCGTTGCATGGCAGCCTCATGGGCGAAGCTGGTCCGATCGTGGTGGCGGATGCAGGGGCCAGCGGTATCTGGGTGGATCCGCTGTTACTGGAGCGGCTGGGGCTGGCGGTTGGACAAAAGATCGCCATCGGCGATGCGCAATTCGACATTCTCGGCACGATCTCGGCGGAACCCGACCGGCTTTCGGATGGCACGATCTTTGGCCCGCGGGTAATGATGACGCGCGAGGGCCTTGAGCGTGCCGGCCTTATCCGGCCCGGATCGCTCTACACCGGCCGCATGGCGATCCGCCTCGGCGATGCTTCCGATGCCGGCGTCACGCGGTTCATCGAGGAGGTGAAGCAGGCATTTCCCGACAATGGCTGGCGCATCCAGTCGCGCGACAATGCCGCACCGGCGCTGGCGCGCAACATCGAACGCTTCTCGCAGTTCCTCACGCTGGTCGGCCTGACGGCGCTGATCGTCGGCGGCGTCGGGGTGGGCAATTCGGCGCGGGCATTCCTCGACACCAAGCGGGGCGTGATCGCGACGCTCAAATCGGTCGGCGCGCCGTCGCGGTTCATTTTCGAGGTCTATGTCATCCAGATCATGATGCTGGCGGGACTCGGCATCATCGCCGGGCTGGTGCTGGGCGCGGCGATGCCGCTGGTAGCCCGCGAGGCGCTGCGCGGATTGCTGCCGGTTGCCGAAGGCGGCGTGCTGCATCCTTCGGCGCTTGCGCTGGCAACGGCCTACGGCCTTCTCACGGCATTTGTCTTCACCGTCTGGCCATTGTCGCAGGCACAGGAAACGCCTGCGGCGACGCTCTTCCGCTCGTCGGGCTTTTCCAACCGGCAATGGCCGAAGCCGCTTTACCTGCTGATGGTCGCGGCCGGGCTGGCGGCGCTTGCCGCCCTTGCGCTCGCTTTCTCGCAGGAGCGAACCATCGCCCTGATCTTCCTCGGCGCGATGGCTTTCGCCTTCGTGGCGCTGCGGCTCGTCGCCATGGGCATCGAATGGGCGGCGCGCCATGCGCCGAGACCGCGCTCCACCGAGATCCGAATGGCGCTCGGGAACATCCACAGGCCAGGATCGCTGACCGCATCAGTGGTGCTGTCGCTTGGCCTCGGCCTGGCGTTGATCGTCGCGCTGACGCTGATCGACGGCAGCCTGCGCAAGCAGGTGACCTCGAACCTGCCGAAACAGGCGCCCTCCTTCTTCTTTCTCGACATCCAGAGCACCGAGTATGAGGGCTTTCGCAAACTGCTGGGCGAAGTGGCAGGCGACGGCGACGTAAATGCCGTGCCGATGCTGCGCGGACGCATAACCCATCTCAAGGGACGTCCCGCCGCCGAGTTTCGCGGGCAGGAAGGCAGCTGGGTGCTGCAGGGCGACCGCGGCATCACCTACGCCGTCGAAAAGCCCGCCGGTTCCACGGTCGTGGAAGGAGCATGGTGGGCGCCGGACCACCAGGGCGAGCCACTCGTCAGCTTTGCCGAGGAGGAGGCGCGCGAACTCGGCCTCAATGTCGGCGACACGATCGAGGTGAACGTTCTCGGGCGGCCGGTGAAGGCGACCATCGCCAATCTGCGCGCGGTCGAGTGGGAAACGCTTTCAATCAACTTCGTCATGGTGTTCTCGCCCAACACCTTTGCCGGCGCGCCGCATGGCTGGCTGGCGACGCTTTCGCTCGCCGGCGGGGCAAGCGACGACGTGGCGCGGGACGGGCGCATTTTGCGGGCGGTGACCAGTGCCTATCCGGCGGTCACCAGCGTCAGGGTCCGCGACGCCATCGAGACCGTCAATACCCTCATCGGCCAGCTGGCGAACGCCATAAGGGCGGCATCGTCGGTCGCGCTGATCGCCTCCCTGCTGGTGCTGGCGGGGGCGCTAGCGGCCGGAAACGGCAAGCGCACCCATGATTCGGTGGTGCTCAAGACGCTGGGCGCAAGGCGGGGCGTCATCATGCGCTCATTCGTTTGGGAATACGCCATGCTAGGCCTTGCCACGGCGCTTTTCGGCCTGGCCGCAGGCGGGGTCGCGGCGTGGTTTGTGGTCACCCGGATCATGGAATTCAACGCGGTATTCGATCCGTGGGTGGCGGTTGCCGTGATCGCCGGGGCGCTCGCCGTCACCGTTGGCCTTGGCCTCGCCGGAACCTGGCGGGTGCTCGGCCAGAAGGCCGCGCCGGTGTTGCGCGAGCTTTGAAACGCCGCTTTGGCAGGCGCCAGTGCGGAATAATTTGACGCAGAAGCGTGCAGGTCTTGTCTGACGCCGGGAAAGCACACATATTCTTTGCAAATCTGGGGTAGAAAGCCCCGGGTATGTGCTGTCCGGGATCCCGGACGAACCTCAAGCGGGAGAACACTTGAATGGCTGACTATCGCAACCTGAATGGCCGCCTCGCCACAACGGGCGTCCGCACTGAAGCGGACATTGACGAAGGCCTGCGCGCCTACATGCTGCGGGTATATAACTACATGACCCTGGCGCTGGCCATCACCGGCCTTGCAGCGCTGGGCACGAATGTGCTTGCCGCGTCCAATCCGGCATTTGCACAGCTCATCTATGTCAGCCCGCTCAAATGGGTGATCATGTTCGCGCCGCTGGCGCTGGTATTCTTCCTGTCGTTCAAGGTGCAGACCATGAGCGTGGGCGCCGCGCAGCTTACCTTCTGGATCTATTCCGCGCTGGTGGGCCTGTCGCTGTCGTCGATTTTCCTGGTGTTCACCGCCGAGAGCATCACGCAGACCTTCTTCGTGACGGCCGCCGCCTTCGGCGCGCTGAGCCTCTACGGCTATACCACCAAGCGCGACCTGACCGCGATGGGTTCGTTCCTCATCATGGGCGTGTTCGGCCTCATCCTCGCGATGATCGTCAACATCTTCCTGCAGTCCTCGGCGCTCGGCTTTGCCATCTCGGCGATCGGCGTGTTGATCTTCGCCGGCCTCACCGCCTACGACACGCAGAAGATCAAGGCGATGTACGACTACGTCTCGCATGACGAGACGATCATGGGCCGTGCAGCGATCATGGGCGCGCTGACGCTCTACCTCGACTTCATCAACATGTTCATGTTCCTGCTGCAGTTCCTGGGCAACCGCGAATAAGGCCGGACTTGACGAAATGCCAAAAGGGCGGCTTCGGCCGCCCTTTTCTTTTGGTGCGCGCGCTGGCATGAGAGCCGCCGTCAACGCCAAGGAACTCCAATGACCCTGATGCTTCGCCCCGCGACCGTCGCCGACATCCCCGCCATCCAGGAAATCTATGCCGAAAGCGTTGTCAACGGCGTCGCCACCTATGAGCTGGTTCCGCCGGACAGAACCGAGATGGAGGCGCGGTTCCGCACGATAACCGGGCTTGGATACCCCTATATTGTCGGCGAGGAAGAGGGGATGATAGCCGGCTACGCCTACGCCTCTGCGTTCCGTACCCGGGCAGCCTACCGCTTTCTGGTCGAGGATTCGATCTACATTGCGCCGCAGTTTCGCGGACGGGGCCTGGGGCGCATGCTGCTGGACCGGCTGGTTGCGGATTGCACGGCGCTCGGCTTTCGCCAGATGGTAGCGGTGATCGGCGGGGCGCATCCCGCCTCAATCGGGGTGCACCGTGCCGCCGGTTTCGAATGCACCGGCACGATGAAGGCGACGGGTTGGAAATTCGGGCGCTGGCTGGATACGGAACTGATGCAGTTGCCGCTGGGCGAGGGCGCGAATTACGCGCCCGTCGCGGACGAATATCCCGATTCGCTCTATCGCGGTTGAAGTTCAGACCTGATGCAGCCGGGGCCGCGCCTCGAACATGCGCAACACCGCACCGAGCTCATGGCCGCGCTTGAGGATCTGCCCGCCGGCATTGGTAACGCACCAGGCGCCCTGCTTGCGGGCCAGTTTCGGGTTCTTCTCGATTCGGTAGAGTGGCACCTCGGCGGCGCGCTTGAACACGGAGAATACTGCCCGGTCGCGTAACATGTCGATGGCGTAGTCGCGCCATTCGCCATCGGCTACCTTGTTTCCGTAGATGCGAAGGATCTGGTCGAGTTCGCGCCGGTTGAAGGAAACGATTTCCGGAACCTTGTTCGGGCTGGCCGCATGAAGCCGGACAACATTGACGGCCCCTGCGGCGATCTGTTCCGGTTCGGCATCGTCAGCGAAATCCGCCATACCCTCCAACGCTCCCAGTTCCAACAATGGGCACTCATCATGCGGCTGGCGGGCAGTTTTGGCAAGACCGGCGCGCAGGGGTGGAAACGCCCTCCCTTGGTGCGGGCAAAAAACACCAAATTGCCTAGATTCGAACATTTGAGCGGCCAAGTTCGATGGGAATTTGCAATCGTTGCCTCAGACGGTCCGACCCGGACGCCTTGGTTTTCAGCCCCCCAGCCCCCGGGGCATACGGGTCGGACCACCTGTTTGAGTGTGGTTCAATCCCCAAACTGAAAAGCCGGCTCTTGAGCCGGCTTTTTTTTGCCTACCGGGTGGCGAGATCGCGCACCATCGCAGCGCCGACGATGGGCCCCGGCGTGCCGTGGTCTGTCACTTTCTGCAGAACCAGCGCGCAGGATTCATAGCCCCGTTGCGCCATGTCGTTCAGCGGAAACTCCGCCACCAGCGGCTTTTCGCCAACCATGCCGATCATTTCAACATTGGTGACGACATTGGTGTAGTCGAGCGTTCGCCCGGCGAGCTCGCCGCGCTTGACCTCGACCTGCGCATGGTCACGGAAATAGACCATCCAAAGCGTCGTACCTGCCGAGTTGGCGTTGGCCGGTATCTCGACATGCAGCACCTTGCCGGAAACAGTGGCGTCGATGGGAACCGTCAGGCCGCCGGGCGTCCCCTCCAGCTTCCGCAATGCCTGCTCGACATCCTTGCCGCGCGATCCGACGACATCCATGTGGCCGTTGATGATGGCCTGCGGTGTATAAACGCCGCTCGCACCCAGGGAAACGGCATAGGCGCGCTGTCGCTTGGTGTTGTCGGGCCGGGCGAAGGTATCCTTCCAGCCGATATAGTCCCAATAGTCCACGTGCCAGGCCAGCGCCAGCGTTTCGCCGCCCTTGGCAAGTTGGGCCAGAACGGCATCTGCCGGTGGACACGAGGAGCAGCCCTGGCTCGTGAAGAGTTCCAACACGCCCTTGGGGTGCATGATTTCGGCTCCTTCTGCGACGCCCGGCAGGGCGCAGGCGCAGAACGCGGCAATCGCGGCGCCCTTCACCTGGCGCATCAGTGTGGGGGAATTTTCGATGGCGGCCATTCACACTCTCTTCTTGCCGGAGTTTCGGCCATGCTGCCTGAATTGTTGTACGGACCTTGTGGCTCGATCGGAAAATACTGTGCAGCCGCTTCACTTGCGAATAACTAAAGGGTGAGAAGTCGGCGGCGCGATTTACGCCGCCGGCAAAGCAGGTCAGGCGGCACGGTTCAGGTTGCGCAAGACATATCGCAAAATGCCGCCATGGCGGAAATAGTCCATCTCGTCGAGCGTATCGATGCGGGTAAGCAGCGTCACTTCCTTGACGGAACCGTCGGCGAACTTGATCGTCGCCCCCAGTTCCTGCCGCGGTACAAGTCCGGCGATGCCCGACAGCGAAACGGTCTCGTCGCCGATCAGGCCCAGCGACTGCCAGGACTGGCCGCCGGTGAACACCAGCGGCAGCACGCCCATTCCAACGAGATTGGAGCGGTGGATGCGCTCGAAGCTCTCGGCAATGACCGCGCGCACACCCAGAAGCCGGGTGCCCTTGGCCGCCCAGTCGCGGGAGGAACCTGTGCCGTATTCCTTGCCGGCGAAGATCACCAGCGGCACCCCTTCCTCCTTGTAGCGCATGGCCGCGTCGTAGATCGACATCTGCTCGCCGGAGGGGTAGTGCCGGGTATAGCCGCCTTCCACGCCCTGCAGCATCTGGTTCTTGATGCGGATGTTGGCAAAGGTGCCGCGCATCATCACTTCATGGTTGCCGCGACGCGAGCCGTAGGAGTTGAAGTCCACGGGGCGCACCTGATGCTCGATCAGGTACTGGCCTGCGGGCGTCGCCGCCTTGAACGATCCGGCGGGCGAAATGTGGTCGGTGGTGATCGAATCGAGGAAAAGGCCGAGAATGCGCGCATTGGCGATGTCCTCGATCTTTTCCGGCTCCATGGTCATGCCCTCGAAGTAGGGCGGGTTCTGCACATAGGTCGAGCTGTCCTTCCAGGCATAGGTCTCGCCGCCGGTGACCTCGATCTTCTGCCAGCCGGCATCGCCCTTGAAGACGTTGGAATAGCGGCTGCGGAACATCTGCTCGTTGATCGAGGAACGGATGAGCTCGGCGATCTCCTTCGACGTCGGCCAGATGTCCTTCAGGAACACATCCTTGCCGTCACGATCCTGGCCGATGGGCTGCGTCGCGAGGTTGATGTGCATCGAGCCGGCGATCGCATAGGCAACGACCAACGGCGGGGAGGCGAGGTAATTCGCCCGCACGTCCGGATTGACGCGGCCCTCGAAATTGCGATTGCCGGAAAGCACCGAACAGGCGACCAGGTTGTTCTGGTTCACCGCTTCGGAAATTTCCTCTGGCAGCGGCCCGGAATTTCCGATGCAGGTGGTGCAGCCATAGCCCACCAGATTAAAGCCGAGCGCATCGAGATCGCCCATCAGGCCGGCCTTCTCGAGATAGTCGGTCACGACCTGCGAACCCGGCGCCAGCGATGTCTTGACCCATGGCTTGACGGTAAGGCCACGCTCGCGCGCCTTGCGGGCAAGCAGGCCAGCGCCGATCAGCACCGAGGGGTTGGACGTGTTGGTGCAGGACGTGATCGCCGCGATGACGACATCGCCGTCGTCGATGTGGAAGTTCTGGCCGCGCACGGCGTAGCGCTTT
>JBGSJA010000092.1:0-7443 GCA_041742235.1 Salaquimonas sp. | reverse complement strand
GCCGTACTGGGCCAGCGACAATGCGGTTGCCTTGGTGAGCGAGGACATGCCGCCCTTCGAGACCGAGTAGGGAAGCTGCGCCGGCAGGGCGAAGACCGCGTTGACCGACGACATGTTGACGATGCAGCCGGGCTTTTCCCCTGAATTGACGCGCTCCACCATGTGGCGGGCAGCAGCCTGCGAAGCGACGAATGCGCCGCGCAGGTTGACGGCGAGCACACGGTCGAAATCCTCCAGCTTCAGGTCAAGGAAATCCCCGCCAACGGCGATGCCGGCATTGTTGACGAGTATGTCGAGCCGGCCGAAATGGCTGATCGTTTCCGCAACCGCGCGCCGAGCGTCCTCCGGCTTCGACAGGTCTGCGTGAATGAAATGCGCCCCGATATCCGCTGCCGCCGCCTTGCCCTTCTCCGCGTTGAAATCGGCTATCGCAACCTTTGCGCCGTCGGCGATGTAACGCTCGGCAATTGCGCGGCCGATCCCCTGCGCGCCGCCGGTGACGAGCGCGATCTTGTCGTGAAGCCTGCCTGTCATGTGTCGGTTCTCCTTGCTGCGGCGACTTTGCGCATCGGCCCGGCAAGGTCAAGGCGGTCACTACACCGCCTTGATGCCGCGCTCGGCCAGCGCCGTGCCGATCTCGTCAAGGATAGCCGGATCGTCGATGGTGGCGGGCATCTTCCATTCCTCACCATCGGCGATCTTCTGCATGGTCCCGCGCAGGATCTTGCCCGATCGCGTCTTGGGCAGGCGCTTGACGCAGATTGCCAGCTTGAAATCGGCGACGGGGCCGATCTTTTCGCGCACCAGCGCAATGACTTCCTTCTCGATATCGGCCGGGTCCTTGGTCACGCCGGAATTGATGATGAGGAATCCCGCCGGCCTTTGGCCCTTGAGCTTGTCGGAGATGCCGATGACCGCGCATTCGGCAACGTCGGGATGGGAGGCGCAGACTTCTTCCATCGCGCCGGTAGAGAGCCGGTGGCCGGCGACGTTGATGATGTCGTCGGTGCGCGCCATGATGAAGAGGTAGCCTTCCTCGTCCATGTAGCCGGCGTCCGCCGTCTTGTAGAAGCCTGGAAACTCGTCGAGATAGGCCGAACGGAAGCGCTGTTCCGCGTTCCAAAGCGTGGGCAGGCAGCCCGGCGGCAGCGGCAGCTTCACCACGACATTGCCGAGCGTGTTGCGTCCTACCGGGTGTCCGGCATCGTCCAGCACCTGCACGTCGTATCCCGGCAGCGGCACGGTGGGCGAGCCGTATTTCACCGGTAACTGGCCAAGTCCGACGGGATTGCCGGCGATGGTCCACCCTGTTTCGGTCTGCCACCAATGGTCGATCACCGGCACGTTCAGCATGCGCTCGGCCCACTGGATCGTGTCGGGGTCGGCGCGTTCTCCCGCCAGGAAGAGCGTGCGGAACTTCGACAGATCATATTTGCCGATGAAGCTTCCATTCGGGTCTTCCTTGCGGATGGCCCGAAAAGCGGTCGGCGCGGTGAAGAGCGCCACGACGCCATGCTCGGAGATCACCCGCCAGAACGTGCCTGCATCGGGCGTGCCGACCGGCTTGCCTTCGAACAGGATCGTCGAGCACCCGACCAGCAGCGGGGCGTAGACGATGTAGGAATGGCCGACCACCCAGCCGACGTCGGAAGCGGCCCAGAAAACTTCGCCGGGCTTGATGCCGTACATCGCGCCCATCGACCAGGCGAGCGCCACCATGTGGCCGCCGGTGTCGCGAACGACGCCCTTGGGCTGGCCGGTGGTGCCCGAGGTATAGAGCACGTAGAGCGGATCGGTTGCGGCGACTTCCACGCATGGCACCGTGGCGCCGCGGGCCTTGCCGACGAGTTCGCCATAGTCGAAGTCGCGCCCGGCGACGAGGTCGCAGCGCTGCTGTTCGCGTTGCAGGATCAGCGTTGCGGGCACCTTGTGGGATGCAAGGTCGATGGCCTTGTCGAGCAGGGGCTTGTAGGCAATCACGCGGCCAGGTTCGATGCCGCAGGATGCCGAAATGATCAACACGGGCGTTGAATCGTCTATGCGTGTCGCGAGTTCGTTCGCGGCAAACCCGCCGAACACGACTGAGTGGATGGCGCCCAGCCGCGCGCAGGCGAGCATGGCAACTGCCGCTTCCATGACCATCGGCATGTAGATGATGACGCGGTCGCCCTGCTTCACGCCCTTGTCGCGCAGAACTTGCGCCAGTGCCTGTACTTCGGTCAGCAACTCGCCATAGGTAAGGCTGCGCTTCGTGCCGGTGATCGGGCTATCGTGGATGATGGCGGGCTGGTTGGCGCGCCCGCCTTCTACGTGGCGGTCGACGCAATTATGGCAGGTGTTTGCGGTCGCGCCGGAGAACCAGCGGCCATAGACGCCGGCATCGGCGTCGAAAACTTTCTGCGCCGGCTTGATCCAGTCGATCGCCTTGGCTGCCTCCGCCCAGAAGCCTTCCGGGTCCTTGCGCCATGCCGCATAGGTTTCGTGATATTTCGACGCCATCGCTCGGTCCTCCCGCTGATGCGGCGCACATTAGGAATGCGCAAGGGGCCTGTCTATCCAACGAAAGAAGCGCGCGGCGTTACGTCCTGCCGCGCAGCCGCGGCCCTGCCGGTTTCAATGGAGAGGATGTAGCCGGCCATGGCTTCCGCCCATTCGCGGTAGCCTTTCTCGGAGGCGTGGAAGCCGTCTTCGGAGAAGTTCTCCGGTATTGCCCGCCATTCGGAAACGGGAGCCAGCGCGCCGCGCTCGCGGCAAAGCATCTTGCCCTTGTGATCGATGATACGCGAGCGGATGCCCAGAATGCGTGCCAGCGGCTGCGGCAGGGCAGGGCAGGTTTCAAGGTCGATGACGCCGGACCAGATGATCACCGCGTGCGGAAACCGCGCACGCAGCGCATAGAGCAGCGTGCCGAAATCCTTCTTGAAACGGCTGCCGGAATGGAAGTTCTTGGCGTCGTTGGTGCCGATATTGAGCGCGATGTAATGGAAATCGCGTGGCTCTATATGCGGGACAGCATGATCGCGGATCTGTCCCGACGTGGCGCTGTTCATCCCGGCGATGCGCGCGATTACCGGCCGGCCGGAGCGCTCGGCCAGCACCTGCGGCAAAATTCCCGAAAAGCTTTGCCCGATCCGCTCCACACCGACACCGGCTGCCGAGGAATCACCGAGCACCAACAGGCGAAGCGGTGCGCCCCTGCCATGAAATTCAAGCTCGCTGGAACTTTCTGGCGGCGGCATGCGCATGGTGCGGCGGCGCACGCCAAGGCCCTGCCATGCATAGACGGGCAAGGCCAGCCAGGTCGCCATCGCTTCGAGGGTCGTGGGACGGGGTTTGGTCATGGTTGGTTTTCTAGCAGGCCTTGGCAGGGGCTGAAAAGATTCTTGCGGCGCAACGCCGCTGCAAAACCTCTCCCGTTGACAAAGCGCGGGAAGCGCGCTTCTCCTCCCCCATGACATGCATCCGGCTGATCATGCGCCGTTTCGGCATTGCGACGCGCCTTGCCTGCGCCGTTGCATTGATGCTTGTCGCGCTGGCGCACCGGCCAGCCGTTTCAAGTGTGGCAGATTTTTCGGCCTATACCCTGCCCGACGGTTCGATTCCCGCGCTATGCCTTCCTGCAGGCGAGGGGAGCGATGGAACACCCGGGGATGGCAGTTGCGAATATTGCCTTATTTCCTCCGCTGTCCTTTTGCCCGCACCGCCCGCCATTGCATGGCCAGCCGCGTCGTTTGGCGAACGCATCTCGGCGCTTGCCGATGCCGCACCCGCAACACCTTCCGAATACGGGACACGATCGCTGCGCGGCCCGCCGGCAATTACCTGAAGCAATTCGAACGGCGTTTCCCGCAAGTGCCGCTTGCGCGGGCGTGCAGTGGCGCCGCATTTCAAACCGTTTTCAGGAACAGTTCAATGAACAGACGAATCATCGAAATCACCGGCGCGATCGCGCTCACCCTCGCCAGCACCGGCGCCGCATGGGCATGCTCCACCATGGACAAACCCCATGCCAGGGCTTCCCTGATCTTGGCTGCAGACAGCGGCCACGCCATCGTTGATGTAAAGGCGGGCGATCTCACCATCGCAACCCCGGTGATCAAGGCCACGCCGCCAAACGCGCCTGTTTCTGGCGGGTACATGAACATCGGCAATTCGGGAATGGCTGGCGACCGCCTCGTTGCCGGCAGCGCCGATTTTGCCGCGAAGGTCGAAATCCACGAAATGGCGATGGACGGCGACGTCATGAAGATGCGCCCCGTGGAAGGTGGTCTCGAAATTCCGGCCGGTGGCTCGGTCGAACTGAAGCCGGGCGGCTACCACGTCATGTTCATCGGGCTCAAGGAGCAGATGAAGCCGGGCGAGAAGCGCAAGGCGAAGCTTGTCTTCGAAAAGGCCGGCGAGGTCGAGATCGAATTCGACGTCATGGAGATCAAGCCTGGCGGACAAATGTAAGATGTCTCAGTGAATGAAAAAGGTGGGCCATTGCCCACCTTTTTTGTTCAAGCCGCCTTCTCGAGGTCGGCCTGCCATTTGCCGGTGGCGGCAAGGCCGTTCATCTTCGCGCGGTGGGTGAAGGCGCGCTGGCCGGCGGCGACATTTTCGCGCTTGCCGCCCCAGGCTTTCAGCGCTGCGGCCTGCAATGCGCGGCCATAGGAGAAGGTCAGCTTCCATGGCAGGTCGAACATCGCGTTCATCGCCGAAAGATGTGCCGTCGCTTCTTCGTCATCCTGCCCGCCGGAGAGGAAGGCGATGCCGGGAACGGCCGCAGCAACGGTTGCCTTCAGCACGCGCACGGTATGGCTTGCGACTTCCTCGACCGAGCATTTCTGGCCCGATTTCTGGCCGGGCACGACCATGTTGGGCTTCAGCACGATGCCTTCGAGATTGACGCCGGCGTCGTAAAGTTCGCTGAACTGCGTCTTCAGCACCCATTCGGTCACTTCATGGCAACGCTGGATCGAGTGGTGGCTGTGCGGCCCGTCCATCAGCACTTCCGGCTCGACGATCGGCACGATGCCGGCCTCCTGGCACAGCGCCGCGTAGCGGGCGAGCGCATGGGCGTTGGCCTTCACGCAGTTCCAGCTCGGGGCATCCTTGGTGATGGTGATGACGCCGCGCCATTTGGCGAAACGCGCGCCTGCCTCATAGTATTTGACGAGGCGCGCGCGCAGGCCGTCGAGGCCTTCCGTCACCGTCTCCACTTCGGAGCCCGGCAACAGCTGCGCACCCTTGTCGACCTTGATGCCGGGCACCGCGCCAGCCTTGCGAATGAGATCGACGAAAGGCGTTCCGTCCGCTGCCTTCTGGAACAGCGTTTCCTCGAAAAGGATGACGCCCGATATGTAGTCGTTCATCGCTTCGCCCGAGCGGAACAGCATCTCGCGGTAGTCGCGCCGGTTGGTCTCGGTATTCTCGACGTGAATGGAGTCGAAGCGCTTCTGGATCGTGCCGGTCGATTCATCGGCGGCGAGAATGCCCTGGCCCTCGGCGACCATGGCAATGGCGATGTCTTCGATGCGTTCGATCATGACTGGCTCCTCGTGTTTTTCCGTTTGACGGCTGATAACAGAGGCCAAAACGACATGAAACGGGGCCGAAGCCATAAAAATCGATTGAAAGGACGAACGATCGCAATGGCGGTAAACCATTTGCAAAAGCAGGCGGCGCGACCATGGCCGCGCCGCCTGTCATTTTTCCTGCCCCCCTGGCGCGATCGGCAAGCCGCCGAGCGCGCCATCGCGCTGGCCGGGCGGGGTGCTGCGGTTCCGGCGAATGACAGTCATCTCAACTGCCCACCCTGCGAAGGAATGCCTGCGCAGCCTTTTCAAGGCCCGTCGTATTCGAGGCCCTGCGGTCGGTTGCCTTGGCGTTCTCGCCGGTGAATTCGAAGCTGCCTACCGCAGGTCCGAACTTGCCATGGTACACGCGCTTCTTCGCGTTTCCACGGCTCATCTCGCTGGTCATGATCGTCTCCCTTGTAGCGAGGATGAGCCCCTTTCACTTTTTGGTTTTCATGCGATGCGTGATGAAAATCCCGGGCCTGGCGGGGCTGTTTGCCGAGCGCCGGTCATGTCGGGATACACGGTGTCGCAGGCGTGATCTGTGCGCTATTACACAATTCGTTTACGTAATCGTCAAAAAACACCGCCACCCGACAAGGAACCGTCAAGCCGCGGCCGCATTGACTTCTCGTGGGAAGGGAGATGCCGAGGTGGAAAAGTCCACATTGATCACGGCAGCAATTATGTTCGCATTGTCGCCGGCAAGCACGATGGCGCAGGCCGCGGGCGATGTTCCCGCGCTGGAGCCGCCGGTGGATTGCCGTGCTGCGCCGGCGGACCAACCTGCAGGGGATGGCGCGGTACTGCCGCAGGAAAGCAAGCTGGAGGAATGCGGGTCGGTGCTGGCACCGCCCGCCAGCGCTGACAGCGAAATTGCTGTGCCGCCGTTACAGGGTGGCGAGACGCCGGTCATTCCGCCCTCGCAGGCGCCGCCGGCCGAAGGCAACAGCGACTGATTTCACGCTGAAAGGGCGGCAACGCCCGGCAAATCCTTGCCTTCCATCCATTCGAGGAACGCGCCGCCTGCAGTCGACACGTAGGTGAAATCGTCCGCGACGCCAGCCTGGTTGAGGGCGGATACGGTGTCGCCGCCGCCGGCCACGGATACGAGCGCGCCCGCGCGCGTTTGCTCTGCCGCAAATTTCGCCACCGCAACCGTCGCCTTGTCGAATGGCGTCAGTTCGAACGCGCCGAACGGGCCGTTCCAGACCAGCGTCCTTGCCTTGACGATCCAGCCGTTCACGGCTTCGACGGTCTCGGGACCAACGTCCAGCAACATCGCATCGGCGGGGATCTTGTCGACCGGAACCGTTTCGTTGGCGGCATTCGCCTTGAACTCGCGGGCGACAACGCCGTCCACGGGCAGAATGACCGTGCAACCGGCCTTTTGCGCCTTGGCGAGGATTTCGCGTGCGGTCGCGGCAAGGTCGTGCTCGCACAGCGACTTGCCGACGTCGAGCCCCTTGGCGGCAAGGAAGGTGTTGGCCATGCCACCGCCTATCGCCAGCGCATCGACCTTGGCGACAAGGTTTGCCAGCAGGTCCAGCTTGGTCGAAACCTTCGCGCCGCCGACAATTGCGATGACCGGGCGCTGCGGCTTGCCTAGGCCGGCCTCAAGGGCGTCGAGTTCAGCCTGCATCGTCCTTCCGGCGAAAGAGGGCAACAGCCGGGCAATGCCTTCGGTGGAGGAATGCGCCCGGTGCGCGGCGGAGAAGGCGTCGTTGACATAGACGTCGCCATTTGCGGCCAGGGCCTTCGAAAATCCGGGGTCGTTTTCTTCCTCGCCCTTGTGGAAGCGGGTGTTTTCCAGAAGCACCACATCGCCGTCCTTCAACACCGAAACCGCCGCCTCGGCCATCGGGCCAATGCAATCGGTGCCGAA
>JBGSJA010000091.1:0-3284 GCA_041742235.1 Salaquimonas sp. | reverse complement strand
GCTTGCAGCCTCTATGTCGCCGCGGCGCTTTACGTGGTCGCGCAATGGCTTTCCACGTTCGAAGTCCGGCCCGCGCGGCAATACCCGCCTCGGGACCAGGTCAGGAAGCCGATGGCCGATGGTTGACGTTGCCAGCAGGTTGGCGTTGCGGCACCGATCCTTGCCGGATCTCCCGGGCCAGCTTGAGTGCTGCCTCGCCAAATTCTTGCGGCGCCATTCGAACCAACGTACCGAGCCCCCTCAA
Organism: Salaquimonas sp.; assembly: GCA_041742235.1. GTDB lineage: Bacteria > Pseudomonadota > Alphaproteobacteria > Rhizobiales > Rhizobiaceae > BOKV01. Next base: position 3,040 of record JBGSJA010000091.1, on the reverse strand, counting down.
CACCGCTGACTTTACTTCCGGGGAATCGCATTCGCGGGCGTGCCGGCCGAAGGATGCGGCGATCAAGTCGCCCACAGGCTGCGGAGCCATGAAAAGCCTGGAGTACCGCCGTTCTTCATCCTTGCGCTCGCGCGAAGTCGTCCAGTCAGCGAGCACCCGCGTTTGACTGGTGACAGTTTGAACGGCCGTACCTGGATCATTGATGGCTTTCGACATCGCCTTGATGCCGATTTCGGAAAGCACGGTCAAACCGAATTCGGGGTCGAACTCAAACGTACGTTCCCTGCCGAGCGTGAAAGCCTCGGCGATCTTGGAAAGGCAGTCCTCATCCACGGGATCGCTAGTGGCGGCTATCGGCAGGCAATAGTCGACATAGGCGCCGGGGCGCGCCAGGACTTCGATGTCGATGTCGTTGTCATTGGCAATTTCCTGCAATGCGTCACGATCGAAATACTGTACGAACCCGACAGTTTGCGCGGTCAGATGATGTTCGAACGCAAGCGGTCCATCGGTCCGGTTGCAGCCGTATAGCCCGTGGCTGCCGTACTTGTTCAACGCTTTGGACGTAGCCTTTTCCACACGACGGAGCGTTTCTTCCACGCGCCCGATGGTCGAGATATGGCCGATCCACCGGATCAACGCCCAAACCACGGCCACGACTACAATTGCGGCCGCTATGAACAGAACAAGCCTTCCGCCGGTGCTGTAGATCTCGCCCGACAGGCCGATGATCGAAACAATGCTGAAAAGGAACGCGCCGATGAAGATGGAAATCGATGTTTGCACTGTCCGGTCAGCGACGATCAGGCCCACGGCCCTGGGCGAAGTGGATTGGGACACGTTGGCAATCACGTTCACCATGGTAGACAGGGAGAACACTGCCACCGCCAGCATACTGGACGCGACAATGGTTAGAATGCTGCGCACAGCGCTGGTCGAAACCGTTACCGGGAGATTGTCAGCGTTGATCGACTCGGGAAACAGGTACGAGGAAAAATAGGCGAGCGCCACGACAAGAATGGCAAAGGCCGAAAACACTGCGGGGAGAAACCACATCGCATGGGTGATCTTCCGCAACGCGAACCAGTTGATCTTCAAGGTATCACCTCCTCGACCAGAACCGGCGCATATTGCCGGTGTTCCACCTGCTGCATCTTCACGTACAAGCCGGCAGGAACAGCACGAAGCTTTCCCAAATCATCGCCAGCGCGCCGAGCAGCGCCATTCCCGCCGCCACCCAGGGCACGAACACGCTTTCCCGGCTGCCCATGATGCGGCGCGCTGCCAGCACGAAAACAATTGCAGCGCCGGCCAAGGCGATCACGGTCACGCCGGCGATCAAGGCACTGGCAAGCGGGTAGCCGCCCAGCGTATCAGTCCGGAAGCCCTTGGCGCAGGAAAGCGCGGCAATTGCATAGGCGGTACCGAAGCGGGCGGCCCAGATGATTCCGCCGGCGGACATGAACAGGAGGTCGTTGAAACCGGACCAGCGCATGTTCACGGACCCAGGATTCGCGGCATGACGGTGACGAAGGCAACGGTCAGCACCGCCTGCACGACAGCGTAGTGGAAGATCATGGCCGTAACCTCGAATGTCAGCCGCCGCCTGCCATCGATGAGGCCGGCCATGATGCGGGCAATCGAATAGAGGCAAAGGACGGCTGCTGTAGTTGCCACCGAGCCTGCAAGGCCAAAGAGCGTGAAGACCGTGGCGCCATAGGAATTTGCGTCCGGCCGCAGCCCCGCCTGCCAGTGCGCGAAAGCGGCGGGCGCAATACCGGTTACAATCAATGCGGAAGCGAGCAGCAGCAGGGCAATTGCAAAGACGGGAGAACCGAGAATGCGCCGCGCAATTCCTATCGCCGCGCTGCCGGCCGCCAGCATCGCGATCGACAGGGCGGGCCACATCAAATCGGGCATTTCGCGGGCAGCTGGCAGAAAATTTTCATTCACCGTCCACAGGAAGAGATAGGTGAAGATCACCCCGGCGAAAATGTTGAAAAGGACGATGTTGAGGATCAGCGTCGCCAGCCAGGCATGCGAGTCGCGCCCGGTCGCATTTACCGGAAGCCGGATGCCGCCGCCAATTTCGGCAGGCTCGCCCGGACCCCTGTCGTTGCCCCAGGCCCAGATGATGATCGCGGCGACGGCAAGGAGGCCGCAGGCAAGCGCCGGGACTACGAATTTTCCGGTCAGCAACAGGAAGAACGCGGCCGTGAATACCGCGCCGGTGAGCGGCGACCATCCCGGGCCGGGCAGCGTCAGGATGTATTGTGGCTCTGCCAGATCCGAACTCGTCACCAGCGTCTCACGCAAGCCGGTGACCGTGCCCGGCAGGTAGTAGCGTCCCGCTTCGGCATCTTGCGCAAGGTTCTCCTGGGTCCAGAGCGGATCGCGGCTTGTGACGATTGGAATGCTTCGCGTCTGGAAGTATCCGGTCGGCAGCCATTCAAGCGTTCCGGCATTCCAGACGTTCCCGGCATTGTCCTGGCTCGCAGCTATGCGGAAATTTCGGAAGACATCTACGACGACCACGGCCACGCCGCAGGCAATGGTGAAGGCGCCGATGGTCGACAAAAGGTTGAGGCTCGCCCAGTCCATCGCGGCGGGATAGGTATAGACGCGCCGCGGCATGCCGATCATTCCGGTCAGATGCATCGGGAAGAAGGCAAGGTTGACGCCGCCGAACATCAGCCAGAACGCCCAGCGGCCGAGCCTTTCCGACAGCGGGCGGACGCTCATCATCGGCATCCAGTAGTCGAGCGCCGCGAACAGCGGGAACACCATCCCGCCGATGAGCACGTAATGCAGGTGAGCGACGATGAAGTAGGTGTCGTGCGCCTGCCAGTCGAAGGGCATCATCGCGACCATGACGCCGGTAAGCCCGCCCGCCACGAAAATGAAGAAGAAGCCGAAGATGAAAAGCGCCGGGACATTGATGCGTGGCTTGCCGGCAGCCAGTGTTGCGATCCACGCGAAGACCTGGATGCCGCTCGGAATCGCCACGGCCATGCTGGCGGCCGAGAAGAAGCCGAGCGAC
>JBGSJA010000090.1:0-5162 GCA_041742235.1 Salaquimonas sp. | reverse complement strand
GGCGATGATCGCCAACCCGGTGTCGGTCGCGCCCGGCTTTCACATCGGCAATGTGCATGTGATGGCGGGCGTGCCGTCGATCTTCGAGGCGATGCTCGACACCGTGGTGCCGACGCTGGAGACCGGCACGGTGATCCTGTCGCGCAGCGTTGACTCGCCCTACCCCGAGGGGCGCATCGGCGGCCCGCTCGGCGCGGTGCAGAAGCAGCATCCCGGCACGGCCATCGGCTCCTATCCGCGCTTCAACGGCACGGATTATTCGACGCAGATCGTCATCCGCTCGCGCGACGAAGCTGCGCTCGACGCGGCCGAAGCTGCCGTGCGCGAAATGCTGGCGGGATTGGCGTGATGCTTGATCCGGTGGATCGTTCCCAGAATCGATTTGTCAGCGGCACCGCGATTGGCTATTGCAGCGCTTCTTTCCTGAAGCTTGGGGGCAAGGCATGTCTGCACCGGCAAACAAGGCGTTTCCCGTCTCCTGGGACCAGTTCCACCGCGACTGCAAGGCGCTTGCCTGGCGGCTCGCGGGTGCGGCACAGGCCAATGGCGGCGAGTGGAAGGCGATCGTGTCGATCACGCGCGGCGGGCTGGTGCCCGCGGCCATCATCGCGCGCGAACTCGGCATCCGCACCATCGAGACGGTGTGCATCGCCTCCTATCACGACTACCAGGACCAGGGCGATTTGCTGGTGCTCAAGGACATTTCCGACAAGCTGATTGCCGAAACCGGCGGCGACGGCAAGGGAATCCTCGTGGTCGACGACCTGACGGACACCGGCAAGACCGCCTCGAAGGTCCGCCAGATGCTGCCGAAGTGCCACATCGCCACGGTCTACGCCAAGCCAAAGGGCGTGCCGATGGCCGATACCTTCGTCACCGAGGTCAGCCAGGACACGTGGATCTATTTCCCCTGGGACCTCGACCTCGCCTACACCGCGCCGATATCCGGGCGGGCGGACGGCTGATCCCCGGGTCCGGGAGGCAGGCCGCAATGCCCGGACCGACGCTGATCTTCATTCTTGCAACGGTCATGATCAACATGACCGGCGTTGGCCTGATATGGCCGATCCTGCCCTCCATGGTGGAGCGGCTGACCGGCGGCACGGTTGCCGAGGTCGCGGCAATCTATGGAGCGTTGGCGGTGGCGTTCTCCATTGCGCAATTCGTATTCGCGCCGCTCCTTGGCGCGCTTTCAGACCGGCTGGGCCGCCGCCCGGTAATGCTCGTCGCGCTCGGCGCGCTCGGCGTCGACATGGCGCTCATCGCATTCGCGCCCACCATATTCTGGGTGTTCGTCGCCCGCATCCTCGGCGGCGCGTTCGCCGCAACGCTTTCGATCGCAAGCGCTTCGATCGCCGACATGATGGAGCCGAAGGACCGGGCCGCGGGCTTCGGGCTGATCGGTGCAGCGTTCGGGCTCGGTTTCATCATCGGGCCGCTGGCGGGTGGCGTGCTTGGCGGCATTGACCCTGCCCTACCCTTTCTTGCCGCTGCGGCGCTCTCCTTCGCCAATGTCGTGTTCGGCTATTTATTTCTCAAGGAAACACTGCCCGTCGAAAGGCGCTCGGCCAAAACCAGCCGCATCAGCCCGTTCGCTGCCCTTGGCTGGATCTTCTCGGCCCCGGGCCTGATGCCGCTTGCGGCGGCATTGCTGATCGCGACCACCGTGCAGCGCGGACTCGAATCGATCTGGGTGTTGTTCACGGCGGCGCAATTGGGATGGGATGTCCGCGAGGCCGGCATTTCGCTGGCGGTCGTCGGACTTTGCTTCGTGGTGGTGCAAGGCTTTCTTGTCGCGCGGGTGACGCGGGTGGCCGGCGAGCGCAACGCCATGATCGGCGGGTTCCTGCTTTCGGCGGCGGTCTACGTTCTGTTGGCTTTCAATACCTCGAGCTTCATCGGCTATGTGGGCATCATCCCGCATGTGCTGGGCTGGGGCATCGCTACGCCGGCACTGCAGGCAATCGCCTCGCGGGAAACGAGCGCGGATCAACAGGGCCTGCTGCAAGGCAGCCTCTCCGGGATCCAGGGCTTGTCGGCCATTATCGGACCGACGCTTTCGAGCAGTTCCTTTGCCTTCTTCACAAGCACAAGCGCCCCGGTGCACTTCCCCGGGGCGTTCTTTCTGCTGGGCGCCGTGGCATTGCTCACGGCGGCGTGGCTTGGCGCCCGGTTCGGCCGCGCAAGGGCGGCCTTGCCGGGCTGAACTCAGGCCGAAAGCTGTCGCGGCTCGTACATTTTGTCTTGAAACAGGTTCTTGACGCCGACATCGCCAAAAGGCGCGACATCGAGCAGCTGCTCGAAAGGCATCGGCCGGGCAAACAGGAACCCCTGATACCACAAATCCCCGAATCGATTGAGAAACAGGACCTGGTCGATGGTCTCCACGCCCTCGACAGTCACCATGATGTTTCTCTCCCGCGCGAGAGCCATGATGTTGGAGATGATCGACTGCGCCATCGCGGAATTCTCGATTTCGCGAACAAAGGTGGCGTCGATCTTGATCCTGTCGACACAATAGCGGTTCAGGTAGGACAGGCCCGAATAGCCGGTGCCGAAGTCGTCGAGCACAACAGCCACGCCCAGCGCGCGAACCGCTTCAATCGCCTCACGCGATTGCTCGCTGTCCGACAGAACGATGTTTTCCGTGATCTCCAGTTCCAGCCGTCCGGCCGGAAACCCGGTTTGCTCGAGAATCAGTTTCACGTCATCCGGAAATCCGGGCTTGAGGAAGTGGCTCGGCGAAATGTTCACCGCCAGATGCAGATCTTTCAGCGGCGCCACCATCTTGCAACTGCGGCGCAGGATGCTGAGGCCAAGCTTGCTGTCGAGGCCAAGCGATTCGGCCACTCCCACGAAATCCGCGGGCGAAACCCGGCCATATTGCGGATGCGTCCAGCGGGCCAACGCCTCGACCGCGACGATCTTGTCGAACTGCCAGTCGACCAACGGCTGGAAATAGATGTCGATTTCGGCGGTCTCCAGCGTTTCGCGTAGGTCAGTCTCGATGGCGGATACCCGCTTTGCGCTTAGCTCCGAGACGTCCGAGTAACAAATATGCGCACCACTGCCGGCCTTGGCCTCGATCAGCGAAAATTCGGCCCGGCGCATGGCTTCGGCGGCATCGATCCGGTCGATGTCAACCACGTGCGCCGATCCGAGCGAGAGGTCGATGAATATGTTGCGTTCGTTGACCAGGAACGGCGCAACCATGCCGCGCTGAACCTGGGAAGCGAAGCAGGAAACGGTCGACTTGACATTGGCGCTGAAAATGAACGCAAAGCACCCGCCTCCAAGATGAGCCAACAAGCTGCCGCCAGGCGCCGCCTGCCCCAACCTGCATGCCACTGCCCTGATGATCGAATCGCCAACCTTGTGGCCGAATGAGTGGTTGAGCGACTTGAAGCGGCGGATATCGGCGAACAGGATTGCGATTCCCTCGCCCAGCCCCAGCCGTGCCAGTTCCCGGGCCAGCGCCAGCTCGAATCCCGAACGGCTCGCAAGTCCGGTCGCCGAATCGAACAGATGCCCGCGGCATATCGCGTTGTAGTCCTGGAACGAGCGGTACATCGTGAAGACGATCACCGATGCGATCAGGACCGTGCAGCTCAGCAGGTATAGCTGGCGCGACTGTTCCGACCCCATCTCGGGAAAGGTTACCAGAGCCTCTCTCGCCAGTTCCCAGGAAGCAAAGGCGGCGAACACCAGCGCCGACGCCGATAGCATGATTACACGTTTATGTTGTTGTTCTTGTAGCTCCAGCATAATCACCCGCCCCAACCCATAACCCCGCTTCCCCATATACGCCCCGGGTAAAAAAGTTATGCATGCGCTGTTTCATGCACTGACGGGAAAGGCAGGTGGCGCGACGGTCGAATCATGCGCTGCAACAACCGCACCTTGTGCGCAAGCGCCGGACGGCAGGCCATTGGATAAATCGCACAAGGCCTTGTTTGCGAAACGATTTTCTCGGGACCGAACTTTCCCCCTTATTCACAGGAGGACACAATATGTGGTGTCGGCCAGATTCTTTGCGACAAGACCTTGACGCTCAAATCCGAGTCAACATAGCGTCACTCTAGGTTGGGGCAGTGGCGTATCGCAGGAATGGAAGCGGGTTCAACCCGTTCGTTATTTCTCCGGATGCCAAACTCCACCAGCCGGTTTCCAGTAGTTCGAGTAGCGCTGCGGCAGATTTTCTGCCGGACGCGCGTTTGCGTTTGACCGGCATCGAGATCCCGCAAAAAGCGGGCCAAATGCTGCGTCACAAACTTGGTAAATCAGGCGTTAACACTATATTTAGTATTTGCGCGTAGTGTTGATACCAGATATAGGTTTTGTACCGTTGCCAAGGTCAGGCTGGAGGATTCCAGCCGCCGGCAGCATTCAACGGAAAAGACATAAGTGCCGGGGCCCTGCGCGGACCCGGGACCCGGGGGCACAGCTTCCGGGAATGAGATGGATCGCGCTCATCGTTTTGCCCTGATACGGGCAAATCATGGGCGTAAATGTAAAAATGAAGACGGCATGAAAGGGACAGGAACATGCGGATAGAGCGGCGTTTCACAAGGGAAGGCCAGTCACCCTACGCGGACATCGCGTTCAAGACGGCGACCAGCGAAATCCGCAATCCCGATGGCTCGGTGGTGTTCCGCCTTGCGGGCATCGCCGTGCCGGAGCAGTTCAGCCAGGTGGCCACCGACGTGCTGGCGCAGAAATATTTCCGCAAGGCGGGCGTGCCGGCGCGACTCAAGCGCGTCGAGGAAGAAACGGTTCCTTCCTGGCTGTGGCGCTCGCAGGCCGACGAAGCCGCGCTTGCGGAAATGCCGCAAGACGAGCAGCACGGCTCGGAAATGGATGCCCGCCAGGTGTTCGACCGGCTTGCCGGCACATGGACCTATTGGGGATGGAAGGGCGGCTATTTCGGCAGCGAAGCCGACGCGCGCACCTTCTTCGATGAACTGCGCTATTCCCTCGCCCGCCAGATGGTGGCGCCGAATTCGCCGCAGTGGTTCAACACCGGCCTGCACTGGGCCTATGGCATCGATGGTCCGGCGCAGGGCCACTATTACGTCGATTTCGAAACCGGAAAGCTCGTCCGCTCCAAGTCGGCCTATGAGCATCCGCAGCCGCATGCATGTTTCATCCAGTCGGTCGAGGAC
>JBGSJA010000089.1:0-15649 GCA_041742235.1 Salaquimonas sp. | reverse complement strand
CCCATTTGCCCGGCGCCGATGATGCCGACCCTTGCAATGCGGCGGTTTTCTGCACCGTTTGTCATTCAAGCATTCCGTTCCTGCTGCCCCGTGGCTAATTATGCTGGAAACGGCATGTCAGTCCAATGCCTTTTCCAATTGCGGGAGCGCATCGAACAAGTCCGCGACAAGACCGTAGTCCGCGACCTGGAAGATCGGGGCTTCCTCGTCCTTGTTGATCGCGACGATCACCTTGGAATCCTTCATGCCGGCAAGGTGCTGGATTGCGCCCGATATGCCGCATGCAATGTAGAGGTCCGGCGCAACGACCTTGCCGGTCTGGCCGACCTGCCAGTCGTTGGGGGCGTAACCGGCATCGACCGCCGCGCGCGATGCGCCGACAGCCGCGCCAAGCTTGTCGGCGACCGGCAGCACGATTTCCATGAATTTCTCGCGTGAGCCGAGCGCGCGTCCGCCCGAGATGATGACGCGGGCCGAGGTGAGTTCCGGCCGGTCGCTCTTTTGCAGGGCGGCTTCGATGAATTTCGACAGGGCCGGATCGCCCGCTGCGGGCACAGCTTCCACCGCAGCCGATCCGCCTTCGCCGGCGGCCTGGAACCCGGCGGTGCGAACTGTCACGACCTTCTTGGCGTCGGTGGCCTGCACGGTCTGGATGGCGTTACCGGCATAGATCGGCCGCTCGAACGTGTCGGGGCCGTGGACTGCGACCGCGTCGGAAACCTGCATCACGTCGAGCAGGGCGGCAACGCGCGGCATGATGTTCTTGCCGCTCGATGTCGCGGCCGCGACGAGGCCGTCATAGGTTCCCGCCAGCTTGACGATCAGCGCCGCGACCGGTTCGGCCAGCATGTGCTCGTATTCGGCGGCATCGGCGAGCAGCACCTTCTTGACGCCCGAAAGCTTCGCTGCCTGGTCAGCGACTGCCTTGCAGCCCTTGCCGGCGACGAGCACATGCACGTCGCCGCCCATCTGGCTTGCCGCCGTCAACGCCTTGGCGGTCTGGTCGGAAAGATTCTTGTTGTCATGATCGGCGAGGAGGAGGGTTGCCATCTTCTTTGTCCTTTGCGGCCGTCAGAGAACGCCGGCTTCGTTTTTCAGCTTGTCGACGAGTTCGCCGACGCTCTTGACCTTGACGCCTGCCTTTCGCGCCGCCGGCTCGACGGTCTTGAGCACCTTGAGGCGCGGCGAGACATCGACGCCGTAATCTGCGGCAGTCTTTTCATCGAGCGGCTTCTTCTTGGCCTTCATGATGTTGGGCAGAGAGGCATAGCGCGGTTCATTGAGGCGCAAATCGGTGGTCACGATAAGCGGCATTTTGCATTCGATGACCTGAAGGCCGCCATCGACTTCGCGCGTGACCTTCGCCGTGTCGCCGTTGATCTCGACCTTGGAGGCAAATGTCGCCTGGCTCCAGCCAAGCAGTGCAGAAAGCATCTGGCCGGTCTGGTTGGCGTCGTCGTCGATCGCCTGCTTTCCGACGATGACGAGGCCGGGCTCTTCCGCCTCGATCACGCCCTTGAGGATCTTGGCGACCGCCAGCGGCTCGACGAGGCTGTCGACCTTGACGAGGATGCCGCGATCCGCGCCCATGGCCAACGCCGTGCGGATTGTCTCCTGCGCCTGCTGGGGCCCGATAGAGACCGCGATCACCTCGGTCGCCTTGCCGGCTTCCTTGAGGCGCAGCGCTTCCTCGATCGCGATTTCGTCGAATGGGTTCATCGACATCTTGACGTTGGCGAGCTCGACGCCCGATCCGTCGGACTTGACGCGGATCTTGACGTTGTAATCGACCACCCGCTTAACCGGGACGACAATCTTCATCTGACACCCTTTTCGATAGACTTCGACATCTGGACCGCAACTACCCGATAATTGACGTTTACGTCAATAATGTTTCGCCGCGCATGCGGCAGTTTGCCTATGGTTCGCCGCGGGGCTGACGGCCCCATGGCGACGGTTTGTCCGTTTCTTCCGCCTGCTGCGCAGCCTCCTGCGGCTTTTGGGCCGGTGAGGGCTGGCCGGGCAGGGGATGGCCCTCGTCAACCGTTACCGGCGCCAGCGGCGGTACCACCTCGGGAACCGGCTGGCGGTCGAACAAAGCCACACCTTTGCGCTTGAGGACTGGCAGCAAAACGGCACCGGCTGCAATCCCACCGACATGTGCGGCGAAGGAGACCTGTTCTTCCCCGCCAATGGCGAAGCTGACGATCTGGAAAACGATCCATGCGCCGATGACCCAAAGCGCGGAAAGCCGCAGCGGTATGCGGCCAAGCGCCAGCACCCAGACCTTCACATGCGGATGGAGGAAGAGGTACGCGGCAACGACGCCGGCCGCCGCGCCCGACGCGCCGATCAGCGGGGCTTCTGACCCCGGCAGAGCAATTGCATGGACGAAAGCGCCCGCCGCCGCGCAGCACAGATAGAAGAAGAGGTAGCGCAAATGCCCGAGCGCATCCTCGACATTGTCGCCGAAGACCCAGATGAACAGCATGTTGCCGCCCAGATGCAGCAGGTCGCCATGAAGAAAGGCATAGGTGACGTAGCTGGCCCATGGCGGAATGCGCTGCAACTCGTAAGGCAGCACCTCCACGCCCGAAGCAACGACCGGGATGAAGCCCCACGAATAAACGGCAGCCTTGATCGCGTCCTCGCTTGCATAGACCGGGTTCATGACAAAGAACCAGATGCCCACATTGACGACGATCAGCGCCAGCGTGACGTATTGCAGGTGGATGTGCTTGAGACGGTTGGCGTCATGCAGCGGTATGAACACGTCCTGCGCAACCTTTCCGTCCGCCGGTCAGCGGCTTTTGCCTGGTACCCACAGAATGTCCGCCTTGCCGCCGTCATTGGCAACCCGGGAGACAACGAAAAGAAGGTCCGACAGCCTGTTTGCGTAGCGGATCGCCTGCACGCTGACCTTTTCGGTCCGCGAAAGGGCGACCATCGCCCGCTCGGCGCGCCGGACCACGGTGCGCGCCAGATGCAGATAGGCGGCCAGCGGCGAACCGCCCGGAAGCACGAAGGAATTGAGCGGAGTCAGCGCCGCATTATAGCGGTCGATCAGGGCCTCGATCCGGTCGACCTGTGCCTGCGTTATCCGCAATGGCTCATACCCCAGATCCTTGCCTTCGTCAGGGGTGGCAAGGTCGGCGCCGAGGTCGAAAAGGTCGTTTTGTATCGAAAGGAGTTCGCTCTTCAACGCATCGCCGGCAGCCAGGTGGAGCATCGCCAGTCCTATGCAGGCGTTTGCCTCGTCCACCGTCCCATAGGCCTCGACGCGGGTATCGAACTTGTCGCGACGTTCGCCATTGCCAAGGCCGGTCGTGCCGTCGTCGCCGGTGCGGGTGTAGATCTTGTTGAGCTTGACCATGCGCCTCAGTTCCGGCCGAAGAAATAGAGCGCCGCCATGACCACAACCAGCGCCACGAACTGGAATAGCACGCGCATGCGCATCAGGCTCTGCGACCGGCTCGCGCTGCCGCCGCGCATCATGTTCCAAAGGCCGAGACCGAGTATCACCGCGACAGCTGCAAGGGCCACCGGAATGAGAAACTGGAACAGGGTCTGCATGGCGTCTCCGGCGGTTCTTGTGCGAGCAGCGCAACATAGCGCCGGTTGCGCTGGTGGCAAGCGCCAGTTCCGACGAGGCTAGTCGAACCGCGTCAACAGAAGGTCGAGCAGACTTGTTGGCAACATGCGGCGGGCCATGAACATGAAATGGGTCGGCACGGTGACGGGATAATGAGGCCGCGGGCGCGGCGATTCCAGCGCGTGCTCCAGTTTGCGATATACCGCTTCGGGGCCGAGACGGAACCGGTTCACACCGCCATTGTCGTTCAGCCGTGCCAGGTGATGCCTGTAGGTCCTGGCATGCACCGATCCGTCGATGTCGATATTGGCGAGGAACTTTTCCACGGCATTTTGCGAGAACATCGATTCGATCGGTCCCGGCTCGATGAGGCTTACATGGATGCCGGAACCCTTCAACTCCATGCGTTGCGTCGAGGCGAGGCCTTCCAGCGCAAATTTCGTCGCGTTGTACGCGCCGCGCCAGCGATAGGCGATGACGCCGAGGATCGAGGAACAATGAACGATCCGCCCGGCGCCCTGCCGTCGCATCGGGGGAATGGCGAGACGCGTCAATTCATGCCAGCCGAAGAAATTGGCCTCGAACTGGGCGCGCAGCACGTCGGTCGCAAGGTCTTCCACCGCCCCGGGCTGGCCGTAGGCGCCGTTGTTGAACAACGCATCGAGCCGTCCGCCGGTCCGCTCCATCACCTCGCCGAATGTAGCGCGAATGGACACGCTATCTGCATAATCGAGGTAGAGCGCCTCGAGGCCGAGGGCGGCCAGCGCTTCGATATCCTCAGGTTTTCGGGCCGTTGCAAAGACGCGCCAACCGTCTTCGCGCAACCGAAAGGCGCAATGCCGGCCGATGCCGCTGGAACAGCCGGTGACAAGAATCGTTCTGGACATGCCGTGTGGACAACCCCAAATTCGACGCAAGGCCGATGGCAACGCGACGGGAAAACTTGCCTTTGCGAATCACGGAGACGATAGCGCGTTTCGGCGGACCGTTCGCCATGGCATTCATGCGCGCCGCCTTCCGCTTCAACCGGGACGACGGATGGGCGATCGCCAGCCACATCGCGCTGTCGGGCATCATGGCACTGTTCCCGTTCCTCATCTTCTGCACCTCGCTCGCCGCCTTCTTCAATCTCGGCTCGTTCCCGCAGGAGCTTGTGCAGACGCTGTTCGACACGCTTCCCGATGCGGTTGCAGGGCCGCTCGCCGAGCAGACGCTCACCGTGCTGACCATCCCGCGCGGGGATATCCTGACGCTGGGCGCGGTCACCGCGGTCTTCTTTGCTTCCAACGGCGTGGAAGCGCTGCGGTTGGGCCTCAACCGCGCCTACCGGGTGGAGGAAAAGCGGAACTTCCTGGTGCTCCGGCTGCACTCCATTGTCTTCGTGGTCCTTGGCGCAATCATGGTCGCCACAGTGACGATCCTGATCGTGCTGATGCCGCTCGGGCTCGACATTGCGCGAAAATACGTCCCCGCGATGTATGAGCAGATCGACCGGATCGACTTCTGGCGGCTCATGGTTTCGAGCCTCATCCTGATCGTGGCGCTCGTCGCCAGCCACAAATGGCTTCCGGCGGGGCGGCGCAGCTTTGCCGAGATCGCGCCGGGGGCAGTGTTCACGCTTGCGGTCTGGCTGGCAGCGGCGATCGCCTTTTCAGCCTATCTGCGCAGTTTCGCCGATTATGTCAGCACCTATGCGGGCATGGCCTCGATCGTTGTCGCATTGGTGTTTTTTTATGTAATGGCTGCGATCTTTCTCGTCGGCGCGGAGATCAATTCGTGCCTGATCGCCGACCGAACCGAGCCGGAACTGCCAATTTGAAGTAATGCGTTAATTGATAGTCAATCCGGGCGTTGTATCTAAGGCGATGGTTTCGCAATCAGGGAGCGGGGCCCGAGGGGTTCACATGCTACTGGATCTGGCTCAGGACGATTTCATCGTCGCCATGGCATTTGTCTGCACGACTTCCTTCATTTGCGGCTGGCTCGCCGACCGCATCATGGGATTTGCCGGGTTTGGCGTCATTGGAAACTGGCTGCTACTGTTCGCCGGCTCATGTGCGGGACTTTACGGCCTCGACTGGTACGGCGTGCCGCTGGTCTACGCGCCACTGCACACGATCGCAGCCGGCTTCGGCGGGGCTGCGACCGTTCTGCTGGCGATGGCGTCGTTCAAGGCCGCCACGCTCACCTGAGATCAAAGGCCGATCATTGCGCGGACTTCTTCCGGGGTAACGCCGGCATCGCGCAGGTGCGCGATCGCGGTACCGGCCCGGCTTTTCGACAGTTTCGCGCCATCGCGGCCCAGGATCAGCCGGTGGTGATGGTATTTGGGCGCAGGCAGAGCCAGCAATTCCTGCAGCAATCGATGGATCGAGGTCGCATGGAAGAGGTCGGCGCCACGAACCACATTGCTCACGCCCTGGATCGCATCGTCAAGCACGCAGGCAAGATGGTAGCTGGCAGGCGTGTCCTTGCGGCCCAGTATGGCGTCGCCCCAGTCTTGCGGACGCGCCGGGACAACGCCTGTTTCGCCGGCCGGTCCCGCGCCGGTCTCGCGCCATGACAAAGGCTGGCCGGCGACGGCAATTGCCTTGGCCATGTCGATGCGCAGGGCAAAATCCGCACCGCCAGCCATCAAGCCTTCCCGTGCGGCAAGCGAAAGATCGCGCTCTTCTCCCGGATAATGCGGCGCGCCGTCCGGATCGGCCGGCCAGTCGGGATCGGCTGCTGCCAGCGCCTTGATCCGCGCCCGCGACAGGAAGGCCGGGTAGATGAGGCCGCGTGCCTGCAGTTCGTCCAGCGCCGCCTTGTAGTTGGCAAAGTGCATGGACTGCCGGCGCGGCGGCTCGTCCCATTCGAAACCGATCCATTCAAGATCGGCCAGCATCATCGCCTCAAGCTTTGGCGTGCAGCGCACGGTGTCGATGTCCTCGATGCGAAGCAGCATCCGCCCGCCCGTCTCGCGCGCCATTTTCAGGTTGAGCAAGGCGGAAAGCGCGTGGCCAAGATGCAGCCGGCCGTTGGGGCTGGGAGCAAACCGGAAGACTGGGCGTTTGTGTTCCCGGGCTTGTGTCATCGGGCCGTCTTAGCCATTGTCGGGCGGCCCTGACAACCGGGCGCGAGGAACATCTTGATGCGCGTGATCAGCTGTGCGGCGGATATCGAGGAAGGGTTGGCGGCGCTCGTCGCAGCGGACGGGAGGCTCGCGCCGGTTTGCGCACAGGCGGGCGCCGTGCCGCTTCGCCGGTCCACCACCGACTTTGCCGGGCTTGCATCGATCATCGTGTCGCAGCAGGTATCGAAGGCCAGCGCCGACGCGATCTTTTCCCGGTTGAAAGCGACGATCGACCCGCTTGACGCCGCAACGGTACTGATGGCGGGCGAGGCCCGGTTGCGGGAGGCCGGGCTTTCAGGTCCCAAGCAAAGGACGCTCATCAACATTGCCCGGGCCGTCGATCGCGGCGAACTCGACCTTCGGGCGCTTGCCTTCCTGCCGGCTGGGGAAGCGATCGCAGCGATGACCGCAATCAAGGGCATCGGCCCGTGGACGGCGGAGATCTACCTGCTTTTCTGCGCGGGCCATGCCGACATCTTTCCCGCGGGCGATCTTGCGCTTCAAGAGGCGGCTCGCGCTGCATTTGCTCTGGACAAGCGGCCGGGAGACAAGGAGCTTCGCGTCATCGCGGCGCAATGGTCGCCCTGGCGGGGCGTCGCATCGCGGCTGCTTTGGGCCTATTATGCAACGCTGCGCGGTGGCCGTGACGCCACGCCCGCGTGAAATCGACAATAAAAATGCGTGTGACATTTAGGCTTTCGCCATCTTCACAAGCCTGACACAGTCGAATTAGATAGTTTCGCAAACGGAACGGCCAAGGGATTCGATCATGTCGGACCGGAGGTTCATTTGACGATCGCAGTCAAGCCGGACGCGCATCCGGCGCTCGTACTCAATGCCGACTACCGCCCGCTCAGCTATTACCCGCTGTCGCTGTGGAGCTGGCAGGATGCGATCAAGGCCGTGTTCCTTGACCGGGTGAACATTGTCGCGGAATACGACTTCGAGGTTCGCAGCCCCTCTTTCGAGATGCGCCTGCCAAGCGTCGTGTGCCTGAAGAGCTTCGTGAAGCCCAGCCGCTCGCCCGCCTTCACACGGTTCAACGTCTTCCTGCGCGACCGTTTCGAGTGCCAGTATTGTGGCGCCGGGGAAGACCTGACGTTCGATCACGTCGTGCCGCGCTCCAAGGGCGGCGTCACGTCCTGGGATAACGTCGTTGCGGCCTGCTCACCCTGCAATCTGCGCAAGGGCAACAAGCTGCCGGCGCAGGTCAAGATGTGGCCGGCGCAGCCGCCCTACATGCCGAGCCTTGAAGACCTGCACCGCAACGGGCGCAAGTTCCCGCCCAACTATCTGCACGAAAGCTGGATGGACTTCCTTTACTGGGACAGCGTTCTGGAGCCCTAGGCCCGCTTCGCCGCACTGCGCAGCGCTATTGCGGCAAGCGCGCCGCTGGCAAGCACGTTCCACCCCGCGAAGGAAAGGCCGAGGAAGCGCCCGGCCGCCTGGTCGCATGCGGGCGGGCGTTTCGAAAGGTCGCCCAGAAGATCGTTCACGTCGCTCGAAATATTGCCGGCGCTCGCCCCGCAATCGGTCGGCCCCGCCCACCATTGCCATTCCACGCCGGAGTGAAAGGCGGCCAGCGCCATCGATGTCAGCAGCAGCAATCCGCCAAGCGCCAGCAGGGCGCGGGTAACGAACGGCGGCCAGCCGCGCCAGGCCGAGATTGCCGCCAGCGCCACCACCGGCATGCCGGCATAATAGGGTTCGCGCTGTTGCAG
Source organism: Salaquimonas sp. (assembly GCA_041742235.1). GTDB lineage: Bacteria > Pseudomonadota > Alphaproteobacteria > Rhizobiales > Rhizobiaceae > BOKV01. Next base: position 7,221 of record JBGSJA010000089.1, on the reverse strand, counting down.
GCACAGCTTGCAGGGAATGTAGCCGCCAATGTGCTGGAAACCCAGCACCGCGGCAATCACCGCAATCATGCCGGCAAGCACCAGCAGCGAAGTCGTCAGATGTCCTTTTCTCGTCATGGTGCGAGCCTATAGCACGGTGCGCGCATCAAAAAAGCAGCTTCACAGCGGCAAATCCGCCGACCAGCAGCACGACGCCAAGGGTGAACAGCAGGCCGAGGCGGCGCTCGATGAAGACGCGAACCGGCTCGCCATAGAGGTAGAGCAGGCCGGAAACGGCAAAAAACCGCAGACCCCGGCCGATGATCGAAACGATGGTGAACGTCACGAGATCAAGCCCGGTCGCGCCCGAGAAGATCGTCAGCACCTTGTAGGGAAAAGGCGTGACCGCCGCGAAGAATACGCCCCAGCCACCCCATTCATTGTACCAAAGGCGCACTTTTTCGAAAGAACCCTCGGCGCCATAGAGCGCCAGCAGCCGAAACCCGATCGAGTCCATCAGGAAGGCGCCGATGAAATAGCCCAGGAAGGCGCCGAGCACCGAGGCTGCGGTGCAAATGGTTGCATAGAGAAGCCAGCGCTGGCGGTGGCCAAGCACCATGGGAATGAGCAGCACGTCCGGCGGGATGGGAAAGAACGAACTCTCGATGAAGGAGACGCCCGCCAGCGCGCGCGAGGCATGCCGGTGGCGCGCAAGCGCAAACACCCAGTCGTAAAGCTTCCTGATCATCGTGCCCCGGCCCCGTCTTTCGCGCTTTGCGCGCGAGCCTTCTAGCCGTGTTCGGTGCGCACGTCCATGCGCCGTGGCTGCTGCCGGTCAGCGTTCGGGTCCTGCCACCGTGCATTGCCCGGTTGATTTTGCCCGAGGGAAGCGTTAGCAGCATCTTCGCCTGCCCCTGTGGCGGAATTGGTAGACGCGGCAGACTCAAAATCTGTTGCCCAAAAGGCGTGCTGGTTCGATCCCGGCCAGGGGCACCAAAATCCAATCCGACACTATCCGAAGATGTTCGGAAATGCCCGGAATCCTCCGGGCTTTTCGCTTTTCATGTCCGAAGACGTCCAGCCGGAATTGTTGGTATCCACCCGGTTTGTCGGTAGATGTGTTGGTGTGCTGGCGATATTGCGCCAGTCATTCTTCAAGATACCAACACATGCCGTTGACGGATACCCAGGTCAAGAATCTCAAGCCCCGGGCCAAGCCGGCCAAATACAGCTATGGCGGCGGACTCCATCTGCTTGTGCCGCCGCAGAGCTCGAAGCTGTGGCGCGCTGGCCGGCGTCAGGGCCAATCGCGATGCCGCCGAGAAGTTTCCGGCTAACGGTATCGACCCCGTGCTGGCCGCGTATTCAGGTGCATTGAAGGGCCGTGCCGGAGCTCACACGGAATCAACCTTAGTCAAATGTCCAACTTGCTGCATAGTTGACCTCAATCAATGCCCGGTTTGAAAGAAGGAAATTGAATTAAAAAGACAATCTTGGAGGTCACAATGAACAATCAGGCAAGGGAAGCCGTCGCGATCTCTCATTCGGTGAGCGACATGGAGGCCTCGATCGACGAGCTCCTGTCCAACGGCTTCGATCGCGCCGAGATCAGCCTTCTGGCTTCAGAGGAGACCGTCCGGCAGAAGTTCGGCGCCGAGCCGAAGTCGACGCGCGAGCTCGAGGACAATCCGGAAGCGCCCTTCGTTCCGTATCTGGCTTGGGAATCGTTCGGTTCCCTGGAAGGCTATGCGATCGGACTGCCGCTCTATGTCGGCGCGATAGTCGGCTTCGTGCCGGTGCTGGCTTCGGGAGGCGCCATTGCGGCGGCGATTGCAGCAGCAGCGGCCGCGGGTGGCGGCGGCATGGCAATCGGCGGCATCCTGGCTTACCTGATCGGCAAGCATCATGCCGATTTCCTTGAGCACCAGTTGGAGCATGGCGGTATCCTGCTCTGGGTAAGGACGCGGGACGAGACGCATGAGAAGCGGGCGGTGGAAATCCTGAAGCGCCACTCCGGCGACGACGTGCATGTCCATGGCCTGCCTGATCGCACAAGCCAGTTGCGCAAGAGCTACGAAGCGGTGGCAGCCAAAGTTCCTGGCGCCAAGCTTTCAAGAATCAATTATCAGGACATCGAAATCATCGTTGCCCCCGACGGTCACAGCCTGGCGGCAGGGCGGCTGTTTGCGTCGCTTGCGGAAGCGAAGCAGTATGTAAACCGAGTTCAGGCCGAGCAGTGAGCGGGAGCGAGATGGGTTCCCTTGTTCCGGCGGCAGCGGGCGGAGCGGAGAACCGCATGCGCGGCTTTGTGGAGAAGCTCACCCTGGAAATCAGCCATTTTCGGCGGCAAGACGAAGGCCGAAGCCGAAGCTAGCCTCGCAAGATTCATACAGGGTGTTCCGATCGTTACCGTGCCTTGAGGGCGGACCGAGGTATGCCATGCTGTTTGGATGGACCGGTTCGCTCCAAATCGATGTCGCCGGCCAGCCGGGTCAGGGCGAGCATTATCCTGCGAAGCAGATCGCTCTCTCCGTCTGGCATGCCTTCCTCCACCGCGACGCAAACTTCACTGGCATCATATGCCCAGCGTCGCAGGATCTCTATCTTCTGGTCCGTGGTAAGGCTGTCGTGTTGAAGCAGAACTTCGGGCGATGCAAAGACTGAACCCGGATCGAGCATAGCCTTGTCGAGATCGACCGGTTCGGGTTTATCGGCTTCGGTCATGTCGGCTTCCTTTCGGTTGCTTTGGCGCGACGATGCGTATGACAATGCCCGCACGCAGCTCACAATGCGACATCTGGTTGGCATGTTTTTGGCATCCTTCGCGCGGGGCTCTTGTTGCCTGCCGGTCAGTTCGGCGGATGCAATGGTATTCAATCGCGATGCCGGGACGAGAATCCATGCGACCCGGCGGCGTGGTCCGCGACAGGTCACCGACGCCCGCATGTTGCGGGCTTTGCGGGCTTGAAACGGCAAGGTGACCGCCGCCACTGTTCATGGCGGCGGGCCGGTTTCGTCCTCCACCTCAGCAGCTATCCGAACATGTCGGACGTGATGCCGGCATACCAGCCCAGGGACTCCTCGAAGTTTGCCTTGCGCATGGCGGCGTCCTCGCCGGTCTGGCTCACGAAGTTGGAGACCGCGGTGATCTTGCCGTCTTTAGGCTCGTATGCTCCGCCAACCTTCACGTTGTCGTCGGTCGCGATCAGGCTCCAGCAGGTGTTGGAGTACTTCGCCGGGAATACCTTTGCGCCGGTGAGGTCGCCCCGGATATTCATGGCGGCGATCTTGGCCTGGCTGTTGGCAGAAAAACCTGACTTGGGCATGTCGCCCGCAATCGAGGCGTCGCCGATCACGAAGATCGCCTCGTCCTTGGCCGAGCGCATGGAGGCCGGATCGATCGGGCAGAAGCCCTTGTCGTCTGCAAGGCCGGCGTCGAGCGCGATCTGCCCTGCCTGCTGGGCCGGGATGATGTTGAGCAAGGCGCCTTCGAAGGTGTCGAGGTCGGTCTCGACCTTTCCGGCGGCGACATCGACGCTCTTGATGCCGCCATGCACATCCGGTCCCATCCATTCAACCATTCCGGGATAGTGGTTTTCCCAGCCTTCCGCGAACAGGCCCTGCTTTGAGAACTTGTCCTTGGGGTCGAGCACGAAGATCTTCGAGTTCGTGAAACCCTTCGACTTGAGGACATGCGCCATCATCGAGATGCGTTCATAGGGACCCGGCGGGCAGCGATACGGGTTCGGCGGGGCGACCATTACGATGTTCTGGCCATCGGTCAGCGCGTCCAGCTTCGACTTCAGCAGGATCGTTTGCGGTCCGGCCTTCCACGCATGCGGGGCGATCTCCGCCGCTTCGGCCGAATAGCCGGGCACGCTGTCATACTTGATGTCGATACCGGGCGAGACGATCAGCCGGTCGTATGGCACGGTGCTGCCATCGGCCATGGTTACCATCTTGGCGGAGGGGTCGATCGCCTTGGCCATGCCGGTGATCTTCTTGATCCCGTTGTTGGCCTCGAGCCGGCTCCAGTCGTGGGTAATCGATTCGATCGTGCGGAAACCGCCGAGATAAAGATTCGAGAAGAAGCAGGTCGTGAACTGGTCCGATGCATCGATCAGCGTGACGTCGATCGCGCCCTCGCTGTCCTTGGCGATGTAGCGGGCTGCGGTCGCCCCGCCCGCGCCACCACCGATGATTACGACGCGCGGCTTTGTCTGGGCGCGTAGGTACGCCGGCATCGAAAGCGCCATCGCGCTGGCGCCGAGCAGCAAACCGAATTGCCTGCGATTGAAGTTCCTCATGGATTCCTCCCTGTTTGCGCCCGTCAGTCGGGTTCGAGCGATTCGAAATAGGCGGCGAGCGCGGCGATTTCCTCATTGGTGAGATTGCCGACGCGCAGCTTCATGACCTCATTGTTCCGGACATTGGTCTTGTAGGCGAAAATGGCGTTGACGAAGTAATCGCGCGGGACGCCGACGATCGAAGGTATGCCGTCGGCCCGCCCGCTTTGCTGGTGGCAGGTGACGCAATCGCCGGCGAGATATTCTCCCAACTCCCGGTCGCCCTCCAGTTTCAGGACTTCGTCGGCAAAGCTGCGCGACGGACCGGAAAGGTTCGCCACCTGGCGCGTCACGTCCTGCGATGGCGAGGCGGCGGAGCGCGCAAGGAGCCACTCGATGAGTTGTCCCCTTTGCGCGGCGTCGGCCATGCCCCGGTACGACATGCGGTTGCCGGGAATGTACTCGCGCGGTTTCTGCAGATATGCGTTGAGCGCGGCCGCGTCCCATCGCAGGCCTTTCTCGCCCGCCTTGCGCATGGCTTCGGAAAACCTGAAGCCGTCGATCGTGCCGGCAGTGCGCCCGACGATGCCATCAAGATGCGGGCCGACCTTGTGCTTGGCGCCTTCGCCGATTTCATGGCAGGTGGCGCAGGCCTTGAACAACGCTTCCCCGGTGTCGTCCTCGGCCAATGCGCCCGACACGCATGTGAAAAGCAAGGCAATAACAAGCAAGGCGCGAGAGCGCCTGCCACCGGCCATAACGGATCGCCTGCCGGGTTGCCTTGGCCTCATTGTCGCGGGCCTCCCTTCCCGCGTCATGCCATTGTCAGTCGACCGAGCCTGCTCCCAGATTCTCCGTGTCGTCATCGTCCGCCACATCCGGCGTCACGTCGAGGATGCGTGCGCGCATTTTCACCTCAGCCGGGCCGGGCTTGCAGTTGGACATGCAGGGCTCGGCGCCCGCCTTGTTGTGCGCTTCCTCCGCCCGGTTGTCGTCGATGAAATTGGCCTCGTTCGGAAGCCGCACGGAAGCGAAGTTCTCCTTCGAAAGCTCGAAATCCTCGTCGGTCACCACGTCGTTCAGATAAAGAAGGTAGGCCGTGATCGCGTAGACATCGTCATTGGAAAGCGTACGCGCACCACCGAACGGCATGGCGCGGCGGACATAGTCGTAGACTGTCGAAAGATAGGGCCAGTAGGAGCCGATGGTCTTTTCGGGCCGCTCCGCCGTCAGGGTGCCGTGGCCGCCGGCAAGCACCGGCCAACGGTCTACGGCCTCGCCGAAGTCGCCATGGCACACCGCGCAATTGTCGGTGTAAAGCACTTCGCCGTCCGCGACCGTTCCCTTGCCTTCCGGCAGGCCGAGGCCGTCGGGGCGGATGTCAATGTCCCACGCGGCGATCTCGTCTTCCGTCGCCGCCCGGCCCAGATGAAGCACACCATGCGCGGGGATGGCGGCTTCCGCGGCGGGCTTTGCCGGTTCGGCTTGGGCAGATGTTTGCGTCTCGGCCGCCGCCTGCACCTGTGCGGCGGGCTTGGCTGGTTCCACCGTTTCCACGGCAGGCGCGGCGGAGGATTCCTGCTGCGCGGCGCCTTGCGAGAAGGTCGAAAGATAGACGATCACATTGGCGATCTCCTCTTCCTTCTTGAGGCCGGCGAAGGCCATGTTCGTGCCCTTGACGAACGCCTTGGGGTTGGCAAGGTACTGCGCAAGCGTTTCCGGCGTCCATGCGATGCCCTGCTCGCCCGCCGCCTTCATTGCCTTGGAATATTTGAAGCCCTCGATTGAGGCTGCGGGCCGCCCGATGACGTCGTTGAGCACCGGCCCGACCTTGTTGGCGGCCTCTGGTCCCACCATGTGGCAGGCCTGGCACTTCTTGAACACCGCAGCGCCAGCCTCGGCATCGCCTTGCGCCAGCGCGGGCGCCGCTGCGGTCACAAGGAAAGCGGAAACGATAAACCGGTCAAGAAACTTCGACATTTTCCACCGCTCCGTCAGCCTTTACGTGCCAGGTCTGGATGCCATTGTTGTGATAGATCGAGTTTTCACCGCGGGCCGCGCGCAAATCGTCCTTTGTCGGCTGCACGAAGCCTGCCTCGTCTATCGCGCGCGACTGGAGGAACAGTTCCGAACCATCCCAGTCGAAATCGTAGTAGAAGCGGTGCAAAGCCTTCGAAAAGCTCGGTCCGTCGAGCCGTGCGGTCTGCCAGTTGCGGCCGCCGTCGATCGAAACATCGACGCGCTTGATCGTGCCATGGCCCGACCATGCGAGCCCGGTCAGTACCGTTCGCCCTCGCCCGTGCCGGATCGGCGATTGCGGGCTCGGATTGGTGATGACCGACTTCACATCCATCAACCAGGTGTGGCGGCGGGCGGTGCCGTCTGCCAGCAGGTCGGTATATTTCGAGGTTTCCTCGCGCTGGTGCCAGGGCTGGTCGCCGATCTCGAGGCGACGCAGCCACTTCACCCACATGTTGCCTTCCCAACCGGGAACCACGAGCCGCACCGGATAACCCTGTTCGGGCCGCAATGCCTCGCCGTTCATCTTGAAGGCGACCATGCAATCGTCCATCGCCTTTTCGATGGGAATGGAACGCGTCATCGCGGCGGCGTCCGCCCCTTCGGCAAGCAGCCACTTGCCTTCCGGCTTGACGCCAGCCTCTTCCAGGATCGTGCGCAGGCGCACGCCCGTATACATGACGCAATGCACCATGCCGTGGGTGAACTGGCAGCCATTGAGCTGCGAGCCGCGCCATTCCATGCCGCTGTTTGCCGCGCATTCGAGGAAATAGGCCGCGTTCTCGCGCGGGAATCGCTTGAGATCGTCCATCGTGAAGACGAGCGGCGTATTGACAAGACCGTTGATCATCAGCCGGTGGTCGGCCGGGCTGATCTGCGCCACGCCGCCATGATGGCGCTCGAAGCAAAGCCCGTTCGGCGTGATGATGCCGTCAAG
>JBGSJA010000088.1:0-11284 GCA_041742235.1 Salaquimonas sp. | reverse complement strand
CGGCGCACTGGACATTCGGGAAACGGGCGGATAAAAGCGCCGAAGTCATTTTGGGCTTGACGCTCGGCCAAAAGCCGGGAAAACGGGCGGCAAGTCAATTTATGCATCCACTGCCGGACGGGATCATCCCGCGTGTTACGGACGAAAGTCCGTTTGCGGAAGCCGGAACGCTGCTTGAGAGTTTGAAGAGGCCAGATACAGTGACGACCACGTTCGACAAGGTTGCAGACATCATTTCGGAGACCAGTGAAATCCCGCGCGAGGAAATCACTCCGGAAAGCCACACGATCGACGACCTGGGCATCGACAGCCTCGATTTCCTCGACATCGTTTTCGCGATCGACAAGGAATTCGGCATCAAGATCCCGCTCGAAACCTGGACGCAGGAAGTCAATGACGGCAAGGCCTCGACCGAGGAATACTTCGTCATGAAGAACCTTTGCGCCAAGATCGACGAACTGGTTAAGGCCAAAACCGCCTGAACACCGCCATGTTGCGCCGCTTTGGCGTGATTTGAAGCCTTGAGGCCCCGTTCGGCGGGGCCTCGTCGTTTAATCCGGGTCCGGACCTGCATGCTGCTTGAATATTTCCAGATGATCGACCGCATCGTCTCCGTCGACCTGGAGGCCAAGGTTCTGGTGGCCCGCTCGGTGGTTCCACAGGAAAGCACTGTTTTCGAGGGACATTTCCCCGGCCATCCCCTCGTTCCCGGCGTGCTGCTGATCGAAACCATGGCCCAGGCCTCCGGCATCATGATCATGCACACGATCGATTTTTCGCGTATTCCGCTGCTCGCACAGGTAAAGGAAGCCAAATTGCGCGATTTCGTTGGCCCGATGACGGAACTGGAGATCACCGCGACGATCGAGCATGAGGGATCGGGCTATGCGGTCACCCGCGCCGAAATTCGCTCGGACAAGAAGCGCATCGCCAATGCGCAATTGACGTACACGGTAATGCCTTTCCCCTCTCCTGAATTGCAGGGCTTGATCAGGCAGCAAGTCGCTGACATGAAGAAACCTGCATGAGGCGCCACGCCTCCTGAAGACGCCTCGCCAGGGCGGCACATGCCGGGCGAGGCGCAGATTGGATAGATGCGATGGACAAGCGTGAAGTCTGGATAACCGGCGTCGGCCTCGTCTCCTGCTTCGGCGAGGGCGCCGAGCATCACTGGCAAACATTGGGCGGCAAGACGGCGCCGCAGCCGGTCATCGACAGCGAGCGTTTCGCTCCCTATTGCGCCCATCCGCTGCCGCAAATGGACTGGAGCAAGCAGATCCCCCGCAAGGGTGACCAGCGCCAGATGGAAAACTGGCAGCGCCTTGGCACCTATACCGCCGGATTGGCGCTCGATGACGCAGGTCTCAAGGACAATGAGGAAATGGTTTCGACCATGGACCTCGTGGTCGCGGCTGGCGGCGGCGAGCGCGATATCGCGGTCGATGATTCGATCATGCGCGATTCGCTGACGCGCAACGACCGCGATCAATTGCTCAATGAGCGACTGCCTTCCGACCTGCGCCCGACGCTTTTCCTTGCCCAGCTTTCCAACCTGATGGCGGGCAACATCTCCATCGTCCACAAGGTCACCGGTTCGTCTCGCACCTATATGGGCGAGGAATCAGCCGGCATCACTTCCATCGAAAACGCCATGCGCCGCATCGAGGCGGGCCAGAGCACGCATGTGCTGGTTGGCGGAGCGTTCAATGCGGAGAGGCCGGACCTTTTCCTGTCGATGGAACTGGGCCATTTCGCCTGGCGCGGCAAACCCCTGCCCGTCGCCGAGCGCCAGAAGCATGGCGGCGGCGTCATCACCGGCAGTGCCGGCGCCTTCCTCGTGCTGGAGGAGGCCGGACACGCCCGCGCCCGCGGGGCCAAGCCCTATGCGCGGCTGAAGGCGATCGCATCGGATCTGGGCTCGCGAGACGAGGCAACTACCCGCAAGAGGCTCGAAAGCCTTCTCGACAAGATTGCGCCGCAGCCCGGCACAGCGGTAATCTCCGGTGCAACCGGCAGCGCGCAGATTACGGACCTCGAGTTCGAGGCGCTGCGCGAGCGGCTCGGCAAGGATGTCGCGATGCGCGCCTTCAACACAATGATCGGCAATCCGGTCGAGGCCAATTTCCCCGCTGGCGTGGCGCTTGCGGCGCTCGCCATCTACCATGGCGGCTTCTATCCGCCCTTCGAGGAAGCCGAAAAACCTGTTGCGGCGCAGCCTTCTTCCGTGTTGGTAAGTTCGATCGGCCACTATCGCGGCGAGGGCTTCGGCCTTCTGGAGAAGATCTGACGCCCTTTGGCGCGGAACCAATGGAGGTTCGATTGATGTCCGGCAAGTTCACAGACCACAAGGGCCGCCCCATCGTCGTCGTCACCGGCATGGGCACCGTTACCTCGCTCGGGCGAGGCAAGAAGGACAACTGGGCGGCGCTCATAGCCGGCAAGTCCGGCATCCATCGAATCAAGCGTTTTCCGACCGAGGGACTGAATACCTCGATCGCGGGCACCGTCGATTTCATGGATACCGAGGAGATTTCCGCGCCGGCGATTTCCTACGCCATGGCCGATTCCACGGCTGAGGAAGCGCTCGCCGAGGCCGGTTTCGGCCGTTCCGGTTTCCCTGGACCGCTATATTTCGCGGCGCCGCCTGTGGAACTCGAATGGATGCACCGCTTCAAGCTGATGGGCGAAGGCAACGACGGCGAGCCTGGATATGACCGGCTGCTGGCTGCAGCGCGCGCCAACCGGCACGAACGCATGCACCAGCTCATTCAGCTTGGCACCATCGCGTATCGCATCGCCGAGAAATACGGCACCAAGGGCCTGCCGATCTCGCTTTCGACCGCCTGTGCCTCTGGCGCGACCGCCATCCAGCAAGGCGTCGAAGCAATCCGCCGCGGCGAGGCGGATGCCGCCCTTTGCGTGGCCTCCGATGGTTCGGTGACGGCCGAAGGCCTCATCCGCTTCTCGCTGCTCTCGGCCCTGACGACCCAGAACGAGCGGCCGGAAAAGGCGTCGAAGCCCTTTTCCAAGGACCGCGACGGCTTCGTCATGTCGGAAGGTTCAGCCGCGCTCGTGCTGGAGTCGCTCGAACACGCCACGGCCCGCGGTGCGAAGGTGCTCGGCGTCGTTCGAGGCGTCGGCGAAAAGGCGGATTCATTCCACCGCACCCGCTCGAGCCCGGACGGCAAGCCGGTCATCACCGCGCTCCAATTCGGCCTCGAAGACGCGGGCGCCGAAGCCGGCGACATCGACTACATCAATGCACATGGCACCTCGACGCCGGAAAACGACCGCATGGAGTACAACTCCCTGCATTCCGTATTCGGCGACCGCATCCACTCGATCCCGATTTCGTCCAACAAGTCGATGATCGGGCACACCTTGACTGCGGGCGGCGCGGTGGAGGCGGTATTCTCCTTCCTGACCATGCAGGAAGGCGTTATTCCGCCGACCATCAACTATGACAATCCCGATCCGGACATACCGCTCGACGTCGTGCCGAACGTGAAGCGCGAGGCGAAGGTTTCGACCGTCCTGTCGAACTCGTTCGGTTTCGGCGGCCAGAACGCCTGCCTTGTGCTGGGCGGCGACGTACGCTAACGACCCTCGCAGCCCAGGCGGCCCAAACATTTCCGATTACCGAAAGGCATATCCGTGCGCGCGCTTCAGCTTGTCTCCGACCGTGAAGTGAAGATCAACGACATCGCGCCGCCCCCGCCACCTGGCGAGGGCGAGGTGCAATTGAAGATCAGCGTCGTTGCGCTCAACCACATTGATGTGTGGGGCTGGCGCGGCATGGCGTTCGCCAAGCGCAAGCTGCCGATGGTGGTGGGAGCCGAGGCATCGGGCGTGGTATCGGCGATCGGCCCGGGCGTTTCCAACCTGCGGACCGGTGATCTCGTCTCGATCTACGGCGCGCCGACCTGCGGGCGCTGCCGCCCGTGCCGGGAAGGCCGCGACAACCATTGCGAACATCCCAAGGGCGTCCACGGCTTCCACCTCGACGGCTATGCCCGCGAATACGCGAACATGCCGGCCCGCAATTGCATTCCGGCGCCTGAAGGCTGCTCGGACGTCGGCGCGGCCTTGGCCCCCGTCACCTTCGGCACCTGCGAGCACATGCTGTTCGACAATGCCAAGCTGGAATCGGGCGAGACCGTGCTCATCCATGCCGGCGGTTCGGGCATCGGATCGGCGGCGATCCAGCTTGCCAAGAAAATCGGCTGCACGGTCATCACCACCGTCGGCTCGGACGACAAGATCGAACGGTGCAAGGAACTTGGCGCAGACCACGTGATTAACTACCGCACCGACCGCTTCGAAGGCGCGGTGCGCAAGATCACCAAAAAGCGCGGCGTCGATGTGGTGTTCGAGCATGTCGGCAAGGACACTTGGGCCGGTTCCATGCTTTGCCTTCGCCGCGGCGGACGGCTCGTGACCTGCGGCTCCACCAGCGGCGTTTCGGCTGAAACCAATCTGATGATGCTGTTCCAACAGCAATTGCGGCTGATCGGCTCCTTCGGCTGCAACATGCGCAATATCGCCGATGCCATGGAAAAGATGGCCAAGGGCTATGTGCACCCGGTGGTCGACACGCAAATCGAGTTCGGCGATATCGCTACCGCCTTGCAGCGCATGGAAAGCCGTCAGGTCTTCGGCAAGATCATCATGCGCGTCAACGCTTGATGCGCGCCGGCTGAAACGATGCTCGTTTTCGACAAGAAGCAGAAAAAGAAGAAAAAAACGCAATATCCGCGCTGGTTCGTCATGGCCCGCAATTCAGGACAGTGGATTGTCGCGCATCTGTTCTTCGGTTTCATGGCGCTGGTGAAGCTGTTCCCTGCCGACGCCGCGATCAACCTGACGGAGAAGGCCGGCCGCTGGTTTGGCATGCGCTACCAGCGCACCCGCCGGGCGCGCGCCAATCTCAAGCTGGCATTCCCCGAAAAGAGCGACCAGGAGATCGAGCAGATTCTCGAGGATTCCTGGGGCAATCTTTCCAGGACCGCGGCGGAATACGCCTATCTCGACCAGATATTCGACTTCGACGACCAGAACCCCGATCATGGGCGGTTCGAGATCTCGGGCATTCCGTATTTCGCCGAGTTGAAGGCGCTGAAGGGCCCTGCAATCTGTTTCACCGCGCACACCGGCAATTGGGAAATGCTTCCCGTCGCCTCCGCTGCATATGGCGTCAACGTCACCGCCCTGTTCCGGCCACCGGAAAACCAGTACATCGCCAAGCGAGTGCTCGCCGCCAGAACCACCTCGATGGGGCACTTGGTTCCTTCAAAGGCGGGCGCGTCATGGGCGCTGGCGGATGTGTTGGACGCAGGCGGCAAGGTCGGCCTGCTCGTCGACCAGTACCACTATGCCGGCCTGCCGATCACCTTCTTCGGTCATCCCACGCGCGGCAACCATCTACTGGCCAAACTCGCCCGGCACTACGACTGCCCGGTCTATCCGGCACGTTGCATTCGTCTACCGGGGGGCCGGTTCCGCATCGAAATGCAGCCCCGGCTTGAAATCCCGCGGGATGAAGACGGCAAGGTCGACGTCCAGGCACTGACCCAGATGGTCAATGACGTGGTCGAGGGCTGGGTTCGCGAATATCCCGGCCAGTGGCTTTGGCTGCACAAGCGCTGGCGCAACGAGCCGGCACAGCGCCGCAGGAAGCCGAAAAACCGGAAAGCGAAAGCCGCAGCCTGAGATGCGCCGGATCAGCGCGTTATGGTAATCCGGGCATTCTTGGCGCCAGCATCCCTTACAAGGCCATAGAGCGTTCTGGCATTGTCGGTATGCAGCCGGATGCAGCCATGGCTGGCCGGGTTTCCGAGCCGCTTTACCTCGCTGGTGCCGTGGATCGCATACCCCCCACGGAAGAAGATCGAATAGGGCATCGGCGAGTTATGGTATTTGCGCGAATAGTGCATCTTGGTCATGCGTGTCGGGCGATAGGATCCCGTTGGCGTGACATAGCCCCGCCGCCCGGTCGAGACAGGCCAACTGTGGCGCGGCATTCCGTTCTTGTAGACGATCATCCTCTGTTCGGAAATGTCGATCCGCGCCTCGATCGACGCTGCAGACGCTGTTCCGCTCCAAAGGGCAACAGCAAATCCTGCCGCCAATGTCAGTATCTTCATAGTCATAGCCCCCAGTCGCATGCATTGCGCATGCAAGATCAATCATAACATCACTTTGGATTGTTGCACTTCGCAAAAGCGTGAATTGGTGAATCCGGATGCCGGCTCAGCCTTCGACCTCAATGTTGTCGATCAGGCGCACGCCGCCCAGCCAGGCCGCCGCCAGCAGCCGGGCCGGACCGTCGTATTCATCCATGCCAGCAAGCGTTTCGGTATCGCGCAATTCGAGATAATCGATCCCGGAAAATCCGGCGCCTAGGATTTCAGCACGTGCTGCCGCAAGCGCCTCGGCAATCTCCGTGCCGCCTGCCACGGCCTTCGCCGCCTTGCGCATGGCTGCATGAAGCGCCGGCGCAATCATGCGCTCCGCCTTGCCAAGTCTGGCATTGCGCGACGACATGGCTAGGCCGTCCGCCTCCCGCACTGTGGGACAACCCACGACCACAACCGGAAGGTTGAGATCGCGCGCCATGCGCCGCACGACAAGCAATTGCTGGTAATCCTTCTCGCCGAAATAGGCGCGGTCGGCCTGCGTCATCCCGAAGAGCTTGGCGACAACCGTCGCGACGCCATCGAAATGGCCGGGCCGGAACTCGCCCTCCAGCGCCTCGCTGACCGCCGCGACATGGACCGTGGTGGAAAAGCCCGGCGGATACACATCCCCGACGTCGGGAACGTAAATCACATCCACGCCCAGCGGCGACAGCATCGTCGCATCGCTCTCCTCGGTCCGTGGATACTTCGCAAGATCGTCGCGATTGTTGAACTGCTTCGGATTTACGAAAATCGTCACGACGACACGGTCACATTCGCTGCGCGCCCTTCGCGCAAGCGCCAGATGTCCTTCATGCAACGCACCCATGGTGGGAACGACGCCGATGTTCTCGCCGCTGGCGCGCCATTGCGCAACGAGCGAGCGAAGGCCGGAAAGTTCGCGGACGATTTGCGTATTCAATTCTTTGCCTTCGGCGAGGGCGCCAAATCGGGGAATACATGCTCGGCACCGGGGAATGTGCGTGCGCGGACTTCGCGCGCATATTCCCCGATGGCGCGGTCGGCGATTTCGCCAAAGTCAGCATAGCGCTTGACGAATTTCGGCCGGAAGCTGGTGAACATGCCAAGCATGTCGTCGATCACGAGGATCTGCCCGTCGCAATCCGCCGAAGCGCCGATGCCGATTGTCGGGATCGCGATTTCATCCGTGATGCGTTTGGCGAGGCTCGCCGGAATCTTTTCGAGCACAATCGAGAAGGCCCCGGCCTCGGCAACTGCCCTGGCGTCCGCCAAGATCCGCTGCGCATCACCTTCCCTGCCCTGCACCTTGTAGCCGCCGAGCACGTGAACCGACTGCGGCGTCAACCCGACATGGGCCATGACGGGGATCGACCGTTCCACGAGAAAGCGGATGGTCGGCGCCATGTGCGCCCCGCCTTCCAGCTTCACCGCCGATGCGCCGGTTTCCGAAAGCACCCTTGCGGCGCTGGCGAAGGCGGCCTTCGGCCCCGCCTCATAGCTGCCGAAAGGAAGATCGACGACCAGCGTCGAGCGGGCGATGCCGCGCGCAACGGCCTTTCCGTGCATGATCATCATGTCGAGCGTCACGCCCAGCGTGTTTGGCAGGCCATGCAGCACCATGCCGACGCTGTCGCCAACCAGCACCACGTCGCAATGTTCATCGACCAATCGCGCCATCGGCGTCGTGTAAGCCGTCAGACATACCAGCGGCGGTCCGCCTTTGCGCGCCTTCACGTCTGCCGGGCCGGGCGGGAGAACTGGTGCGTTGGCGCTCATCGGGTTAACTCCGCGGGAATTGGGGCTTAATAGCCCCCGCACCGCGACATTTCCAGCGCGGACACACGGTTAAGGTAGCCAAAACGAAAAAACCGGCTTCCGCTGGGCTCAACGCCAAATGGAAACCGGTTTTGAGACGCAAAGCCCCTCGAACCCTTAAAGGGGCGGCCCCGGTACGCAGTACCTGATCCGGGGTGCAACGGATGCATCCGCCACGCACAAAGGTTTAGACCGTTATCGTAAACAGCCGGTTAGGAGAGCGTTACGCAGGCATTAACGCCCCGTATTTTTGGAAAGAATCTTGATCCACCGCACAAGGCGCCATTCATTTCCATCGGGCCGTCACGGCCAACGTCCATTGCAAGCCACTCGCACCCATGCTACATAAAGAAATCTTTATATCCTGATTTGACTGGCACGGTACTGCAATGATGAACGAATCGGACGCACTCAGCCGCCTGCTTTTGGAAAAGGGCGTGCTTCTGGCCGATGGCGCGACGGGCACCAATCTCTTTGACATGGGCCTTGTTTCCGGCGAAGCGCCGGAATTGTGGAACGAAAGCCACCCTGAAAAAATCCTTGCCCTGCACAAAGGCTTCGTCGATGCCGGCGCCGACATCATCCTTACCAACTCCTTCGGCGGAACGCGGCACCGCCTCAAGCTGCACAATGCTCAGGACCGGGTTCATGCCCTAAACAAGCGCGCGGCGGAAATTGCCCGGGAGGCTGCCGATGCCGCCGGCCGGCCTGTAATCGTTGCCGGTTCCGTCGGGCCGACCGGCGAGCTGTTCGTGCCGCTCGGCGCACTGACCCATGAAGACGCGGTCGCCTCTTTCAGCGAGCAGATGGCCGGCCTCAAGGATGGCGGCGCCAACGTGATCTGGATCGAGACGATGTCGAGCGCTGAAGAAATTCGCGCGGCGGCGCAGGCGGCGATCGCCAATGACATGCCATATGTCTTCACCGCATCGTTCGACACCGCTGGCAAGACGATGATGGGTCTCGCGCCGAAGGACATTCACGCTGTCACCGCCGATCTTTCGCAGCAACCGGTTGCGGTCGGCGCAAATTGCGGAGTCGGCGCCAGCGATTTGTTGGCGTCTGTTCTGGACATGACCGGGGCGAAAGAAAACGCCATCGTCGTCGCCAAAGCCAATTGCGGCATACCGGTCGTCAAGGGCGATGCCGTCATTTACACTGGCACGCCGCAGACGATGTCCGACTATGCCTGCTTTGCGGTCGATGCCGGGGCGAGGATCATCGGCGGCTGCTGCGGCACGGCCTGCGAGCATCTTGCCGCCATGCGCAAGGCAATCGATTCACATGAAAAGGCCGTCCGTCCGGAGCTTGAAACCATCATGTCCGTGATCGGGCCCATGGTGAACAAGACTTCGGCTGCCAACGATGCCCAGCCAAAGCGCGAGCGCAGCGGCAGGCGAAGGGGGTAAACAGGACAATCCGGGACTCAACCCCGGAAGGCGGCCATGTGGAAGCGCAATTGCGCCTCGTCATACCGCCATTGCCGCCCGACAGGACAGGCATTTCGCGCCGCGCAACCTTCAGCCATGCAATCGGGCTTTCTTGAATCACTTTGTGAAGATGGAAGGCCATCCAGCCATGACCGGCACCCGGCCACAGCGAAGCCTGCGGTAGTAAAAGCATTGACAGGACAGGTACTTAGGCAGGGTTTCTCGCGGCATTCGTCACAGGCATGAATCACTTTATGAGCTGGCGCGCCCTTCAATTCGATATCCGGGAAGACGATCGCCGCCCGCAAAGCATGCCAAAGCCCGTATTGCGGATGGATCAGCAATCCGAGCGGGGAAGGCTCGATGCCCATGGCCCGTCTGGCGAAACGCTGGAACGGCCAAAGCTCCGCGCCGAAGGGAAACAATGCCAGCGCCGGATGTGGCAAGTCGCCAAGCGCATCACCCACAATTCGCCGGGTCCAGCGGTCCATCGGATCGGGCAAGCCGTCGCGAAATTCGATGTCATGCGAGCATGCGTCCCACATGGCGCGGCCGTGATTGCCGATGAGCAACGCCGCCATCCCCAGCTTCACCGCTTCAACGCCCGGGGGGATATCGCCTGCCTCGATCGCGAACCATCCCCGCATTTCCAGGCCACGGCTCGAAAGCCCCGCCGCCAACCGTGCTTCGACCGGTCCTGGCCGATCCGGCATGGCTCAGACCCCGGTCTTGGCGTTCAGCCGCCAGACGCTGTTTACAATCTTGTTGCCCACGGTCGTCCGGGTGTGGGCCTCTGGCGCGTCTTGACCCTTTCAGGTGAAGGCGTCGGGCATCGACTCCTTTTTCTGGGTCACGAACGATCGCAGCGCCTCGTCTATGCCTTGGTCGAGCGCCGGCGGTTCGTACTGTTCCAGCCACTGGCGGGCGATCGTGTTGGCGCGCTCTTCGGTGCGCTTGGCGCCTTCCACTTCCCACTGCTCGAAGGAATTGTTGTCAGCGACGCTGGATACGTGGAACGCGGTCTGGAAGTTCTCGCGCGTATGCGTGCAGCCCAGATAATGGTTGCCGGGACCGACCTCTCGGATGGCGCTCATTGCCTGGCCGTTCTCGCTCATGTCGACGCCGCCCGCCATCTTCTGGTGCGCGGCAAGCTGGTCGCAATCCATGATGAACTTCTCGAAGGACGAAACCAGCCCGCCTTCCAGCCAGCCGGCCGCGTGCAGCATGAAATTAACCCCGCCCATCATCGCCGGCCACAGCGTGTTGGCGCTTTCATAGGCCGCCTGCGCATCCGGCAGCTTGGCGCCGGTAAGCGCTCCGCCGGAGCGGAACGGCAGATTGTAGCGCCGCGCGAACTGCGCCGCGCCCAGCAGCACCTGCGCTGGTTCCGGAGTGCCGAAGGATGGCGCGCCCGACTGCATCGAGATCGCAGTGGCAAATGTGCCGAAGATCACCGGCGCGCCCTTGCGGCAAAGCTGTGTGAAGGCGATGGCGCTGGTCGCCTCGCAAAGAACCTGCGTCAGGGTTCCGGCCACGGTAACGGGGCTCATGGCGCCGCCGACGATGAAGGGCGAAATCACCGTCGCCTGGTTCGCCTTGGCATAAACCTTCAGTGCGCCGAGCATGGTCGCATCCATGACCATGGGCGAGTTGCAGTTGATGAGGCTGACCAGAACGCAATTCTTGTCGACGAACTCCTCGCCGAACAGGATCTGCGCCATCTTCACCGTATCTTCCGCGCGCTCCGGCGCGGTGACCGACCCCATGAACGGTTTGTCCGAATAGCGGATATGCGTATAGACCATGTCGAGGTGGCGCTTGTTCACAGGCACGTCCACCGGTTCGCACACCGTGCCGCCCGAATGGTGCATGGCCGGCGCG
>JBGSJA010000087.1:0-14261 GCA_041742235.1 Salaquimonas sp. | reverse complement strand
GCCCAGGATTTCGGCATGATCTCGCCGAAGATCACGACGATGACAGTCATCATCAGCGTAGCCCATGCAATGCCGCTTTCGCCGAAAAGCGACAGGAACAGCGCCGTGGCTATCGAGGAAGCCGATATGTTGACCAGATTGTTGCCGATGAGCAGCGTTCCGATCAGCCGGTCGCGCTTGTCCAGCAAGGCGTTCACCGTGCGCGCGCGCTCGTCGCCCTGCTTTTCCAGCGAGTGCATGCGCCCGCGCGAGGAGGCTGTAAGCGCTGTCTCTGACCCCGAAAAGAAGGCGGACATCACGATGAGCACGAGAAGAATTCCGGCATAAATCCAGTATTCGGTCGTCATCGGTCGAGTTTCCCT
Source organism: Salaquimonas sp. (assembly GCA_041742235.1). Lineage (GTDB taxonomy): Bacteria > Pseudomonadota > Alphaproteobacteria > Rhizobiales > Rhizobiaceae > BOKV01. The sequence continues at coordinate 13,899 of JBGSJA010000087.1, read as the reverse complement.
GAAAGAAAGGCCGTCACTTCCGCGGGCGGCACATCATCGGCTATATAGGATTTGCCGAGCCCCTTGGTCAGGATGAAGGTCAGCTTGCCGCGTTTGACCTTCTTGTCCTGCGTAATGAAGCCCAGAAGGTCGGTTGCCGGAGGCAACCCGCCCGGCACTTGCGACAAGGCGACGGGCAGGCCTGCCTTGGCCAGATGCGTCCGCACGGTTTGAACCGTGTCGGCGTCGCAAAGGTTCAGCCTGTTGGAGAATTCATGCGCCAGCACCATTCCGATGGCTACCCCTTCGCCGTGGACGAGGCGCGTGCTGTCGTAGTGTGTCGCGGCTTCCAGCGCATGCCCGAAAGTATGGCCGAGGTTGAGGAGCGCGCGGGCGCCGGTCTCGGTTTCGTCGGCAGCCACGACCTCTGCCTTGGCGCGGCAGGAAATCGCCACGGCCTCCTCCAGCGCCGGGCCGAATGCGAAGATTTCCTCGCGGTTTGCTTCCAGCCAATGAAAGAATTCCGGCCGGTCGATCAGGCCGTATTTCACTACCTCGGCATAGCCGGCGCGGAATTCGCGCGGCGAAAGCGTCTCCAGCAAGGCGGTATCGGCGATAACCAGCACCGGCTGGTGAAAAGCCCCGATGAGGTTCTTGCCTTGCGGGGCGTTGATGCCTGTCTTGCCGCCGACCGAGCTGTCGACCTGCGCCAGCAGGGAGGTTGGTATCTGGACGAAATCCATGCCGCGCCGGGTTACTGCCGCCGCAAAGCCGGCAAGGTCGCCAATGACGCCGCCGCCAAAAGCGATGACAAGGTCATTGCGCTCGAGTTTTTCGGAAAGCAGCCGGTCCACGAGCGAGGCGAATACCGGCATGGATTTCGTTGCCTCGCCCGGATCGAGCGTGATGGTGACGTGGCCGATGCCGGCGTCTTCGAGCGAACGGGCGAGCGCCGCGCCGTGCAATCCGCCGACATTGCGGTCGGTGACGATCGCCACGCGCGCGCCCGCACGAAGCTCGGCGATCATCGATCCGGCTTGTGCAAGCAGGCCGCGCCCGATGCGGATTTCATAGGCGCGCGCGCCGAGTTCAACCTTGACGGTTCGCAACGCTCTCCTCCTCTCCGGCCGTCGCCGAATTGTCGTCTACCGGATGGCTGACCAGCCAATCGTGTAGCGCCAGCAAAACATCGTCGCGGGTTTCGCGTTTCGAAAGACGCGAGGATTCAACGTGAATATCGGCAAGTCGGTAGACCGGTTCGCGCCTTGCCAACAGTTCGGCAAGGGTCGCCTTCGGGTCTGGCGTCTGCAGCAACGGGCGTGCCTTGGGGCGGCGCAAGACGCGCGACATCAGAAGGTCGATGTCGGCCTTGAGCCAGACCGAGATGCCCCGCGCCGCAATTTCGTCCCGCGTTTCCTGCGCAATGAAAGCCCCGCCACCGAGCGAAAGCACCAGCGGACCTTCCGCAAGCAGCCGGTGAACGACGCGCTTCTCGCCGCTGCGGAAATGCTCCTCGCCGAACTTTTCGAAAATCTCCGGTATCGACATGCCGGCGGCCGCAACGATCTCGGCATCTGAATCGACGAAACGCAGTTTCAACTCGTCCGCAAACAGGCGACCAATCGCCGACTTGCCGCTGCCCATCATGCCGACGAACACGACCGGACGGGCGCCCAGCATTTCGCGAATCGATCTGGTCAAGTCGGATTCACCCATCGGCAGCGTTCAAATCCTTTACCGCAACGGTTTTTCGGCAGAAGGGGCGTTGCACACCATGGGCAAGATTTCGTCAATAGGCCGGAAGGCAAGCCCGCCAAACCGCTTGTCATTCGCGCGGGCATTTTTCATAAGGATAGGCAACCGCCGCGGAGGTTGCCAAAGTGCCCAGTCTCATCCGTTTCCTGGTGACGATCGCAGTTCTGGCCGGCCTGGTCTTTGCAGGCATGTTTGCGCTGGCGACATTCGTCGAGCCCAACCAGCGCGAAATGACGGTGCGCATTCCCGCGAACAAGCTCAATCCGCAATAGCGGGCCGTATGGCGGACGATAGATTGCGCCAAGGTCATTTGATCGAATCTTTCCTCGAGATGATGAGCGCCGAGCGCGGGGCTGCGGCAAACACGCTTTCTGCCTACCAACGGGATCTCAACGCATGGGGCGCGCATCTTGCCGGTGCGGGATCGGACTTCCTGCGCGCCTCGCCCGATCATGTCCGCGGCTTCATGGAAAGGCTCGCGGTCGCGGGAATGGCGGCGTCGACGCAGGCCCGGCATCTTTCGGCGGTGCGCCAGTTCCACCGCTTCCTCTTCTCCGAAGGGCTTCGAGGCGATGATCCTTCGAGCCCGGTAGCAAGTCCGAAACAGGGACGTCCGTTGCCGAAGATCATGTCGGTCGGGGAAGTAGATCGCCTGATCGCGCAGGCGCGCGACGATGCGCAGGAAGCGCAGAATAGCCGCGGGGAACTCGCCGCCATCCGCCTGCTGGCGCTGCTCGAAACGATCTACGCGACCGGAATGCGGGTCAGCGAACTCGTTTCGCTGCCAGCTTCCGCGGCGCGGGCCGAACGCTTCCTGACGATCACCGGCAAGGGCAACAAGGAAAGGCTGACGCCGCTGTCGCCGCCCGCGCGCGATGCGCTTGGCAGCTGGATCGCCGCGCGCAAGGCGGCGGGGCTTGCGCCTTCCCCATGGCTTTTCCCCGCGGATTCGGCGAGCGGCCATCTTTCGAGGCAGGTTTTCGCCCGTGACCTCAAGGCGCTTGGCGGGCGCGCAGGCATCGCGGCGGCGCGACTCTCCCCGCACGTGCTGCGCCATGCCTTTGCCAGTCACCTGCTACAGAACGGCGCTGATTTGCGAGTCGTGCAGCAATTGCTGGGGCATTCGGATATCTCGACGACGCAGATTTATACCCATGTGCTCGATGAAAGACTGCGCGCGCTGGTCGAGGAGAACCACCCCCTTGCCAAGGCATTTCCCGCAAAAGACTGAGCGCGGAGGGGTTTTTAGCTAAATTTGGCTGAAATCAGACCAACACTGATGGTGCAACGCAAAATCTTGACATGGCGGCGGGCAAAAGCCAGTGTGCCCCGCATTTTGCGGGAGGGGTGAACATGCCCGGGCTCCCAGCTTTCCAGGATATTCATGCGCAGCTACCTCGAGTTTGAAAAGCCGGTCGCCGATCTTGAAGGCCGCATCCACGAATTGCGTTCCATGGCGCAATCCGACGACAATCTCGACCTTTCCGTCGAGATCGACAAATTGGAGACCAAGGCCCGCGATACGCTGTCGGACCTCTATTCCAAGCTTACGCCGTGGCACAAGACGCAGGTCGCGCGCCATCCGGACCGGCCGCATTTCAAGGACTATGTTTCGGCTTTCATTACCGAATACACCCCGCTGGCAGGTGACCGCTATTTCGGCGAGGATCAGGCGGTGCTGGCCGGTTTCGGCCGGTTTGACGGCCAGCCGGTCGCCGTGATCGGGCATGAGAAGGGATCGGACACGCAGTCTCGGCTGAAGCACAATTTCGGCATGGCGCGCCCCGAGGGCTATCGCAAGGCCGTGCGAATCATGGAACTGGCGGACCGGTTCGACATTCCGGTCCTGACACTGGTGGATACGGCCGGCGCTTATCCCGGCGTTGGCGCCGAGGAGCGCGGACAGGCCGAGGCGATCGCGCGTTCGACCGAGGTGTGCCTGAAAATCGGCGTACCGTTGATTTCCGTGATCATCGGCGAGGGCGGATCGGGCGGCGCAATTGCCATCGCCACCGCTAACAAGGTGTTCATGCTTGAACATGCAATTTACAGCGTGATTTCGCCCGAGGCAGGGGCATCGATCCTGTGGCGCGATTCGACGCGCGCCAAGGATGTCGCAACCGCCATGAAGATCACGGCGCAAGACCTTTTGCAGTTGGGTATCATCGACGGCATCATCGAGGAGCCGGTCGGCGGGGCGCATCGCGAGCCAGGTACCGTCGTGGAGGCGGCAGCCGCCACGATCCGCCAGTCGCTGGCGGAAATGTCCGGCATGGACCGAGACAGCCTGAGGCGGAGCCGGCGCGACAAGTTTCTCGCCATCGGCAGGAATCTGGCCTGAGCCGAAATTCCGCCGCTTTTGGGTCGTGATACACAAAGCGGTGACTTTATGGGTAACGGCTTGTAAATCTGCCTCCGGTAGGCATTAGAAGAAGCCATGCGGCATATTGCGGGAAACATGCGCTCCTTGATCGGAAACCTTCGCGCTTTTTTGTCAGCGGCCGCCTTGGCGAGCGCGCTTGCGCTTGCGGGTTGCCAGGGACAGGGCGGAATTGACGATTTCTTCCCGAAGGCTGAAAAACCGCTGCCACCGGATGTCGTCAAGACCATGAAGACCAAGGGCATGACCTCGGCCTCGCCGATCATGGTCCGCATCTTCAAGCAGGAAAACGTTGTCGAGGTCTGGAAGGCGACCAATACGGGCCGATACGACCTGCTGAAGGAATACGAGATCTGCAAATGGTCCGGCAAGCTCGGGCCTAAGTTCATGGAAGGCGACCGGCAGGCGCCGGAAGGGTTCTACACGATCAATCCGTGGCAGATGAACCCGAAGTCCGAATACTACCTCGCCTTCAACCTCGGTTTCCCCAACAGCTTCGACCGCGCCCATGGCCGGACCGGCACGCATCTGATGGTGCATGGCGCCTGCTCATCCGCGGGATGCTATTCGATGACCGACGAGCGCATCGCCGAGATTTTCGCGCTTGCCCGCGAAGCATTCGAAGGTGGCCAGAAATCGTTCCAGGTCCAGGCGTTTCCGTTCCGCATGACCGCCCAGAACATGGCCGAGCACCAGGGCAACGAGCATTTTGATTTCTGGAAAATGCTCAAGGAAGGCTACGATCATTTCGAGATCACGCGCATGCCGCCAAAGGTGGATGTGTGCGACAAGCGCTATGTGTTCAATCGCCTCGCGGAAGAAGAAAAGGCGTTCAAGCCCGCCGAGGCTTGCCCGGTTCCCACAGTTCCGCCCTCGCTTGCGCTCGCCTACGGCAAGCTGATCACCAAGGAGGACGAGGTTTTCCAGAAAGCGCTGAAGAACAAGGCCGTCAAGGAAGCCTTTGCCGGACGCAAGTTCGAGGCGCCGCTGAACGCTTCGCTCAAGCCGGCGGAAATGCCTGTTCCGGCCGCGCCGGCCGTTCCCGTCACGACGGCATCGGTACCCGGTCAACCCGCTCCGGCCGCCACGCAAGCCGCGATTGCCGCGCCGGTGCAGGTTCCGGTGCCGACACCCGCGCCGAAAGCGGGCGATGTACCCGCGCAGGAAGGTCCGGCGCCTGCGCAAAAACCGGTGGCCACCGCCAACGGACTTTGAACGGAAATGGGTATTGCGCCCGGCGAGCGAATGCGCATGATGCGCGCGCATTCCATCGGGCCGAAAATGATCTCCTTTCTTGAATGTATCGGAATAGAACGGCTGGATGACCTTCGCGGCGCCAACGCCCGTGAAATCGCGATGCGGATCAATATCGAACTGGGGCATCGGCACATCAACGCGCAGGGCGTGAAGGCGCTTCAGAACCTGATTTCACTGGCTGACGGCGGCGTGGGAGAATGACGGTGCTGCCGTGGGGCGCAGGTCCAGGCGCTCGCGTTTTCATGGTCGCTGCTGCCCTCGGCGTCACGCAGACGATTGGCTACGGCACGCTCTACTACGCCTTTGGCGTGCTGGCCCCGAAGATGGCAGCCGATGCCGGGCTGAGCCTGACGGCGGTCTACGGCCTTTTCTCGATTGCCTTGCTTGCCGGCGGGATTGTTGCCCCGTCCGCGGGGCGTCTGTTCGACCGTCACGAGCCGGCCAAGGTCATGGCGGCTGGATCAGTTGTCTGCGCCGCGGCCCTCGTCCTGTGGGCGCTGACGCCCGGTACCGTTGCATTCGCCATCCTGCTGGTTGCGGTGGAGGTAGCGTCCGTCCTTGCGCTCTATGAAGCAGCCTTTGTCGTTGCCGCGCATCTGGCGCCTTCCGGCCAGGCGCGCCGCACGATCACCGGCATTACCTTCATGGCCGGGTTTGCCTCGACCATATTCTGGCCGCTGACCCAATACCTCGCTACGCTGATGGACTGGCGGGGCGTGTACCTCGTCTATGCCGGCCTGCACATCTTTATCAATTTTCCGATCCACTTCTGGCTCTGGCGGCAGTTCAGGGCCGGATCAAAGGCGGCCGCCGCTGAACCCGCGCCCACGGCCATCGAGGACGGAACGCTGCCGCAGGCGCTGAGAGGGCGCGTATTCATGCTGTTGCTGGCGGGTTTTGCAGCCAATGCCTTCGTGATCTCGTCAGTCCACCTCCACCTCATCGGGATATTGGGAGGGCTGGGCCTTGGCGCGTCGGCCGCGCTCATCGGCGCGGTGATCGGCCCTTCCCAGGTTGCAGCGCGCGTGGTCGAATTCGCTGCATCTGGACGAACGTCAATTCACGCCGCGTCCATTGCCTCGGCTGTCGCGCTGCCGCTTGCCCTTGCCGTGCTGATTGCGGGCGCGCCAATGCTTGCCGCGGCGCTGGTCTTTGCAATCGTGTTCGGGGCCGGGCAGGGCCTGAGCTTCATCATCCGCGGCGTGCTGCCGCTCGAGCTTTTCGGCCGCCGCGGCTACGGCGCGCTGACGGGCAAGATCAATTCGGTGCGACTGGTGGTTTCCGCGACCGGACCATTCATCACCGCATACCTGTTCGAGCGTGCCGGCGCCGTGTTTGCGGTCGAGGCGATCCTTGCTGCAGCGCTGTTTTCCGCCGTTGCCCTGCTTGCGGTCACGATCATCGCCAGGCGGGCGGGCGCCTGACCTGTCAGTCGATCCAGGAACTGCTCTGGGGTCCGAAAAACCAGAAACGCCTTCCCCATTTGACGTTGAAGAATTTCTTCGGCGCGCCGGCCGCGACACAGTCCTGGCAACGGATTTGCACTCTCAAACGTCCCGTCTGCGCGTGGAAATCCTTCTCTTGTGCGATTGACTGCGCAAACAGGGCCTCGCGGCAACATGTCGGGGCATTGTTGATCGGGTAACACTTGTTCAATTTGCGCTTTATCTTGATATAGGCAAGTGTCTTCGAAGCTATCGAAGTAAATGTGTCGGAATCATATTCCTTGGCCCGCTCGCCATCCGAATGGCGGATTGTCGTGACACATCCTTCGGGAAGAACCTTGCTCTGCGCAACTTCGTCAAGGCGCCAGTACAGTTCGGTGTCCTCTCGTCCCCAACCCCTGATGGCTTCGTCATACTCGCCTACGGCCTCGAAATTTTCCTTCGTGCAGACAAAGCTGCCTTCGGTTTCAGAGTAGGAATCGGTTGGGAAAGGTGGGCTCTTGTAGAAGTGCCCCTTGCTGGCATTGGCGCGAATCCATTCAATCAGCCCCGGTTCGATCAGCACGTCCGCGTCAATGAAGAAAATCCAGTCGCCAGTTGCCGCTGCAGCGCCAAGGTTTCTCCCGCGCGCCACGCAAAAGCCGCGAGGATCTGTGGCGCGAACCACCGTTGCGGAGGGAATATTGGCGTTGACCCAGTCGCCGCAATGGTCTTGGCAATCATAGTCCACGATGATGTGTTCGTCGGGATTTTGCGCGGCGATGAGCGGCGCGGTCTCGCGCAAATGGTGCAGGCGGCCCTTGCATACAGTGACGATCGACAGTTTCATTTTCCCGGCGCCTTGTTGCCAGTCTTTCGGACAACCACCTGGGTTCCAACGTAAATCAATTCGAACTCTTTTCGAGTTGCGTTCAAGAACCAGTTGATTGCCATCGCAGGGTTCTTGATTTTGTCACTGTAATTTTTCCAAAGATAATCATCAAAAATGATAAGACCGTTGTCCTTTATAATTTTTGATGCGCTGACTGCATCGAATACTACATCAAAAGAGTGATGAGACCCGTCGATATATATAATATCGTATAATTTAATATTGTCATGATTAGCAAAAAACTGGGAAGATGTCTTTTTTAGCTTTGTTATTCGCGATGCAAATTTTTGGCAATTGCTGTCGAATCGCGCCTCTATTAAACCAAGGTCATGCTGGCTGGAACAAGTTCCGTCCTTGTGTTCTTCCGCGCCTTCCCACGTATCGACGCATGTGAGACGGGCAGCAGGGAATTGCCACAGCAGAAAATTCGCCGACAGACCTTCCCAACTGCCGATCTCCAGCATTTCGAGCGGCGCCTTTCGGTCGATCCTGCATTGGTCGAAGACAAAATTCCAAAGCAGGATATTCCCGTCAAACCATCTCGTTGAAAGGTCGAGGCCAGCGGTTTCGCGTTTGAAACGCTGAAAGAATCCCGGGCTTTGACGCCCTATTCTTTTGGTTGTCCTCGTATCCTTGAGATATTTTCCGATGGTGGACAAGCTCGCGCCTGTATTATTCAAATAAAAGACATTATTGATTGAAGCAATCAATCGAATGAATTTCTGACGCATGTCCATCCTTCAGGCACAAAAGCACATGCCGTGTATAGTCGGGCATAAACCGAATTGTCCAGTGGATGTGCACAACAGAAAATTCAAACCGATTCAACGGTCTGAAAGTAAAATAAGTTATATTGTAATAAATATTACGCCCTTGCCGGCGTGATCAAACCAACGCGCCGTGGCAATGCTTGAACTTCTTGCCTGATCCGCAGGGGCATGCCTCGTTTCGCCCGATCTTGCCCCAGGTCGCCGGGTTGTTCGGGTCGCGGTTCTCGCTTGCCACGATCTGTGCCGGTTCGCCGACCAGCACTTCCGAATCCGCCATGGGCGAAAGCGAGGGATGCACCTCGTGCATTTCCAGCGGCTCGGGTTCCTCCGGCGGCTGTTGTACCAGTTCGACCCGCATCATTTGTGATGTCACCGCCTGGCGCAGATTGTTCAAAAGGCTCTGGAAAAGCTCGAAGCTCTCCGACTTGTATTCGTTGAGCGGATCGCGCTGCGCATAGCCGCGGAAGCCGATCACCGAGCGCAAATGGTCGAGGTTGACGAGGTGCTCGCGCCACAAATGGTCCAGCGTCTGCAGCACGACGGACTTCTCGATGTATCTGGTGATTTCCGGGCCGAAGCGCTCCGCCTTCTCGTCGGCCAGCTTGTCGGCAGCCTCCATGATGCGTTCGCGCATGCCTTCGTCGTCCATGCCTTCCTCGGCCGCCCATTCGACGACGGGAAGATCGAGGTTGAGCTGTTCACGAACGGCCTGCTGGAGACCGTTGACGTCCCATTGCTCGGCATAGGCGCGCTCGGGAATGTGCTTGGCGACGAGTTCCTGGATGACCTCGTGGCGCATGTCGCGCACCGTCTCGGAAACATCCTCCCCCTTCATCAGGTCGATCCGCTGTTCGAACACCACCTTGCGCTGGTCGTTCATGACATCGTCGAACTTCAACAGGTTCTTGCGGATGTCGAAGTTGCGCGCCTCGACCTTCTTTTGCGCCTTCTCCAGCGCCTTGTTGATCCAGGGGTGCGTGATCGCCTCGTCTTCCTTTAGGCCGAGACGCTTCAGCATGGTGTCCATTCGGTCCGAGCCAAAGATGCGCATCAGGTCGTCCTGCAGGGACAGGAAGAATTTCGAGCGCCCGGGGTCGCCCTGGCGGCCCGACCGGCCACGAAGCTGGTTGTCGATGCGCCGGCTTTCGTGGCGCTCGGTGCCGACGACGAAAAGGCCGCCCGCTTCCAGCGCCTGGCGCTTCAGTTCGGCGATTTCGGCGCGGATCTTCTGCTCGGCAGCGCTGCGTTCTTCGCCGGCCGGCATGTCGCCCAGCTCATGCTGGATGCGCATGTCGGGATTGCCGCCGAGCTGGATGTCGGTGCCGCGGCCGGCCATGTTGGTGGCGATGGTCACTGCGCCGGGGACGCCCGCCTGCGCCACGATGAAAGCTTCCTGCTCATGGTAGCGGGCGTTGAGGACCTTGAAATCCTTGACGCCTTCCTTGCGCAGCCGCTCGGCCAGCAATTCCGACTTCTCGATTGAGGTCGTGCCGACAAGCACGGGTTGCCTGCGTTCCTGCGCGTCACGGATCAGATGCACGATCGCGCGGTACTTCTCTTCCGTGGTGCGGTAGACTTCGTCGTCGTCGTCCATGCGTGCGACCGGCAGGTTGGTCGGCACGTCCACGACCTCGAGGCCGTAAATGTCCTGGAATTCCTCCGCTTCCGTCATGGCGGTGCCGGTCATGCCGGCTAGCTTGTCGTAGAGGCGGAAATAGTTCTGGAAGGTAACCGAAGCGAGCGTCTGGTTTTCCGGCTGGATCGGCACGCTTTCCTTGGCTTCCAGCGCCTGGTGCTGGCCTTCTGAGTAGCGCCGTCCCGGCATCATGCGGCCGGTGAATTCGTCGATGATGACGATCTCGTTGTTGCGGACGATGTAGTCCTTGTCCTTCTGGAACAATTTGTGCGCCTTCAGCGCGTTGTTCACGTGATGGACGATCGCGACATTCTCGATGTCGTAGAGCGATTCGCTTTTCAGCAGCCCTGCTTCGCGCAGCAGGCCTTCGAGTTTTTCGGTTCCGCCTTCCGTGAAGGTGACCGTGCGCTGCTTCTCGTCGAGTTCGAAATCGCCGGCGTCAAGGTGCGGAATGAAGCCGTTGACGGCGGTGTAAAGGTCCGACTTGTCGTCGAGCGGGCCGGAAATGATCAGCGGCGTGCGCGCTTCATCGACCAGGATCGAATCCACCTCGTCGACGATTGCGTAGCTGTGGCCGCGCTGGACCATGGCGGCCAGTTCGTACTTCATGTTGTCGCGCAGATAGTCGAAGCCGTATTCGTTGTTGGTGCCGTAGGTGATGTCGCAGGCATATGCCGCCGCGCGTTCGCGGTCGTCGAGGCCGTGCACGATCACGCCCACGCTCATGCCGAGGAAATTGTAGACGCGTCCCATCCATTCGGCATCACGCCGGGCGAGATAATCGTTGACGGTGACGACGTGGACGCCCTTGCCCTCGAGCGCGTTGAGGTAGACCGCGAGCGTCGCCACCAGCGTCTTGCCTTCGCCGGTCCGCATCTCGGCGATCTTGCCGTCGTGAAGGATCATGCCGCCGACAAGCTGGACGTCGAAATGACGCAGGCCAAGCGTACGCCGTGAAGCCTCGCGCACCGTCGCGAAGGCGGGCACCAAAAGCTCGTCCAGCGTTGCGCCGCCAGCCAGTTTCTCGCGAAATTCGGCGGTCCTTCCGGCAAGCGCCTCGTCGCTCAGGGTCTTGAGTTCGTCTTCCAGCGCATTGATCGCCTGTACCTTGGGCTGCAGGCCGCGGACCAGCCGGTCGTTCGTGGAGCCGAAAACCCTGCGTGCAATGCTGGTGAAAATGCCCATGAGGCCTCTCTGATGTGGCGCCGCGCGCCGCCGGTCGGCTCGACGCGGGCCCGGAAATCTGCCGTTCGAAGTGACCTTAAAGTTCCGCCTTCGGGCGCAACAGTTCTGGACGCCGGGATTGCGGACAGATAAGAGGGGGCAATTGGCTTGTCAACGCCGGGCGCGCCTCGCGCCGGGGCGATCCAGCCACGGCATCATGATCGCGGCCGCGCCAGCGCGCTGTCGGAAATTCCGGAGAAGGACCTGTTATGAAGACTGAAAATCCGCGCACAGGCGCGTATCGCCCCTTGCGATTGATCGCTGCAACGGCATTGGCGCTTTGCCTGGCCTCGGGCGTTCCAGCCTTGGCGCAGACCGATGAAGCCGTGGTCGCCAAGATCGGCGACAACGTCATCACCGAGCGCGACCTTGCCATGGCCACCGCGGACCTGGCCGAACAGTTCGCGCAAGTGCCTGAAGAACAGCGCAAAGCCGCGATTCTCAACGCGCTCATCGACGTGAAGCTCCTGGCGCTCAAGGGCGAGGCCGCCGGCCTCGAAAAGGAGGCTTCCTTCATTGCGCGGATGAACTTCCTGCGCCAGCGTGCCCTGCACAACCAGTATTTCCAGGAGAACGCGCTCAACAAGGTGACCGACGAGGAAGTCAAGGCGCGGTACGACAAGGAAATCTCGGCAATGCCCGTCGAGCAGGAAACGCGCGCCATGCACATTCTCGTGAAGACGAAGGAAGAAGCCGAGGCGATCATCAAGGAGATCGAAGGCGGCAAGGACTTCGCCGCGCTTGCCAAGGAAAAGTCCACCGATCCGTCGGCGGCCAGCAATGGCGGTGATCTCGGGTTCTTCGGCAAGGGGCAGATGGTGCCGGAATTCGAAGCCGCGGTGACGGCGTTGAAGATCGGCGAATACACCAAGACGCCGGTCCAGACCCAGTTCGGCTTCCATGTGATCCGCAAGGAGGAAGAGCGCGCCGTCAAGCCGCCTGAATTCAAGGACGTGGAGACGCAGGTGCGCCAGATCGTGGTGCGCGAAAAATACGCCAAGCTTGTCGAGGACGCCCGCAAGGAAGTCACCATCGATGTGACCGACCCGAAGTTGAAGTCGCAGCTCGACGAACTGCAAAAGCCGCAGTGACTTGAAGGCATGGCCGGGGGGAAAGCATGAGCGCCAAGGTTTCGCCGCTTGCGCCGGAACGGATTGCCGAGGTGCCGCCGATCGACGGCGTGCGTCTGGGCAGCGTCGAAGCGGGGATCAAGTACAAGAACCGCAAGGACCTGACGGCGATCGTCTTCGACCGGCCGGCAACCGCTGCCGGCGTCTTCACCCGATCGAAATGCTCGTCGGCTCCGGTGGACTGGTGCCGCAAGCAGCTTGAAAAGGGCAAGGCGCGCTGCGTCGTCGTCAATTCAGGCAATTCCAACGCATTCACCGGCAAGAAGGGCGTCGAAACCGTGCGCCTCACCGCGGACGCCGCGGCCGAGGCCTTCGGCTGCAAGAAAAGCGATGTGTTCATCGCCTCGACCGGCGTGATCGGAGAGCCACTGAACGTTACGGGCTTCGCGTCGCACCTGAAGGCGATCGCGGCCTCGGCGCGGGAAGATGGCTGGGCCGACACGGCGCGGGCCATCATGACGACGGATACCTATCCCAAGCTTGCCACGGCAAGCTTCGAGGCGGGCGGACGCAACTTCGTCATCAACGGCATCGCCAAGGGCGCGGGCATGATCGCTCCCGACATGGCGACGATGCTCTCCTTCCTGGTGACCGACCTGCCGGTTAGCGCGCCGCTGCTGCAGGCGATGCTGTCGAAGGCGGTAAAGCCGACCTTCAATTCCATAACGGTCGACAGCGACACCTCCACGAGCGACACGCTGATGCTGTTTTCCGCCGGCGCTCCGGGCGTCAAGCCGGTGAAGGATGCCAAGGATCCGCGAGTCCCGGCTTTCCGCAAGGCGCTGGCAACGGTGCTGCACGATCTTGCGATGATGGTGGTGCGCGACGGCGAAGGGGCGACCAAGCACGTCGAGGTTTCGGTGACCGGCGCGGTTTCGTCCGGCTCGGCGCGGCGCATTGCGCTTTCGATCGCCAATTCCCCGCTGGTCAAGACCGCGATCGCCGGCGAGGACGCCAATTGGGGCCGCGTGGTCATGGCCGTGGGCAAGGCCGGCGAACCTGCCGACCGCGACCTTTTGTCGATTTCCTTCGGCGATGTACGCGTTGCGCACAATGGCGCGCGCGATCCAAACTACAGCGAGGAGGCCGCGACGAACGTAATGCGCGGCCAATACGTTCCCATCCGCGTCGAACTTGGTCTGGGCAAGGGCAAGGCCCGGGTATGGACCTGCGACCTTACAAAGGAATATGTTGCCATCAATGGCGACTATCGAAGCTGAGCACCGCATGCCCAATGCCGACCTGGCGGTTGTGCGCCGGATAGAGGCGGTCAGTTTCCGGTCCTTTCCAGCCACCGCAACCCATTACGATGGAACCTGGGCGATCCGCCAGACGGCCGCCCATCCCTCGAAGCGCCTCAATAGCGTGACGCCGCTCGACCCAAGCGATACGGCGGACATTGCGCGCCGGCTCGAGCTTGCCCGCCAGCGGTTCGAGGCTTTCGGCCGTCCG
>JBGSJA010000086.1:0-4882 GCA_041742235.1 Salaquimonas sp. | reverse complement strand
GGGCGCGCATCTGCGCAGCATGGGGATCGACACGCTGGTCGATTCGCCAAACGTCGGCCAGAACCTGCAGGACCATGTGGACTTCATCATCCTGTGGCGTTCGCTCGACACGGACATGGTCGGACTGACGCCCGGTGGCGCGGCGACGATTTCGCGGGCGGTCGCACAATGGCGGCGCGACGGAACCGGCATGGGCGCCTCGCCCGGAGCGGAAGCGGGCGCTTTCTTGAAAACACGCCCCGATCTCGAGCGCCCAGACATTCAGCTTCACTTCGTGGCCGGTCTTGTCGACAACCATCTGCGCAGCATCAAGCTCGGGCATGGCTATTCCTGCCATGTCTGCGTGCTGCGGCCACATTCGCGCGGCGATGTGCAACTGGCCGGCCCGAACCCGCTTGCGGCGCCGCGCATCGATCCGAACTACTTCAGCGACGAGCGCGACATGGCCGTAATGATCGCCGGCACGCGCATCGTCCAGCGCATCATGGCGGCTCCCGCCTTCAGCAAGTACCGCCACCGCGAACTCTACATGACCGGCAATGAGAACGATGGCGAACTCGAAAAGCACATCCGCTCGCGCGCCGATACGATCTACCACCCGGTCGGCACCTGTCGGATGGGGAGCGACGAAAAATCGGTCGTCGATCCTTCGCTGAGGGTGCGCGGCGTGGAAGGGCTTCGCGTCATCGACGCCTCGGTCATGCCGACACTGATCGGCGGCAACACCAATGCGCCAACGATCATGATCGCGGAAAAGGCCGCCGACCTGATCCGCACCGGGGGTTGAAAATCATGCGCCGGAAAGGCCCTTTCCGGTCATCGGCCGCGGGTCCGTGACGCGATCGAATGTCTGCGCATCGATGAGGCCGGAAGCGAGCGCCGCCTCGCGCAGCGTGGTTCGCTCATGCGCCGCCTTGTGGGCGATCCTGGCGGCATTGTCGTAGCCGACGATGGGCGCAATCGCCGTCACCAGCATCAGCGAGCGCGAGACGAGATCGGCAATACGCTCCTCGTTCACCTGGGCCTCCTCGATGGCAAAGCGCCGGAAATTGGTGCAGCCGTCCGCCAGCATCCGCGCCGAATTGAGGAAATTGGCGATCACCATGGGCCGCATGGTGTTGAGCTGGAAATTGCCTTGCGAGGCGGCAATCGCGACGGCGCCGTCGAGGCCCATCACCTGCGTCGCCACCATGATCAGCGCCTCGCACTGGGTCGGATTGACCTTGCCCGGCATGATCGAGGAACCGGGTTCGTTTTCAGGCAGCAACAATTCACCGAGGCCGCTTCGCGGACCGGAAGCAAGGAAGCGTATGTTGTTGGCGATCTGGAACAGCGCCACGGCAAGGCCGCGCAACGCCGACATCGCTGCCAGCATGGCCGTCAGCGAGGACTGCGCCTCGAACTTGTTGGGAGCTGTCACGAAGGGCTTGCCGGTGAGGCGGGCAATTTCGACCGCTATCGCCACCGAAAAGCCTTCCGGCGCGGTGAGACCGGTGCCGACGGCGGTGCCGCCGGCCGCCAGTTCGAGCAGGCCCGGCCTTGCGGCCTCGATTGCGCCGGCAGCGTAATCCAGTTGCGCTGCATAGCCCGACCATTCCTGCCCGACGGTCAGCGGCACGGCGTCCTGCAGATGGGTGCGACCGATCTTGACGATCTCCATCCATTCGGCGGCCCGGGCCTTGATGACTTCATTCAGGGCGCGCAATGCCGGCAATACAGCTTCATCGATCGCCAACAGGGCGCTTACATGCATCGCGGTCGGGAACGTGTCGTTCGACGACTGGCCCATGTTGACATGATCATTCGGGTGTACCGGGTTCTTCGAGCCAATGGTCCCGCCGAGCAGCTGGATGGCACGGTTGGTGATGACCTCGTTGACATTCATGTTGGTCTGGGTGCCCGATCCCGTCTGCCAAACATGCAGCGGGAAGTGATCGTCGAGATCGCCTGACGCCACCTCGCGCGCGGCCTCGATGATCGCCCCTGCGATGGACGGATCGAGGCGTCCGGCGTCGCGGTTGACGATTGCCGCGGCTTCCTTGATGACGCCATACGCGCGGCAAACGCCTGTTGGCATCACATCCGTTCCGATTGAAAAATGCTTCAGCGAGCGCGCTGTCTGAGCGCCCCAGTACCGGTCGGCGGGCACCTGCAACTCGCCCATCGAATCGTGTTCGGTCCTGAAGCCCTTTGCCTTGATGCCGACGGGCAGCAGTTTCTTCGCGCGCGTCATGATGCGTCTCCCGGTTTCGGCATGCTGCTGTATTTCAAGGCATTGTGCCACTCGCAGCACCAGGCCGCAAATCGGTCAGTTGCCTGAATTTTCCGCGGAACAATCGCTTGAAGCCTTGGCAGGCCTCGGTCTAAGCTTCCCTGACCGCTGGGCATTGTGAGTGCCTGAAAAACAAATGGAAATCGCCAGGACATGCCCGGCTACATCGTCAAGTATGTGCGTTTCGTGGAGGCGTTGAACTACCGCATCGGCCGGTTCGCGATGTATCTCCTTTTCGCGCTGATGGGCGTGCTGCTTTATTCCACCTTTTCCAAGGTTTTCATGACGCCGGCGCTGTGGACGCTGGAAATGGCCCAGTTCTTCATGGTCGCCTATTTCTTTCTCGGCGGGCCTTATTCCATCCAGATGGGCAGCGCGGTGCGCATGGACCTTCTTTACGCGGATTGGCGGCCAACGACCAAGGCGGTCGTCGATGCGGTGACCGTGCTTTTCATGCTGTTCTATCTCGGCAACCTGCTATGGGGCGGCATCGAGAGCCTCACCTACTCGTTCCAGGTGGGCGAACGCAGCGCCTCGCCTTGGCGGCCATATCTGTGGCCGATCAAGACGGTGATGTGCATAGCGCTGGTGTTGATGATCCTGCAGGGCTCGGCCGAGTTCTTCAAGGACATTGCACGCGTGCGGGGGCGGGAGATCTGATGTCCTATGAAATGATCGCCCTGATGATGTTCGCATCGATGATGCTGATGCTTCTGACAGGGCAGCGGGTGTTCGCGGCGATCGGATTCGTTGCGGTCGCCTCGGCGATGATGCTGTGGGGCACGGGCGGCTCGGTACTCGGCTTCTCGGCCGCGATGAAGCTGATGAAATGGTATCCGCTGCTTACGCTGCCAATGTTCGTGTTCATGGGCTACATCCTCTCGGAGAGCCGGATCGCGGACGACCTTTACCGCATGTTCCATGTGTGGATGGGTCCGGTGCGGGGAGGGCTGGCGATCGGGACCATCGGGCTGATGGTGTTGATCTCGGCCATGAACGGCCTGTCGGTCGCCGGCATGGCCATTGGAGCCACCATCGCGCTGCCGGAACTCCTCAAGCGCGGCTACGACAAGCGGATGATCACCGGGGTGATCCAGGCGGGTTCATCGCTCGGCATCCTCATCCCGCCATCGGTGGTCCTGGTGCTCTATGCGATGATTGCGCGCCAGCCAGTGGGGCAGCTGTGGCTCGCGGGACTGTTCCCGGGCCTGTTGGTGGCCGGGATGTTCATCGTTTACATTTACGTGCGTTGCCGCATCAATCCGGAGCTCGGGCCGGTCCTTGCCAAGGAAGAACGCAACATCCCGATGCGCGAGAAGCTCGCGCTTCTGCGCGCGGGTCTGCTGCCGCTCGGCATTTTCGCGGTGATGATGGTGCCGTTCGTCAATGGCTGGACAAGCCTCGTCGAAAGCTCGGCTGTCGGCGCCCTTGCCGCTGTTGCCGCTGCGGCAGCGAAAGGCCGCCTGTCGTGGCTGGTTTTCGAGACGTCGACGCGCATGACGCTGGCAATATCCTGCATGTTTATGTGGATCATCCTGGCGGCCCTTTGCTTTGGTGCGGTGTTCGACGGGCTTGGCGCGGTGAAGTCGATCGAGGGCTTCTTCATTGGGGATCTGGGCCTTGGCCCATGGGAAATCCTCATCCTGATGCAGCTGAGCTATCTCATCCTGGGCACGTTCCTCGATGATACGGCAATGCTGGTGATCGTTGCGCCGCTTTACGTGCCGCTGGTCGGCAGCCTTGGCTTCGATCTCGTATGGTACGGAGTGCTTTACACCATCACCTGCCAGATCGCGTATCTGACGCCGCCCTTCGGCTACAATTTGTTCCTGATGCGGGCGATGTCGCCGCCGGAAATCGGCATTCGGGACATCTACATTTCGATCATTCCTTTCGTTGCCGTGATGATCCTGGCGCTGATCACGGTGATGGCGTTTCCGCAAATCGCGCTGTGGCTGCCGAATTACGTTTACGGAAAGTAGTTGGAGGGGCAAACTGCCTGCCGGCGGGTGCTGGCGGGAAACGAAAAGCCCGGGACTGCCGGGCGGGTAAAGCAAGGAGAACAGGAATGACTTCAAGACGCGATTTTCTGAAGAAGGCAGGGATTGGCGGCGTGGCGATGGGTGCTTCGGCCCTGGCAGCGCCAGCGGTGGTTCGCGCACAGGCGCCGATCAAGTGGCGCATGCAGACCTATGCAGGCTCCACGCTGGGCCAGTTCGTGACGAAGCCTTTCGTCGATTCCTTCAACAAGGCAGCCAATGGCGAGATGGAAATCGAGCTCTTCTATGCCGACCAGATCGTGCCGACGGGCGAACTCTTCCGCGCCTTGCAGGCCGGAACGATCGACGCCGTGCATTCGGACGATGATTCCATGGCCGCGCCGGTGGAGATTTCCCTGTTCGGCGGCTACTTCCCCTTTGCCACGCGCTCGATCCTCGACGTGCCGGTGCTGTTCCAGCAATACGGGCTGGCCGATATCTGGCGCGAGCAGTACGCAAAGGCGGGCGGCGTGGTCTGGCTGTCGGCGGCGGGTCAGGACCCGTGCCACTTCAACACCAAGAAGCCGATCCGCTCCGTTGCGGATCTGTCGGGCCTCAAGCTCTACACCTT
>JBGSJA010000085.1:0-2421 GCA_041742235.1 Salaquimonas sp. | reverse complement strand
GAGATTCAGGCATTCCCGGAGAGCAATCCCTCATTTCTAGGTGATTGCGTTTTTCCCGTATAAATGGGTTGATTTGATGATCTTCAACCAAATTACGGGAAGATCAGAAATGATAATCTTCATAGAGCCGCGTCAGCGGCTGCAGTACAATATTGCCTTGCGGCAATATTTTTCCTTAAGAAAGCGAGTATTTTGTGACAAACTGCAGTGGGTTGAACCCAAGTCGTTCGGACTTGAACATGACGAGTTCGACGAACTATACAATCTCTACATTTTACACTTGGACGACGAGACCGGCGAGGTCACGGGCGGCGTACGGCTGATGCCAACCACCGGGCCCACGCTCATGCACACGGTCTGGGCCGACATGCTGCCGGATCCCGATGATTTCAAGTCGCCGAACATCTGGGAGGCGACCCGTTTTTGCGTCGAGTCCAGCTCTTCGCGAAAGCAGAGCCTGGCGAACCGCATCACGCTGGCGCTGACCCTGTCGGTGATCGAATTCGCGCAGGCGAACGGGATCTCGCATATCATCGCGGTGTGCGAGAGCAAGTTCTTCGACATGACGAACGCTTATTGCGGCAATGCCGAAATCATCGAACGCAGGATCGACGCCAATGGCACGGATATCTGTTGCGGGTTGTGGGCGGCCGAGGCCGATCGCGCCCGAATAGCCTGGGCGAGGCAGTTCATCGGCGGCGCCGAACCGGCAATTGTGCAGAAGGTCGCCTAGGCAGGCATTACAGGGAGTCGATCCAGTTCAGCGTGTCGCGCCAGTCGATCATGCGGACAGGCGCGCCATGCTTGCCGGTTTCGAACAGCAGGAAGCGGACTGGATAGGCGGGGGCTTTGGCCCGCAGCGCCCGGTAGAATTCGACCATTGGCTTGTAGTCATAGTCGGGATCCCACGAGCCATGCGCGATTACCAGCGGTATCGGCCGCCCGCCCGTGACCACCGCCGAATTGAGAAAACGGTTGTCGGGGAACCCTGCCAGGACAACGATGCCGTCGATCTGGCGGGAAGCCTGCGGATCGAGCGCCAGGTTCCAGCAATGGCTGTTGCCGAGCGATCCGCAGGCGACCACCAGTTTTCCGCTGGTGAGCGGACGGAACTTCGCCACCAGGTATTTGAGCTCGGCAAGGCCCTGCGCCTCGAAGTCGGTGAAGTCCGGGGCGATGTAGGCGCCGCCGGCCTTGAGCATCATGTTCTTCAGGCGGTTGAAATTGCCGCCGAAGCGCTCGTCGTCAAAGCCCCAGTCGCGATTTCCCCCGCGGCCATGGACATAGATCATGGTGATCTTCGAACCGCCGTCGACCTGCCCCATGGCGCGATAGAAATGCCGTGCGCCGCCAGCGGTGTATTCGAATTCCTTCTCCGTGCCCGCCGGCAGTTTCTGGACGTAGAAGGAGCGCACCTTGCGCACCGGAACTTCGTCGCGCTTGTTGATGTCGACGAATTCGTCGTACGGCACCTTCATGTAGCGTCCGCCGTCGGCAACCTCGAGGGGTTTGCGATACTTGAAGGCGGATTCCTTGAAGGGTGGCATTATGCCGGCCTGAGGGCCGTTCCATTTTCCCGAAGGCGCTGCCTGGCTTCCCGCCGGAACGCCCTCTTTTGCGGAGACAAGCGCCGATGTCGGATTGCCCGCCTGGCAGCCGGAAAGCGCCGCGGCGAGGACAAAGGCAAGCATTTTCGTCAACCGCATCCGCTGTACTGCCGTCCATTCGTAAAGCAGCGCCTATAGCAGTTTGGCGGCGCGGTTGCACCCCCTGCCGGCCGGAACAGGCTTCGCACTTGCAAAAAGAACGGATTTCTGTATGAACGCGGGCGTTGGAGCTTCAGGCTTGGTCGCCGGGGGCTGAACGGAGGGGCGTCTTCTTCGAAAGTCGCCGGACCAAAAGCGGGTCCGTCCTCCCGTGTCTCCGCTCTCAACCGTTTCCCTTCGCCTTTCCAGGCCCGCATAGCGGGGCAGAAAAGCGGCAAGGAGGCTTCGCGCGGCCCGCCTGACACAGGAAAGGAAAGGCCTCATGGCCCTTTATGAGCATGTATTCCTCGCTCGCCAGGATATTTCCGGGCAGCAGGCCGAAGCCCTTGCGGAACAATTCAAGGGCGTGATCGAAGCAAATGGCGGCAAGGTGGCCAAGGTCGAAAGCTGGGGCCTTCGCAACACCGCCTATCGCATCAACAAGAACCGCAAGGCCCATTACGTGTTGATGAACATCGACGCGGAATCGGCGGCGGTGAGCGAAATGGAACGCCAGATGCGCCTCCATGACGACATCCTTCGCTACATGACCATCCGCGTTGATGCGCATGAGGAAGGCCCGTCGGCGATGATGCGCAAGTCCGACCGCGACGAGCGCGGTGACCGTGGCGATCGCGGTGACAGGGGCGACCGCGGAGACCGTGGCCCGCGCCGC
>JBGSJA010000084.1:0-9611 GCA_041742235.1 Salaquimonas sp. | reverse complement strand
CGCCGCCGCTGGCCGACCGCATCGCCGCCGAGCATCTGGAAATCGCCACGGCAGACCCCGAGGCGCTTTTTGCGGCCATCCGCAATGCCGGGGCCGTGTTCCTCGGCCGGCACACGCCGGAAGTCATCGGCGACTATGTCGGCGGCTCGAACCACGTGCTGCCGACGGCGCGTTCGGCGCGCTTTTCATCGGGCCTGTCCGTGCTCGACTACGTCAAGCGGACCTCGGTGCTGAAGCTCGGTCCCGGGCAGCTTGCTGTGCTCGGTCCCGCCGCCGTGACGCTATCGGCTGCCGAGGGGCTTGCCGCTCATGGCCGTTCCGTCTCCATCCGAATGAACAGGTGAACGGGCGCGGCGATGGACAAGCGGGCGACCAGGGACAACCGGCTTGTGGACGTGGTGCTCGACGACGCCTCCATCGGCCGGGCCACGCCCGATGTCGAGCATGAACGCGCGGTGGCGATTTTCGATCTGCTGGAAGAAAACAGCTTCGCGCCGGCAAATGACGAGAAGGGCGGGCCCTACCGGCTGACGCTTTCGGTTGCCGAATCGCGGCTTGTCTTCACGGTCGTGCGCGAGAGCGGCGAACCCGTCGCGATCCACATGCTGTCGCTGACGCCGTTCAAGCGGGTGATCAAGGACTATTTCCTGATCTGCGAAAGCTACTACGAAGCGATCCGCTCCGCTTCGCCGAGCCATATCGAGGCAATAGACATGGGCCGGCGCGGCCTGCACAATGAAGGCTCGCAGACCTTGCAAGACCGCCTTGCCGGCAAGATCGAAGTCGATTTCGACACGGCGCGGCGGCTCTTCACGCTGATCTGCGTACTGCACTGGCGGGGCTAGGCTTGCTGAAGCGGCGGAGCGCCCGAAATGGCTGAAAGCGCCAGGCCCGCCTCGGTGCTGTTCGTTTGCGCCCTGAACTCGATCCGCTCGCCCATGGCGGAAAACCTGGCGCGCATGCTGTATGGCAACAACATCTACTCCCGCTCGGCCGGTGTTGCCGCCGGCAGCGCGGATCCCTTCGCGGCTGCGGTCATGGCCGAGCGCGGCATATCCATGGCGGACCACCTTCCCGTGACGCTGGACGATCTAGGCGACAGCTATTTCGACCTCGTCGTCACGCTGTCGCCCGAAGCCCACCACCGGGTGCTGCAACTGCTCCGTTCGCATGCGGTGGATGTCGAATACTGGCCGACGATGGACCCTTCGGGCGTTGCCGGGAACCGTGAACAGGTGCTCGAAGCCTATCGCCAGACACGTGACCGGCTCGAGGAGAGGATACGCAAACGCTTCGGCTGAATGTGCCTTGTGCCGGGGGCACGTTCTCGGATAGTTTCCCGGCACTTTTGCGACTGGAACGCGATCTTTGAAAAAGAGGACTAATGGCCAAGGAAGAAGTACTGGAATTTCCTGGAGTGGTGACCGAACTGCTTCCCAACGCGACCTTCCGCGTGAAGCTGGAAAACGAGCATGAAATCATTGCACACACCGCAGGCCGCATGCGCAAGAACCGCATCCGCGTGCTGGCCGGCGACAAGGTGCTGGTCGAGATGACGCCCTATGACCTGACCAAGGGCCGCATCACATACCGATTCAAGTGATTCCCGTCCCGCGCCGGCGCGCGCGGCCAAGGGGGAGGCGGGCAAAATGACGACAAGGCCAAAGCTGGTTCTCGCCTCGGGCTCGCCCCGGCGCCTGCAACTGCTTCAGCAGGCCGGGATTGAACCGGACCATCTCACGCCCGTCAATGCCGACGAAACGCCGCAAAAGGGCGAGGCGCCCCGGAGCCTTGCCAAGCGGCTGTCACGCGAGAAGGCGGAGCTTGCGATCGAGAATGCCCGACGGTCGGAGGAATTGCAGGGCAGCTACATCCTTGCCGCCGACACGGTCGTGGCGCTGGGCCGGCGCGTGCTGCCCAAGGCCGAGATGCTGGACCAGGCATCGAACTGCCTTCGCCTTCTGTCGGGGCGCTCGCACCGCGTCTACACCTCGTTGACCCTCGTCACGCCCAAGGGCGCGATGCGCCACCGGCTGGTCGAAACGCGCGTCCGATTCAAGCGGCTGTCGCGCGAGGAGATGGAGGCATACCTTGCGTCCGGCGAATGGCGCGGCAAGGCCGGCGGCTATGCCATACAGGGCCTTGCCGGCGCATTCGTGGTCAAGCTGGTCGGCTCATACACCAATGTCGTCGGCCTGCCGCTTTACGAAACGGTTTCGATGCTGACCGGCGAGGGCTATCCGGTGCTTTTCAACTGGCTCAACCGGCTGTGACGCAAGGCGGCGACAAGCCGGCGGAAAAAGTGACGCCGCTGCGCAAGCCGGTGCCTTGCCCGGTGTGCCGCAAACCGTCATCGCGCACGCACTATCCGTTCTGTTCGAGCCGCTGCGCCGACATCGATCTCAACCGCTGGTTCTCAGGCGCCTATGCCGTTCCGGGCGAACCGGCCGGCGATATTGAAGAGCACGATTGAGCCCGGCGCAAAACACTTGCGCCACTCCCGAATTTGCAGGCTTGCGCACTTGCCAGTGCCGTTCTTACCGCCTATAACGCCGCTCGCTCCGGCAGGCGAAAAGACGCCCATGCGCCGGAAGATGCCCAGGTAGCTCAGTTGGTAGAGCAGCGGATTGAAAATCCGCGTGTCGGCGGTTCAATTCCGTCCCTGGGCACCATTCTTCATCACTATGAACCTTCTCCGCGTCTCACGCAGTCGCCATAGTCATGCCGGCAACGGGTTGGACTGCCGGCAAGCTGACAGCGCGCTGCCGGGCGCCCCGCAGTCTTCATCCGCGAATGCCGATGGTGCCGGAAGGCGTGACGAGCTTGTAGGCCGATGCCTTGCTCTTGCCGCTGATGAACCGTATTGCGCCCTTGGTTGCCTTGATGGTGATCGTCTTGAACGTCTTTTCCGAGTCATAGACATAGTCGACAATATCGACCTGGGCGTTCGGCCCGACGACAATGCGGGTGTTGTCGACGAGGATGATCTGGGCGCTGCCGGTACGGTTGGCCTTCAGCCTGTCGTCACTGAAGATCGGCGAATTCTTGCCAATGGTGCGGTTTCCACCGGCGCCTGAGCCGGTCACGGTCGTGGATGCGTCCACCGTGTTGCCAACCTGGGCCGCATGGGCATTTCCCCCGGCCAATGCGCCTGCAAGCAGTGCGGCGATGCAACCGGACTGATGGTTGCGTAAGGGAAGAAAACTGCAGGTTCACAGGTAATGCTGCTCATGGCGATATTCCTTGTCCCTGTCATTCACTCCATTTACTTGGGGTTAACCATTGAACGCCGATGTGCGCGATCGCACAACTGGCGCAGGCCGGAAATCCTCCCTTGGCCAGTTGGATTGCGCAGGGATGGAACAAATTGGCGGGATAAACGTTTGCGCCCTCGTGACGGTAGGGAAACCGCCGCTTTGTGGAGGAGAAAACGCCATGCCAAAAAATCGAAAATTCAACCAGCAGGCAGGACTTCTGGCAATCATTGCGATGGGTGCGTTCGCCGGGGCGGCCGCGGCCCGTGCGGATGAAACCTGCCAATCGCCCTACATGGCAAAAATCGAGGGCGAAGAGGAATTCGTCTAAGTCTGGACGCTTGGCGTGGAGGGCGTCGGCGACGGCTCGGACAAGCTCGTCACGGTCGATGCGCGCAAGGATTCCCCCACATTCGGAAAAGTCGTGGATACCGATTCGGTCGGCGGGCGGCACGAGGCTCATCACGGCGGACTGACCGACGACCGCCGGCACTATTGGGTGCAGGGGCTGGACAGTTCGATGATCTGGATATTCGACATCGCCACCGATCCCTCGAACCCGAAACTCGTCAAGACCATCGACAATTTCGTGAAGGCGAGCGGGGGCGTCGCCGGACCGCATGGGGCATATGCCTTGCCGGGCCGGATGCTGATCTCCGGATTGTCCAACAAGGACAGGTCCGGGCGCACCGGCCTCGTCGAATACACCAATGACGGGGAATACATCGCAACCTACTGGATGCCGACGGCAGACGATCCGCAGGGCGCTCTGAACGGCGAAATGGCCGACGGCTACGGCTATGACGCGCGCGTCCTGCCGCGCCGCAACGTGATGCTCACTTCTTCGTTCACCGGCCTCGACAACTACATGCGTGACATTGGCGAGGTCATCTCGGACCCTGAATCGATGAAGCGCTTCGGCTCAACCATGGTGCTTTGGGATTTCCATGCCCGCAAGCCGCGCCAGGTGTTCGAGGTGCCGGGTACGCCGCTGGAGATTCGCTGGGCGTGGGGGGAAGACCACAACTACGCTTTCACCACCACGGCGCTGACCTCTGAGATCTGGCTGGTGCATGAGGACGCAAACGGCGAATGGAAAGCGCAATCCGTCGGCAAGATCGGCGATCCCGCCAAGATCCCCTTGCCCGTCGACATCAGCCTTAGCGCCGATGATTCAACCCTCATCGTCGACAGTTTCATGGACGGCATGACGCGCATCTATGATGTGAAGGATCCGTTCAGCCCGAAACTCATCCACGAGGAGAAGATCGGATCGCAGGTCAACATGGTCTCGCAAAGCTGGGACGGAAAACGGCTCTATTACACGAGTTCGCTGCTGGCGAACTGGGACAAGAAGGGTGAGGAGAACGAGCAGTTTCTCAAGGCATACACATGGAACGGCAAAAGCCTCACGCCGCGCTTCGAGATCGACTTCCTCGCCGAGGAGCTTGGCCGGCCGCACCTGATGCGCTTCGGTTCGAGCGAACTGTATTGAAGCCGGGGCGGCGGGGCTCGGCCCCGCCGCCTGCTGCACGGGGAGTCATTTCCATGAAACGGTTTTCTTCGCTGCTTGCCTGCATTCTCATTTCATCCGCCGCGCAAGGCCATGAACAAGGCGCCGCCAGACCCCATGCACAAATCACCGGGCCGGCCGATGATTGGGTCTATCCGCTCGCAAAACCCGGGACATATGCGCTGCCGCCAATCGGCAAGGCCGCCGATTTCACCCTGCTCGACGAACAAGGGCGCGAGGCCGCGCTGTCGGAACTGTCCGCCGGCAGGATCACGCTCCTTGCCTTCGTCTACACGCGATGCGGCGACATTTGCCCGATGGCGAGCGCCTACATGGCGCAGGTGCGGCAATTGGCCGGGTCGGCGGGGCTCTCGGACGGCTTCGGCATGATCAGCCTCAGCTTCGATCCGCAATACGACACGCCCGACCGGATGCGGGAATATGCGCAAGGGTTCCGTGCCGAAGGCGCCGGATTGCCGCCATGGCATTTCCTTACAGCCCGAGACGAAGCCACGATCAAGCCGGTGCTGGCCGCCTGGAGCCAGCCGGTATCGAGAAAACGCGACGCCTCAGATCCGTTGGGGCCGCTGGGCCATCTCCTGCGGGTGTTCCTGATCGATGCCGAAGGCTCGATCCGCAACATCTACAGCGCCGATTTCCTCGACCCGCGACTGGTCATCAACGATGTCCTGACACTGCGTTTGGCGTCCCCCAAATAACGCTCGCGCCGCACGTTGCCAAAGTTCATAGTGACCACTCAAACGGGAGATCGCTGCCCATGAGCCTGTTTCGGGCCATCTACACGTCGCGACCATTTGGCTTCGACACAGGCATTTTGAACAGCATTCTGCTGGACGCAAGGCGCGCAAATGCGCGCGACGGCGTAACCGGAGCCCTGATCTGCCGCGCCGATATTTACCTTCAATTGCTGGAAGGCCCAGAAGAGACGGTCAAGAATACGCTGGAGCGCATCCAGCGCGACGACCGCCATCTTGAGGTGAAAGTTCACGTGGCGGAAAACGTTTCCGGGCGGATGTTCGGCGAGTGGGCGATGCTTCACGATCCGGCGGCATCCTGGATCTGGCCGAGGGAAGAGGTCGCCGCCGGTGCGGTGGAGCGCGCGACGCCACAGGAGATCATGGCGTTTTTCACCCAGCTTCGCGGCATGGCTCGCACCGGCGATGCAAGTGCCTGACTACTTTCTTCCAGGTCTGGGTCGCCAGGTCGGCCGCCTCCCTTGCCTCTTCAGAACTTGAAGGTGACGCCCATGACCGGGCCGTGCATCACAGCGTCAAACTCGTAGCGGCTTGTGCCCGAGCCTTGCGAATAGTCCACGGAGAGCGCCCGGTAGCCCAGATAGCCGTCGATGCCGACACCCTTGACGTCGGCGATGCGCACGTCATAGGCCGCGATGACCTGCCAGGTAAATTCGCTGCCGACGCCAAAACCGCCGATGTCGCCGCGCACCGTCAGGCCTTGGCCCGGCAGGATTTCCTTGCGCAGGCGCGCCCCGATGAAGGGATCGATCCAGTCCACATTGCCGCTGCGCGCGATCACGCGGCCCCCGCTCACCTCAAGGCCGTCGATATTGATGTTGGCGTTGAGGTCGGCCGAGACGGAAACGTCCTGCTTCCAGTAGCGCCCGCCGGCGAGGACATCGAATGCCGCCCGGCCCGATCCCTGTTCCCCGTCCGCCCATATCTCGTATGTGCCGCCCAGTTCGATGATCGTCTGCGTATAGTCCGCTTCCACGTCACCGGACAGTGAGAGCGCACCTTCAGGTCCGGTCGTGGCGAAGTCCCCGGAACCCGCAAGCTTCGAATACACGATGTCGTTGAAGAAACTCACCGGTCCGTTCCGCGCTTCGGCATAGCTGAACCAGGCCGGGATACCCGATCCCCAATCGAGCGCATGGAGTATCGCATTCGGATCGACCTCGACGCCGAACGACCTGCCCCGGACCCCGATGTCGCCGGAAATCCACGGCAGCCATCCATAGGTCGTGAAATTGAACTCCCAACCTCCCGATGGCGGGGGCGCGGCCGCCGGTTCAGGATCAAGGTCGGCACCCGCCGCCGGGAACCATGAAATGAGAAGCGCCACGCCGCCCGCGGCAATCGTTGAAATCTTCAAGGCCATCTGTCCCCCGATCAACCGGAGAGTGGTCCGGCTTTTTGCATGCCCGCATCTGCGGAAATGAATCTCACGACGCGCAAAATGCCATTTAAGCGACCAAAGCAAAAGCGATTGTTGCAAATGTAGCTATTTATGCGTGTGTCCGTCCACAGTCTGACGGCCTGGCGCCGTGGCTGCTCATCTGCCGCGAAAATGTGCCTTGAGCCTTTCGACATTTTCAGGCGTGGCGCCAGGCGGGTCCGTCACCGCCACCCAGGCATTGATATAGTGCTCCGGCGCGAAAATGTGCCCGAAACCCGGCGGCGTCGTGGTGCCGATGGCCATGTCCACCACCAGTTGCAGGAAGGTGATGACCGGGTACCACTCGAGTTTCGGCGACACATCCGGCCCGCGCGGATCTTTCATCCAGTCGGGCTTGGAGTGGAACATCGAAGGTTCGAAGAAACTGATCGGATCGCTGGCATGTTGCAGGTAGACGATCCGGACCGGCCCCCATGGCGCACCATCGAGGCCGAGCGCGTTTTCCTGGTTCGTGAAGCGGATGATGGACCCGTCGCGAAAGCGCGGCAGCCATTGCGGAGAGCCGGGCTCGCGCGCAGCCGTAGCCGCCCGCCAACCCCTTGCGGCAAATGGCGGGCCGCTCCAGAGCGCGCCTTGGAACGGGTCGGCGAGTATGTCCAAGATGTCGCTGGATGCTTCCGAACTCATCGCGCCCAGGCTGAGCCCGTGCAGATAGAGCCGGGGACGCCGGTCGCGGGGCAGGGATCGCCAATGATTGTATACCGCGCGGAAGAGCGCCCGCCCGGTCTCGCTGCCATAGTCAGGCTCCACGATCAGCGAAAGCCAGCTTGCAAGATAGGAATATTGCATCGCCACGCTCGCCACGTCGCCCCTGTGCAGATATTCGAGCGTGTCGATAGCCGGCGGATCGACCATTCCGGTACCGGTCGGGATGATGATGACGAGCAGCGACCGCTCAAAGCCCCCGACCCGCTCGAGCTCTTCAAGTGCAAGCCGCGCCCGCTCTTCGACCGTTTCGGCTGAATTCAATCCTGCATAGACCCGTATCGGCTCCAAAGCGGCCGTGCCTGCGAAACTTTCCATCTCCGGCTTCGACGGGCCCGAAAGCACGAACCGGTGCCCCTGGCGTCCCAGCCCGTCCCACGCCAGCAATGACGCAGGACTTCCCGTTTTGATCGGATCGGCAGGCGCGACCGCTCCGTCTTCCACCAGGGCGTCCAGTTCGCGAAACGATGAATCAAGGATGCGCAGCGCCATCGAGAACAGAAGGCCCTGGGCAACCGACCAGAACAGCACGAGCGCAAGCAGGGCGCCCAGTGCTATCGAGATGCGCCGCGGCGCAATTTTTGACAACCAGCGGTTGAAGAAATTGAAGCTGGCGCGAAAGCCGCGCCCCAGCAGGAAAAGGACCGCGAATACCACCAGCGCCAGCAGGACAGTCTCGACGGCATAGCCCGCTTCAAGCGGCTCCATCTCCATCACGGCGCGGATCGAATTCTGCCACTCGTTCACCTTGAGAAGGCTCGCTGCCGCCACGGCGCAGCCGGCAAGCAGCGCGGCAGCCCGGCCTGCCGTCAATGCACGCCCGGCAAACAGCGGCAGTTCCAGATATATCCAGATCTGCTTGAGCAGGATGCCGAAGCCGTAGCCGATTGCGGCCGAAAGGCCCGACAGCACGCCCTGTATCAGGAATGTCCGGGGGATGAGGCTGGGGGTGAGCGAAGCGGAAAACGCCAGCAAGGCGAAAAGCACGGCGATGGCAGGCAACTTGCCGACGTATTTCCCGACCCTTCCATTCAATTGACCTGAACTCCGGTGAATCATGATTTTCGCCCGTGGCCCCCGACAATTGCAGCTTCCCCAAGGGACGGCAATCTGTAATCATTCACACAGTTACTTGGCGGCGAGCCCCCGTGCCCGAATGTGGAAAACTCCCATGAAGATTGCATCCGAGGCCGTCATCGCGCTGGTTGTTTCCCTTGCGCTGACCTTTGCCGACCGCTTCTTCGTCAGCGGACCTTACATGGGCGTTGCGGGCATCCTGCTTTCCACCGTGGCGGCGTTGGCCGGGTGGTATCTGGCCAAGGCGACGGCGCTGGCGCTGTATGGATCGAAACGGGCAGCCGCGGGATACAGCATGGCGCCGCTGGCCGGTTTCACGATGTTCGGCGCCATCGTCTTCGGGGCGCTCGCCTATATCAAGCTCTTCGATCTCACCAAGATCGACTACACGCGCGCCGACGTGGCCTGGCACCTTTTGCTGGTCCTGCTGGCCGCCTTCACGATCAAGATGGCGGCCAGCTCGGTCAGCCGACTAAGTTAGCGGATCTTCAAGGAGATGCCGATTGGCGATCCGAGTCAAACCTATCTGAAGAGTTCAGTATAGTAATCCAGCAATACGTTCGACTTCTCTGTGTATATATCCAGTGAAGCGCGTGCGGGTCGTGGCGCAGTCCCTCCCAATGCCGTACTTCTGCCCCCAGTTTCCACATAGTACTTTCCGGCATAACGGGCTATGTCGGAAGCCCCTGATGTTTTAAAACTATTCTTGGATACCACGATACTTTTCAGGTATTTGACAAACATGTCGTCGTAGACTTTGCGTAGACGCGCACGTTCTTCAATTGTAAGGGGCCCGGTAGCTATTGAGGGTCCTATATTTTTCTCAATATCCCCCTTTTTGTATT
>JBGSJA010000083.1:0-7146 GCA_041742235.1 Salaquimonas sp. | reverse complement strand
ACCGGTGCAGGCGCCCCGCGCGCCTTCGAGCGATGCCGACAGCGCACGCGAGGAACGCGTGAGGATGACGCGCTTGCGCCAGACCATCGCGCGCCGCCTGAAGGACGCACAAAACGCCGCCGCGATGCTGACCACCTTCAACGAGGTAGACATGACCGCGGTCATGGATCTGCGTAACCGATACAAGGACCTGTTCGAGAAGAAGCACGGGGTGAAGCTCGGCTTCATGGGCTTCTTCACCAAGGCCGTGTGCCATGCGCTCAAGGAAGTGCCGGCGGTCAATGCCGAGATCGACGGCACCGACATCGTCTACAAGAATTATTGCCATGTCGGGGTCGCGGTCGGCACTGACAAGGGCCTCGTCGTTCCGGTCGTGCGCGATGCAGACCAGATGTCCATCGCCGAAATCGAGAAGGAAATCGGCCGGCTGGGCAAGCGCGCCCGCGACGGGCAATTGGACCTTGCGGACATGCAGGGCGGCACGTTCACCATTTCCAATGGCGGCGTCTATGGCTCGCTCATGTCGACGCCGATCCTCAATGCGCCGCAGTCCGGCATTTTGGGCATGCACAAGATCCAGGAAAGGCCGATGGCGGTTGGCGGGCAGGTGGTCATCCGCCCGATGATGTACCTGGCGCTTTCCTACGATCACCGCATCGTTGACGGCAAGGAAGCGGTCACGTTCCTGGTGCGCGTGAAGGAAAGCCTTGAGGATCCCGAGCGTCTGGTACTTGATTTGTAATCGGCTATAGTCGGCGCGATTTGGGCCCAGAAGGGGAGGCATGGACATGTCTGTCGAACTCAAGATGCTGCTGTTCACGGTGGCGCTGTTCTTCGTGCAACTGATTGCGCAAGTGGTCGCCGAAGTCATGCAGCACGGCTTGAAATACGCCGTCAGCCCGCGCGACACCTGGCTGAACCCGACCGGTACGGCGGGCCGGATCGAGCGGTCATACTTCAACCTGCTGGAGACGCTCGGACCCTTCGCCGCGCTGGTGCTGGTGGTGCTTTACACGGGCAACGCAAACGCAAATACGGCGCTCGGCGCGCAGATCTATTTCTGGGGACGGGTGCTCTATTTCCCGGCCTATATCGCCGGCATTCCGTATCTGCGCACCCTCATCTGGACTGTCTCCACCTTCGGCCTTGCCCTCATCCTTTGGGAAATGCTGAAGCTGGCTTTTTGAGCACATAGAGGTCCGGGAGAACAAGTGATCGCCGCGGCCCCTGCCGCGGCGTTCGAGCGAATTCGCCACCGAAGGGATAACCCATGAGCTATGATGTCGTCGTGATCGGATCGGGACCGGGGGGTTATGTTTGCGCCATCAAGGGTGCGCAACTCGGCCTCAAGACCGCGATCGTCGAGAAATGGGCGACGCTGGGTGGGACCTGCCTCAATATCGGCTGCATCCCCTCCAAGGCCCTGCTGCATGCCTCCGAGATGTATGAGCAGGCCGGACACGGTTTTGCGGCACTGGGCGTCAAGGTTGGCAAGGTCGAGCTCGATCTCAAGGCAATGATGGCGCACAAGGACGCGACGGTGAAGTCCAATGTCGATGGCGTCGCCTTCCTGATGAAGAAGAACAAGGTTGACGTCCACCACGGCACCGGATCGATCGCCGCGCCGGGCAAGGTCAAGATCGTCGACGCCAAAGGCGGCGAAACCATGCTGGACACGCGCAACATCGTTATCGCCACCGGATCGGACATTGCGGGCATTCCGGGCGTTGCGGTCGATATCGACGAGAAAACCATCGTTTCGTCCACAGGCGCGCTGGCGCTGGGCAAGGTTCCGGCGAGCATGATCGTGGTCGGCGGCGGCGTCATCGGCCTCGAGCTCGGATCGGTGTGGAACCGGCTCGGCGCCAAGGTCACGGTCATCGAATATCTCGACAAGCTGCTGGGCGGGATGGATGGCGAGGTCTCGAAGCAGTTCCAGCGCATCATCGCCAAGCAGGGCATTGATATTCGACTGTCGTCCAAGGTGACGGGCGTCGAGAGGACGGCAAAGGGCGCGAAGGTCACGTTCGAACCGGTGAAGGGCGGGGATCCCGAAACGCTGTCGGCCGACATCGTGCTGATCGCAACCGGCCGGCGGCCATACACCGAAGGGCTGGGCCTTGAGGCCGCCGGTATCGAACTCGACCGGGGCCGGGTGAAGATCGATGCGCATTGGCGCACGAATGTGCCGGGCATTTACGCCGTTGGCGATGTCGTTGCCGGGCCGATGCTCGCCCACAAGGCCGAAGACGAGGGCGTTGCCGTCGCGGAGACCATTGCCGGTCAGGCTGGCCACGTGAACTACAACGTGATCCCGAGCGTCGTCTATACGGAGCCGGAAGTCGCGTCGGTCGGCAGGACCGAGGAAGAATTGAAGGCGGCGGGAATCGAATATGTCGCGGGCAAGTTTCCGTTTTCGGCCAATGGCCGGGCGCGCGCGATGAACGCGACCGACGGTTTCGTCAAGTTTCTGGCCGACAAGGCGACAGACACGGTCCTGGGCGTGCACATTGTCGGGCGCGGTGCGGGCGACCTCATTCACGAAGCCGCGGTGCTGATGGAATTCGGCGGATCATCCGAGGATCTCGGCCGCACCTGCCACGCCCATCCGACCATGTCGGAGGCCGTTCGCGAAGCGGCGCTCGCGACCTTCGGCAAGCCCCTGCACATGTGAAAGCCTTCAAAATTAAAAGCCGGTGACCAATTTGGGCAC
This sequence comes from Salaquimonas sp., assembly GCA_041742235.1. Taxonomy (GTDB): domain Bacteria; phylum Pseudomonadota; class Alphaproteobacteria; order Rhizobiales; family Rhizobiaceae; genus BOKV01. Next base: position 4,433 of record JBGSJA010000083.1, on the reverse strand, counting down.
CGGCTTCCACGCGACTGGAGGTCTGCGCTGGCTGGAGGTTATTGCTCCACCGTCTCAGCTGCCGCTTCAACGGGCTTCTTGATGGTTTCAGGGTCGTACGTGCTTGCGGCTTCCTCGCCGGTCGCCGGCACGGCAGGCGCACTTGCAATGGTCTGCTTGATCGCGGCGCTTTCGTGCCCGCAGGCCGCATAAGCGGAACCGGCGGAAACGACCATGGCCGAAGCAGCGAGAATGGAAAGCATTCTGGTCATCTGCAATCCTTTCGGGCCTTCATCCGGGAAACATATCCCTGTCGAAAGTTAGCACGGTCTGTACGCGAGGCCATAGCAGTGCACTCACAGTTTCGTGATTGCCACGCCAGTTGTCAGCGTGCGACCGGCACCAAGGTGTAGCCCGCATTTTGGAGCAAGGCGACGATGCCTTGTTCGCCCGGCAGGTGCAGGGCGCCTACGGCCATGAAAACATTGCCTTTTTCAAGAAAGGGAATTGCGCGTTCCGCCATGACGAGGTTTCGCTGCCGGACCAGCAGATCCTGGAATTCCGCGTAGCCCTTGCCTTCATAGGCCTTGGGCGAAAATACCCGGACCAGCGGCAGGACAAGTCCGATTTCGCCCTTCAGGTAGAGAAGCTTGGTGGTTTCCGTGACATCATCCGAAAGGTCGCCGAGCTCGACAAGGTCGGCGAGCGCGTTGACGTGAAACTCCTGCGGAATCGAAGCAACCGCCTTGAATTGCTCGGAAACGGTTTCAAGGCCGGCGACCTCAATTCCTGCCTTCTGCGCGGTCCTTGCGATGAGTTCGTCCAACACCGGTTCGCCGGTGCTGGCGGCACGCAACTCGCACATCGGCCGGGCGATTGCGGCGGCCACCATCCATGGCTGCATCTGGTTTGCAACCGGCCAGGGCATGCCGTGTGCCTCGGCCTCGCGCTGCAGGCGCGCGATCGCCGCCTGCGGCATCAGGCTTTCAAGGCTCGTGCCCTTGGGGAGATAGGCAACGTCCTTCAACTCCTGCATTGCCGCGCGCATCTTCGCTGCATCCAGCGCATCGGTGCTTTCGACCAGCACCGTCGCGGAGGAACTTAGTGCCTCTCCGGCCTTGCCATCGATCCGGGCGATGCGGGGGTCTGGCGAATGCATGGTTCCAAGCAGCCATGAAGGCTCGATCCCCGGCTTCGTCACTTTCCAAAAGATACCCTTGGAGTTCGCGATGGCTGCCGCCTCGGCGCGCGCGGCCTCCAAAGCGGCGGGATTTTCGACCGCCAGCCTCGCCACGAGGTCGGCCCCGGTGCAGACGGTCGCCGCGCCTTGCGCCAGCGTGCGCGAGGCGAAAGCGGCCGTCAGCAGGAAAAACGCCAACGCAATCAGGTGAAGCCCGGCCAGCGCGCCGGCCGCGGCCTTGCCGAAATCAATCCGGAAACCCAAAAGGCGCCAATGTTTGATCATGGCGCGCATATTCGCTCCCAAGTCTGGATATCCGGTTAAGCGAAAAGCAAAATCCTGCTTAAACCGCCGCACGCGGATGGGCCTTTGCGTAGACATCGAGGAGCCGCTGCGTATCCACCGCGGTATAGATTTGCGTGGTGGAAAGGCTGGCATGGCCAAGCAGTTCCTGGATGGTCCGCAGATCGCCGCCGCCAGCAAGCAGATGCGTGGCGAAGGAGTGGCGCAGGGCATGGGGCGTCGCCGAATCGGGCAGGCCCAACGCGCCGCGAAGCCGCGCCACCGATTTCTCGATGATGGCGCGGTGAAGAATGCCGCCCTTGGCGCCGCGAAACAGGGGTTCGTCCGGCTCAAGGTGGAAGGGACACAGCGCGCGGTATTGCGAAATTGCATCAACAACCAGCGAAAGCATCGGCACCATGCGGGTCTTGCCGCCCTTGCCGGTGACCATCAACGAGCCTTTCGCGGTCTTTTCAAGCGCCGCGGGCGTGAGCGCCAGCGCCTCGCCGATGCGCAGGCCGCAACCATAGAGCAGCGAAATGACCGCAGCATCGCGCGCTGCAATCCATGGCTCGGCCTGCATCTGCTCCGCTGCACCGGTCATGCGGATGGCCTGCGAGGCGGGCAGCGGCTTGGGCAGCGTCTTGGGCTGGCGCGGCGCGCGCGTGATCTTGAGGCCGGCGCTGCTTGCAATGCCCTCCTGCTCAAGGAATCGGACAAACGAACGGATCCCGGCGAGCGAACGGCCGAGCGTGCGGGCGCCCGCGCCTTCGCGGCGGCGTTCCGCAAGAAAGCCGCGCATGTCCATCGGCTTCAGATTTGCGATGTCTGAAATGCGGGCCGGATGGCCCGCATGCAAGGTGAGGAAGGAAAGGAATTGCCGCAGGTCGCGCTCATAGGCCTCGACCGTGTTGGCCGCAACGCGCCGTTCGGAAGAAAGATGCGTCAGCCAGGCGCGGCGATGGCCGGAAAGCTCTTCCGTGCAGTTGACGAGAATCGAATCACCCATGTGCGAATCCTTATCCGCACAGGGTTATCGGCCCGTTATCAGCCGATTCTTTGGCCGGTCTTTGCCCAGTCGGCGAGGAAGGCATCGATGCCCTTGTCGGTCATCGGGTGCTTGTAGAGCTGATGGAGGATGGCCGGCGGGACCGTCGCCACGTCCGAGCCGATCAGCGCGGCCTGCTTGACATGGTTTACCGTTCGGACCGAGGCCGTGAGGATCTGCGTCTCGAAGCCGAAATTGTCGTAGATCGTGCGGATTTCCCCGATCAGTTCCATGCCGTCGATGCCCTGGTCGTCGAGCCTGCCGACAAAAGGCGAAATGAAAGTCGCGCCTGCCTTAGCGGCAAGCAGCGCCTGGTTCGCCGAAAAGCACAGCGTGACATTGACCATCCGGCCCTCGCCGGTCAGTGCCTTGCAGGCCTTCAGGCCATGCGGGGTGAGCGGCACCTTGATGCAGATATTGTCGGCGATCTTCGTCAGCACCGCCGCTTCGCGCATCATGCCGTCATAGTCGAGCGCGGTGACTTCGGCGGACACGGGACCGGAGACGATACCGCAAATCTCACGCGTCACCTCGATGATGTCGCGGCCCGATTTTGCGATCAGCGAGGGGTTGGTCGTCACCCCGTCGAGCATGCCCAGATCGTTGAGTTCGCGGATGTCCTTGGTCTCTGCCGTATCGACAAAGAATTTCATGGGGTGCTGCTCCTCACTTGCGGCGTCACGGCGCGCTCATTACCAAGGCAATTACATGGAAGGCGGCGCATTGGCAAATGCACGCGACATGCTTGCCGCCGTGCTTCACTTTGGGTCAAGGCTTGGAAAAACTGACCAAAACCGTCTTCGTGCTTTTGCCGATCCCGGCCGACAAGCCTTACAGCTACGCGGTGCCGGACGGCATGGCGCTCGTGCCCGGCGACATTGTGCAGGTGCCGCTCGGGCCAAGGCAGGTCGCGGGTATCGTGTGGGATGGCGCGGGCGACGGGGTCGATCCGAAGAAGCTGCGCGAAGTCACGGTGAAGTTCGATTGCCCGCCTGTCGGCAAGGAAATGCGGGATTTCGTCGATTGGGTGGCGCAGTACACGCTTTCGCCGCCGGGAATGGTGGCGCGCATGGTCTTGCGCGCGCCCGGCGCCTTCGATCCGCCGCCGCCAATGGAAGGGCTTCGCTTTTGCGGCCATCAGCCCGACCGGATGACCCCGGCGCGTCAATCGGTGCTGGAACTCGCCCGCGACGGGCAGGCCTGGACGAAATCCGGCCTTGCCCACGCAGCGGGCGTGACGGCGTCCGTGGTCGATGGGCTAGTGAAGCAGGGCTGTTTCGAATCGGTCATGGTTCCGCAGCCACCCATGGTGGCGCTCCCCGATCCTGCTCACGGCGACGGTGCGCTGACCGCCGACCAGGGCGATGCCGCGGCAGCGCTGACCATGGCTGTCGGCGCAGGCAAATTCTCGGTGACGCTGATCGACGGCGTCACCGGTTCGGGCAAGACGGAGGTTTATTTCGAGGCGGTCGCCGAAGCGCTGCGGCAAGGCCGGCAGGTGCTGATCCTGCTGCCGGAAATTGCGCTGACGGCTTCCTTTCTCGAACGGTTCGAGGACCGGTTCGGCGTCCGCCCGGCGCAATGGCACTCGGAGGTGCCGCCGCGAAGGCGCGAGCAGGCCTGGCGACAGGTCGCGACCGGCGAAGTGCGGGTGGTGGCGGGCGCGAGGTCCGCGCTTTTCCTGCCGTTTCGCGAGCTTGGCCTCATCGTCGTCGACGAGGAGCACGACCCCGCATACAAACAGGAGGACCGCGTCTTCTACAATGCGCGCGACATGGCGGTGGTGCGGGCGCGAATCGGCGGTTTTCCAGTGGTCCTGGCCTCCGCCACGCCTTCCATCGAAAGCCAGGTCAATGCGCAGGCGGGGCGATACGGGTTGATCCGCCTCGACAAGCGCTTCGCCGATGCTGCCTTGCCCGACATTCGCGTAATCGACCTCAAGCG
>JBGSJA010000082.1:0-11034 GCA_041742235.1 Salaquimonas sp. | reverse complement strand
GTGCGGCGGGTGACCTCTGCGGGTGGTGACATCTTGTACGAGCGCAAAGACGTACCGCAGCCAAGGGTCGTCGGCTCGCGCGAACTTGGCATGATGAACGCCATGCTTCGCCAGGTGCTGACCGATGGAACAGGGCGCGCGGCGGCCGTGCAGGGCTGGGACATCGCCGGCAAGACGGGCACCACAGATAATTCGCGCGATGCGCTCTTTGCCGGATATTCTTCCAATCTTGTGACCGGCGTGTGGTTCGGCAATGACGGCGGCGAGCCGATGAAAAAGGTCACCGGCGGCACGCTTCCGGCCGAGACCTTCGCCAAGTTCATGACAGCAGCGCACAAGGGCGTGCCACCTGCCCCGCTTCCGGGCATCTACGATCCCGGGCTGCGGGAACTTCCTTCCTCCGCGCAAACCGGAGGCATGCCGTTCGCGGAAGGGCGGGTCGAAGGCGAAGCCGGCGGAACCATGCCGCGTCCTTCGGCCGAAGTGGGCGCGGCTACGGGTGAACGCCGCAAGCCGCGCAACATTTTCGAACTGATCTTCGGGAAGAAACCGGGCTGACGCGCCTGCGCGCCAGCCCTGGCGATCACGCCTTTTCGGTCAATTCCGGAATGCGCAGGATTTGTCCGGGATAGATCTTGTCCGGGTCCTTCAGCATCGGCTTGTTGGCCTCGAAGATCACCGTGTGCTTCGTGCCCTTACCCTTGCCGTAGTGCTTTTCGGCGATCTTCCAGAGATTGTCGCCCTTCTTCACTTCATAGAAGACGGGATCCTTTGCGGGCGCGGCCGCGACCTGCACGCCGCCGGCATCGACCTTGGAAATGCCCAGCGTGTTGCCGACCGCGATGACCGCCTTCTCGAACGCGGCCTGGTCGGCGACTTCGCCCTTGATGACGGCGGTATCGCCCTTCACCTCGATCTCGACCTTGTCCGTGCCGAGCTTGTGGCTGTCCAGTTCCTTCTTCAGCGTTTCGGCGCTTGGCGGCGCTTCGTCGTCACCAATTCCGAGCTTCTTGCCGACGGATTTCACGAAATCGAAAATGCCCACTTGACCCTCCATGGCTGCGGCTTTCGCCCGGCACCTTACATGAGGGGATTGTGCCGGCAAGGCATAATTGCCTCGCCTGACGCATGTGCGAATGCGCGAGAAAGCAGCCCTATTCTGCTGCAGTGCGGCCCGCCGGGGCGGCCGAGCGCACATCCGCGTCGACGTGATCCTCGAACTTGCCGAAATTCTCCACGAACATGGAAACCAGCCGGCGGGCCTGGGCGTCATAGGCCGCCTTGTCGGACCAGGTGCCGCGCGGATCGAGGATCGCCGCATCGACGCCAGGGACCTCGACAGGCACGGCAAATCCGAAATTCGCGTCGGTGCGGAACTGCGCACCCTTGAGCGAACCGTCGAGCGCGGCGGTCAGCAAGGCGCGGGTCGCGGCGATCGGCATGCGCCGCCCGGTTCCGTAGGCCCCGCCGGTCCAGCCGGTGTTGACGAGCCAGCAGTCAACGCCGTGCATGGCAATGAGGTCGCGCAGCAGGTTGCCGTACTGCGAGGGGTGGCGCGGCATGAAAGGTGCGCCGAAGCAGGTGGAGAAGGTTGCCTGCGGCTCGGTCACGCCCTTCTCGGTGCCCGCCACCTTGGCGGTGTAGCCGGAAAGGAAGTGGTACATTGCCTGCGCCGGGGTGAGCCTTGCGATCGGCGGCAGCACGCCAAAGGCATCCGCCGTCAGCATGATGATGTTCCTGGGGTGGCCCGCCTGCCCGCTCGCCGAGGCGTTCGGGATGAAATTGAGCGGATAGGCGCAGCGCGAATTCTCGGTGAGGCTGGCATCGTCGAAATCGGGCGTGCGATCCTCGCGCAGCACGACATTTTCGAGCACCGTGCCGAAGCGCTGCGTGGTCGAATAGATCTCCGGCTCGGCCTGCGGCGAAAGGCGGATCGTCTTGGCGTAGCAGCCGCCTTCGAAGTTGAAGATGCCGTGCTCGCCCCAGCCATGTTCGTCATCGCCGATGAGCGTGCGCGCAGGGTCCGCAGAAAGGGTCGTCTTGCCGGTGCCCGAAAGGCCGAAGAACACGGCCGCATCGCCCTTCGGTCCGACATTGGCCGAGCAGTGCATCGGCATCACGCCCTTTTGCGGCAGGATGAAGTTGAGGAAGGTGAAGACCGACTTTTTCATCTCGCCGGCATAGGAAGTTCCGCCGATGAGCACGATATTGCGGGTGAAGTCGCAGGCGATCACGGTTTCCGTCCGGCATCCGTGCCGTTCGGGGTGGGCGCGGAAAGACGGCAGGTCCAAAATGGTCATGTCGGGCAAGAAGGATGCAAGCTCCGCGCGATCCGGGCGGATCAGCAGATTGCGGATGAACAGCGAATGCCAGGCAAGCTCGGTGATGACGCGCGCATTGATGGCGTGCGACGGGTCGGCGCCGCCCTTGAGGTCCTGCACGTAGAGCTGGCGGCCACGGGCGTGCTCCTGCATGTCGGCGAGCAGCGTGTCGAACTTGCGCGGATCCATCGGCTTGTTGTTGTCCCACCAGACACTCCCGGCGGTGGTTGCGTCATTGACGACAAACTTGTCCTGCGCCGAGCGGCCGGTATGCTGGCCGGTGGTAACGGCAAGCGCGCCGCCAGCCGCGATCCGCGCCTCGCCGCGGGCAATGGCGTGTTCGTAAAGCTGCGGCGCCTCGAGGTTGAAGAAGGCAGCGCTGTAGCCCTCTAGGCCGAAATGCGAGAGCCCGCAGCCTGTATTGAAGACACCATTGTCGCCTGTTGCGCCCGATTTCAATTCCCCGGCACTGGCCGTCATGATCCGCTCCTCCCCGGCTCCGGCCGGCGCAATCGAGATGGGTGTGGGAAGGGTGCTGACGCCGCACCGTCCCCTTTTGAACACCTATAGATTCGCAAAGGTTGCATGACAAGGCATCAATGGCAAAATGTTTAATAGTTTCAATAGTTTAATCGATTTAAAAAATTTAAACGATTGAATTGAATCCGTCCCCGGCGCAGTGCGGCGGCGGCAACCGGCAATGAATCAATCCCTTGCACCGGTATGGCGGTGTTGTGGCGCGCCATGGCTTCGGGTTATCCTGCAGGCCACATTTTGTTCGCATTCGTGACGCCATTGGCCCTTTGCGCCTTTCCGGACCTGGTTCGGCGGGATTGTGCGCAAAGGAATGCAAATGGCCAGGGAGCCCGAAAGCATGCCGACGATTGCCCTTGTCGACGACGACCGCAACATCCTGACCTCGGTTTCCATTGCCCTGGAATCGGAAGGATATCGCGTCGAGACCTATACGGACGGAGCCTCGGCGCTGGACGGCCTTTCGGCCCGCAAGCCGGATCTTGCGATCTTCGACATCAAGATGCCGCGCATGGACGGGATGGAGCTGTTGCGGCGCCTTCGCCAGAAAAGCGACGTTCCGGTGATCTTCCTCACCTCGAAGGACGACGAGATCGACGAGTTGTTCGGCCTCAAGATGGGCGCGGACGACTTCATCCGCAAACCCTTCTCGCAGCGCCTGCTTGTCGAGCGCGTCAAGGCCGTGCTGCGGCGCGTGGGCGGCGTGATCGAGCCGGGCGCGAAGCCCGGGACCGGCGCGGAAGCCAAGACACTGGAGCGCGGAAACCTTGTAATGGACCAGGAAAGGCATACCTGCACCTGGAAGGGCAAGCCGGTGACGCTGACCGTGACCGAGTTCCTGATTCTTTATGCACTTGCGCAACGCCCCGGGGTGGTCAAGAGCCGCGACGCATTGATGGATGCGGCCTATGACGACCAAGTCTATGTCGATGACCGCACGATCGACAGCCACATCAAGCGGCTGCGCAAGAAGTTCAAGGCCGAGGACGACAGTTTCGAAATGATCGAAACGCTCTACGGCGTGGGATACCGCTTCAAGGAAGCCTGACAGGCTCCGCATGCGGCAAAGGAAGGCGAGCGGCACCTGCCGCGGCAGCCGGCAAGGACATGGCGAGGCAATCCGCAAGCATGGCCAGCACGCTGGAACTTCAGGCTCCCGAAGCGGCAGAGAGCATCGACGGCAGTGTCATGGACACTGTGCCGGAAGCAACGGCTGAAGGCGCCGGCAATTTGCGGGCAGCCGTTTCCCTGCCGGCGCCCGAAGCGGGACTGGCGGGGCCGGTACGGGCAAAGGCCCGCAAACGCGCCTTCAAATCGCTGCGCAACCTTTTCTTTTCATCGCTGACCAAGCGTATCGTCTTCCTCAACCTTGCCGCGCTCGCGGTGCTGCTTTCGGGCATTCTCTATCTCAACCAGTTCCGCGAGGGATTGATCGATGCGCGCGTCGAGAGCCTGCTGATCCAGGGCCGCATCATTGCCGGCGCAATCGCCGCATCGGCCACGGTCGAGACGGATTCGATCACGATCGATCCGGAGAAACTGCTGGAAATGGAAGCCGGGCAAAGCATTTCGCCTACCTACGACACGCTGGAGACGCTGGAATCTCCGATCAAGCCCGAGGTGGTCGCGCCCCTGCTGCGCAATCTCATCCAGCCGACCCGCACCCGCGCGCGCATCTATGACCGCGACGGGATCATGGTCCTCGATTCGCGCCACCTCTACACCGGCGGGCAAGTGGTGCGTTTCGACCTGCCGCCGCTCAAGACCAATGACGAGGGCATGATCGCGCGCATCGGCCGGCTGCTCAACAAATGGCTGCAGCGGCGCGACCTGCCGCTGTACGAGGAACTTTCCGGCCGCGGCACCGCCTATCCGGAAGTAAGTTCCGCGCTGATGGGCGCACCGTCGACCGTGGTACGCATGACTGCCGACGGGGAGTTGATCGTCTCGGTCGCCGTGCCCGTGCAGCGATACCGTGCAGTGTTGGGATCGTTGCTGCTGTCGACCCAGGGCGGCGACATCGACCGCATCGTTGCGGAAGAACGGCTTGCGATCCTGCGCATCTTTCTGGTGGCGGCGATCGTGACGACGGTACTGTCGATGCTGCTGGCGAGCACGATCGGAAATCCGCTGCGCAAGCTCGCGGAAGCTGCGGTGCGAGTGAGGCGCGGCGTCAAGGCGAGGGTCGAGATTCCGGACATGTCCGGGCGCGGCGACGAGATCGGCGATCTTTCGCAATCCCTGCGTGAAATGACCAATTCGCTCTATGCGCGGATCGAGGCGATCGAGAGTTTCGCGGCCGATGTCAGCCATGAACTCAAGAACCCGCTCACATCGTTGCGAAGCGCGGTCGAGACGCTGCCGCTCGCCAGGACGGAAACGAACCGCAACCGCCTGATGGAAATCATCCAGCACGATGTGCGACGGCTGGACAGGCTCATCACCGACATTTCCGACGCTTCCCGCCTTGACGCGGAACTGGCGCGCGAAGACTCGCGCGAGACCGACCTTGCCGGCCTGCTCGAAAATGTGGTGAGCATGCGCCGCATCGTGCCGCAGGACGCCAAGAAGGTGACGCTGAAACTGGATATCGCCCGTGCCGGGCGCGGGCCGGCGGACTATCGCATCCTTGGCCACGAAAGCCGGATCGTGCAGGTCATCAACAACCTCGTCGACAATGCGCGATCCTTCGTGCCGGACGGAACAGGCCTGATCACGATCAGCCTTTCGCGCGCCGAAAACGGTATCGAGATCGTGGTGGAGGACAATGGCCCCGGCATCGGCGCGGAGGACATAGAGCGGATTTTCGAGCGCTTCTACACCGACCGGCCCGAGGAAGGCTTCGGCCAGAATTCCGGCCTCGGCCTGTCGATATCGCGCCAGATCATCGAGGCGCATGGCGGCACGCTGACCGCCGAGAACCGCAGGCCGCCGGCCACGGGGGCGCGATTCACGATGCGCCTTCCGGCAGGGCCGGCCCGGTGAGCGTTGTCATGACCGCGCCCGTGAACCGCCATTGCTGCGTCGTCGAAATCGGTGGCGCCGGCGTGATGATCGAGGGGCATTCCGGTTCCGGCAAGACCTCGCTTGCGTTCGGCCTTGTCGATGCCGCCGCCCGGCGCGGCATCGCGGCGAATTTCGTCGCGGACGACCAGGCCTTGATCGGGCGGCAGGGCGGGCGTGCCATCGCCAGCGCCCCGGATACGATTGCGGGCCTGGCAGAAGTGCACGGTCACGGCATCGTGCGTGTCGCGCACCAGCCGTCTTGCAGCATTTCCCTGGTCGCTCGCCTCGTGCCCGATGAGGCGTTGGACCGGATGCCGGCCAAGAAGACCACGACCCTCTTGGATATCGAGGTGCCGCTTGTGGAAGTACCGGTGCGGCATGAAGCGCAGGCCGTTCGAATCATACTGGCAAGCCTGCATATCTCGGTGGTATAGACCGCCCCCTATGCTAGGAGACTGCTGCTTGAACCGCCCATCTTTCCCGCCATCTGCACAGCCGGCAAAGGCCGGTTGCGCGGCAGGAGCCTGCAAGACCCAAAACCGGCGCCGCGACATTCGGAAAACCGGCCCCACAAACCGGGAATTCAGATGATAGGACTTGTGCTTGTCACCCACGGCCAGCTCGCCCGCGAGTTCCGGCTGGCCCTGGAGCATGTCGTCGGACCGCAGCAGGCCATCGAGGCCATCGCCATCGGCCCCGAGGACGACATGGAGCAGAGGCGGCAGGACATCCTGGATGGCGTCGCCAAGGTCAATGCGGGCGCAGGGGTGATCATCCTGACCGACATGTTTGGCGGGACGCCATCCAACCTTGCCATTTCGGTGATGAAGGCTGGCGAGGTAGAGGTGCTGGCGGGCGTCAACCTGCCGATGCTGATCAAGCTTGCCAGCGTTCGGGCCGAGGACGACATGGAGCGCGCGCTCAATTGTGCCCAGGAGTCCGGCCGCAAGTACATCAACATCGCAAGCCGGCTGCTGCAGGGGCAGTAGGGCATGTCCGACGAGGTTCGCGTTCTGAAGATCTCGAACAAGCGCGGCCTGCATGCACGGGCATCTGTCAAGTTCGTCCAATGCGTCGAGCAGTTCGATGCCGAAATCCGCGTCAGCAAGGATGGCCACATCGTGGGCGGAACCTCGATCATGGGCCTGATGATGCTTGCCGCCGGCAATGGCAGCGACATTCACGTGAGCGCCAGCGGGCCGCAGGCCGGACAGGCGCTGGCTGCCCTCGAGGCGCTGCTCACCGACAAGTTCGGTGAAGGCGAATAGTCGACATACCCGCATAAAGATTTCTTTATATCCTTGTTGTCAGGCACACCGTTCCCTGCTATCACAACGCATCCGGCGGGCGTGGTGCCTGCCTGCGCCTTGTCGCGGACTGCACCCGCTTGGGCGCATTGGCGCGGTCCAAGGCGCGGAGCCATTCATTCAGGAAAGAGAACCATGACCGACTATGCAGTCAGGGACATTGGACTGGCCGAGTTCGGCCGCAAGGAAATCGAAATCGCCGAAACCGAAATGCCGGGCCTGATGGCCTGCCGCGAGGAATTCGGGGAAAGCAAGCCGCTGAAGGGCGCGCGCATTTCCGGCTCGCTCCACATGACGATCCAGACCGCCGTGCTGATCGAAACGCTCAAGGCGCTGGGCGCCGATGTACGCTGGGCCTCGTGCAACATCTTCTCGACGCAGGACCATGCCGCATCGGCAATTGCGGCCAGTGGAACGCCGGTCTTCGCGGTCAAGGGTGAGTCGCTCGAGGAATACTGGGACTACACCGACAAGATCTTCCAGTGGGCCGATGGCGGCCTCACCAACATGATCCTCGACGATGGCGGCGACGCCACGATGTATGTGCTGATCGGCGCGCGGGCAGAGGAGGGCGAGGACGTGCTTTCCAACCCCGGCTCGGAAGAGGAGGAGTACCTCGTCGCGCAGATCAAGAAGCGGATGAAGCTCAGCCCCGGCTGGTTCGCCAGGCAGCGCGCGGCGATCCGCGGCGTGACCGAGGAGACGACAACCGGCGTCAACAGGCTCTACCAGCTTCACAAGAAGGGGCAACTCCCCTTCCCCGCCATCAACGTCAACGATTCGGTGACGAAATCGAAGTTCGACAACAAGTATGGCTGCAAGGAATCGCTGGTCGACGGCATCCGCCGCGCAACCGACGTGATGATGGCAGGCAAGGTCGCCGTCGTGTGCGGCTACGGCGATGTCGGCAAGGGTTCGGCGCAGTCGCTGCTGGGTGCGGGCGCACGCGTCAAGGTGACGGAGGCCGATCCGATCTGTGCGTTGCAGGCCGCGATGGACGGCTTCGAGGTCGTGACGCTAGACGACGCGATCGAGACTGCGGACATCATCATCACGGCGACCGGGAACAAGGACGTGGTGACGCTCGACCACATGCGCCGGCTCAAGGACATGGCGATCGTCGGAAATATCGGCCATTTCGACAACGAGATCCAGGTCGCGGCGCTGCGCAACCTTAAGTGGACCAACATCAAGCCGCAGGTCGACATGATCCAGTTTCCCGACGGCAAGCGGATGCTGCTGCTTTCGGAGGGTCGCCTGCTCAATCTCGGCAACGCCACGGGCCATCCGAGCTTCGTGATGTCGGCGTCATTCACCAACCAGGTGCTTGGCCAGATCGAACTTTATTCGAAGGGTGAGAAGTACAAGAACCAGGTTTATGTCCTGCCGAAACACCTCGACGAGAAGGTGGCGCGGCTGCATCTTGCAAAACTTGGCGTGAAGCTCACCGAGCTTTCGAAGGAGCAGGCAGCCTATATTGGCGTCGAACCGTCCGGGCCTTTCAAGCCGGAACACTACCGGTATTAATTCCTTAACCATTTTCAACAACATATTGAGGCCGCCGGATTGACCAGTCCGGCGGCCTTGTTTTTTGCCCCAAACAACTGTTCGGCGATTCGCCTTTTGGCTACAGTCAGGACGAATCATGAGCAGAAGTCCCGGCCCCGAAGGGGCGCGAAACGGGCGCACAGGCAGGGCGGTTGCCGCGGGCGGACCGGCTGTGAACGCAGCCGGAAGGCGTGCGGGTTGCGTTGACCGCGCGCTGTCGGGCAGCCATTCGGGTTGCGGGACGCGCGCCTGGTAATCGTGCGGCAAGAGGACCAGGACATGCCCGGGCACATGCCCCATATCAAGCCGGCGGCGCGCCGGAAAAAGCAGGCCAGCCCAGGCGGACATCCGCGTCCGGCCTACTTACGCCTGGCGACCTTTCTCGGGGCGGTTGCCCCTGCCGCGCTACTTGTACATCCTTGCGCCGCGCACGCCGTTGAAACCGGCGGACAGCTCGCATTTTCCTCGACCGACGTGATGCTGCTTGCGGTATTCGGCGGCGCCATGAGCTTTGCGATTCTTTCGGCGACATGGCTCATTCGCGAGCGCGGCCGAATGACCGGAGAGAACCAGGCGCTGAAGTCACGCATCGCCGATCTTCGTGCATCGCATGAAAGGCTCGAGGCGCTGACCAATGCCGGCGACCAGCGGATCGTCGTATGGAACGGCGCCGACGATCGACCCGCGATCCTCGGCAAGCTTTCAAAGTCGAGCGGCGCGCCTTCGGAGCGTTCGGCGTTCCTCGCCTTCGGGCGATGGCTTACCCCCGATTCGGCAATCAGCTTCGAGGGTGCACTGAAAAGGCTGCGCCAGAATGCGGAGGCCTTCGACCTGCCGCTGACGACGAAAACTGGCGTCCTTGAGGCGCAAGGCCGTACTTCCGGCAGCCATGCCTTCGTGCGCTTCATCGAACTTTCAGGCGAACGATCGGCGCTTGCCCGGCTGGAAGCCGAACATGCCCGCCTGATGTCGACCTTCGACACCATCCAGATGTTGTTCGAAAAACTGCCGATGCCGGTCTGGCTTCGCGATGCGGGCGGCGAACTCTTCTGGGTCAACAAGTCCTACTCGAAGGCGGTGGATTGCACCGATGGCGAGCAGGCCGTGGACAGCCGTGCACAGCTTCTCGACAGCTCGGAGCGCAACGAAATTGCGCGCAGACAGCGCGAGGACGGCCATTTTGCCGGGGCGCTTCCCGCCATCATGGCCGGCGACCGCCGCATCGTCGATATCACCGAGGTGCGCACGGCCGCCGGATATGCCGGCATCGCCGTCGACCGCAACGAGATCGAGGCGGCGCGCGCCACGCTCAAGCAGACGATCGCCTCGCACGCACAGACGCTGGACCAGCTGGCGACCGCCGTGGCAATGTTCGGCAAGGACCGGCGGCTGCAGTTTTACAATTCCAGCTTCCAGAAGCTGTTCGGCCTGTCGCAGGCATTCCTCGACAGCCAGCCCGACAATGCGCAGGTGCTCGACGCCTTCCGCGCCGAAGGCAAGCTGCCGGAGGTTCCGGACTGGCGCAAATGGCGCGAAGGGCAGCTCGAAATCTACAAGGCCGTCGAATCGCGCGAGGACTGGTGGCACATGCCGGACGGGCGGACGCTGCGCGTCATTGCCAACCCGCACAACCAGGGCGGCGCGACCTGGGTTTTCGAGAACGTGACCGAGCAGATCGAACTGCGCACCAGCTACAATTCGCTGATCCAGATCCAGGGCGAAACGCTGGACAATCTGAGCGAAGCCGTGGCTGTTTTCGGCTCCGACGGAAGGCTGAAACTCTTCAACCCGGCATTCGCGTCGATCTGGAACCTCGACAAGGGACGGCTGGAAAGCGGCGCGCATATTTCCTCGCTCGCCCGCACCTTGCAGGACCGGCTTGCCGATGCCGGCGCGTGGGAGCCGATAGCGCAGGGCATTACCGGCTTCGACGACATGCGCGGCGATCATTCGGGCAGGCTGGACATGGCCGACGGCAAGATCGTCGACTATGCGCTGGTGCGCCTGCCGGAAGGCCAGACCATGCTGGCGGCGGTGGACGTGACGGCGGCCGTCAATGTCGAGCGCGCGCTCAAGGAGCGCAACGAGGCGCTGGAGCAGGCGGACAAGCTCAAGAACCGATTCTTGCAGCATGTTTCATACGAATTGCGTGTTCCGCTCACCTCCATTGCGGGTTTTGCCGAACTGATCGCGATGCCGGAGATCGGCGAGCTCAACGGCAAGCAGATGGAGTATGTCGACCACATCACGACATCGGCCGATCTTCTGAAGAACATCATCGACGATATCCTCGATCTGGCAACGATCGACGCGGGCGC
>JBGSJA010000081.1:0-2792 GCA_041742235.1 Salaquimonas sp. | reverse complement strand
ATGGCTTCCGCCACCTTCTTCTCGAAATTCGAGTAGGCGTGGACGATGTACCAGCGGTGCGTCATGTTAATTCTGTGTTCCCTCGAAAAGCCCTTGCAGGGCAAAACCTGCCCGTGACGCTCAGCCCGCCAGCGAAAGGAGTGCGCCGACGCCCCAGCCAAGCACCTGGTCCACCACGAAGAAAAAGGCGGAAGCAAGGATCACCATCACGAAAACCATCAGCGTCGTGATCGTGGTTTCGCGCCGCGTCGGCCATACGACCTTCGCGGTCTCGGAACGGACCTGCTGGAAAAAGGTAAAGGGATTGGATTTGGCGGCCATGACCCTAACGCCTCTGCCGGAAACCGGCGTGAACTTCTATGCGACCAGATATGGTGATCCAAACCCTCGAACGCTTCCCGGTCCGGTATTCCAGGAAACGCAACCTCCGTGGGTTGCACGCAAACCAATCCATCGGCTCCGCGTGCAAACGGGTCCGGAAACGCGGATATAGCGGCTGATTAACCTGATGGCAAGGAGAAAATACACCGTTGGCGTGACGAATATTGCGCCCGCGAACGGCTGAAACAACAAGGCAATGGCAGGGGCAGCAGGGCTCGAACCCGCGACCTGCGGTTTTGGAGACCGCCGCTCTACCAACTGAGCTATACCCCTATTGGTGCCGCGGTGATTTCACAAAACGGTCGGCATTTCAAGATGAATCCGTCCCCGGCGAAACCTCGGCCCCTTATCGGGGAAACGTTCGGCGCCCTTCAATTTCCTTAGCCCAAATCGTGGCCGAGCCGGTACCGGGCCAGCAAATCCGGATCGTTTTGAAGTCCGCTATCCGCCCCGAAGAATCAAGACTGAAGCCTTTCGCGTCAAGCATGCCGGTGCAGACATCTGCGCCTGCATTCGAGCCGGACAAGGTTGCCGGTCCAAGTCCAGGCATTGAGCATTGCGCCATGCCGCCTGGCCGTACCCATTGGAGTGGACATCACGGATACAATTTCCCATTATTTTCCAACGAATCATACCACTAGCGGGAATCCGACACGGCATGTCTGGAACTTCCATGTTTCCAAAAACACTAGCAGGACCGCCGGTGCCTTCAACATGGATCGCCGTCCTCTTTACACTGACGATGCTGGCTTTCGCCTTTCCGGCAGGCGCGGCGACGCTGACCTATTCCCAAAATTTTGTCGCCGGAACCGTCTATCCCCAGACTTCCGTGCAAGTGACGAGCTGGAACTCGTTTCGTGCATCGCTGCCAGCGAGCGCCGTAACGAGTATCCGGATCTATGGATCGCTGAATCCTGCAGGCGTAAGCTGCACGACGCCATCCCTCGCCCAGCAAATCGCGGACAATCTGCGCAACGGAGCGACATCATCCGTCAACTGCGGCGGCAGTACCTACAGTACCGGGCTTTGTGGCATAACAGGAGTTTACAGCGTCGAGATAGCGATTGGTGTGATTTGCCGGTGTGAAGCCACCATAGCTGTGCGCCCTGCAATTGGCAACGCGAACTGGGGCGGCATCAGCGGGGCCTCCTGCCCCGCTGCGACACAGACCATGAGCGTCGATGTCACATTCGCAACTGCTACTAATTCGCTCTCGGCCTCCGTTGCGCCGGCAACCATATCAACTTCGCCTGCGGTGCTTGCCTACTCCTTCAGCGTCACCCATGTCACGGGGGCATCGATTGCCACGCCTTCGCTGACGGCAACCCTGGCACAGAACGGAAGCCCACGTAGCTTTGCTTCCGGCCCCACCCTGTCTTCGGGTGATGCAAACGCCAACGGCCAGATCGATGCAGGAGAAACCTGGGTTTATTCCGCCAGTTATGCGGTCGGACAGTCCGACATCGACAATGGCGGCGCCCTTCTGGCGAGCGCCAGTTTCGCGGCTCCGGGCGGGCCGACGACGCTCGCCTCGGCTCAAGCCGTCATCACACAGAGCCCGTCGCTTTCGGTGACCAAGACAGCAACACTGGTCAAGGCTCCTGGAAACAGCGGCGCGCATGCTGAAACAGGCGATACGATCAATTATGCCTATGTGGCGACCAATACCGGAAACCTGACCCTCACAAGTGTCCGGTTGAACGACATGCATGAAGGCCATGGGGCATGGAGCGACCCAATCCACATATCGCTGCAGGACAATGGCGCCGCAGGCAATTCGCCGGACAGCAGCCCGGACCCCGCCGTCTGGGGAAGCGTTGCACCGGGCGACGCCGTCAACTTCGCAGCCAGCTACACGGTGACACAGCAGGATATCGACATGCAGTAGCTGCCGCGGCGCGGCAGCGCCTCCGGAACGCCCGGAGAAGCGGGGCCGGGCGGCAAGCCGCCCGGTCCTTGTCGTTACTCGATGATCGCAGCCACAATTCCTGCGCCGCAGCGAAATGCGGTGTTCCGCATTTCGCCAAGTTCAAGTGCAAATGCGGTGTTCCGCATTGCGCCAGGTTCAATCGCCGTCGGCGCTTTTCGGCACGACGGCGCGACCATCACTCGATGATCGCAGCCACAATTCCTGCGCCGACGGTGCGTCCGCCCTCGCGGATGGCGAAGCGCAGGCGCTCTTCCATCGCGATCGGCACGATCAGCTCCACCAGCATCTCGACGTTGTCGCCCGGCATCACCATCTCGACGCCTTCCGGCAGCTGCACGATGCCCGTCACGTCGGTCGTGCGGAAGTAGAACTGCGGACGGTAGTTGGTGAAGAACGGCGTGTGACGGCCACCCTCTTCCTTCGTCAGGATGTAGGCTTCAGCCTTGAACTTCTTGTGCGGCTTCACCGAGCCGGGCTTGCA
>JBGSJA010000080.1:0-4471 GCA_041742235.1 Salaquimonas sp. | reverse complement strand
ACCAGGCCGGCACGCTGACGGAGGCGCGCGGCGCGCTAGATGCCGCACACGCCGCCGGTTGGCGCAGCATCGTCTCGGCGCGTTCGGGCGAGACTGAGGACGTCACCATTGTGCATCTGGCAATCGGCTGGCGCGCCCACCAGCTCAAGGTCGGCTCCTTCGCCCGATCCGAGCGCATGGCCAAGTGGAACGAGGCGATCCGCGTCGAGGAGGCGCTGGGTGCGGACGCTACCTTCGCGGGACGCGCCGCCGTCGGTGGCAGTGCGATGCCCGCGCCATGAAGCTGCTTCTGCACTACTGCGCCGGGCCCAACCTTTCTGCAATCATGGCGGAGCTTCCCGCGCCCTTTCGTTGCGCCGTCGTTGGGCCGGGCGATGAAGCCAGCCTCATGCGCGAACTCGCTGATACCGAAATGCTTCTGCACGTACTTGCGCCGGTGACGAAGGCGATGATCGACGCCGCGCCGCGCCTGAGGCTGATCCAGAAGATCGGGGTAGGCGTGGACGCGATCGACCTCGTCCACGCAAGGCGTCGTGGCGTCGCCGTTTGCAACATGCCTGGCACCAACACCGCTGCCGTCGCAGAACTGGCGCTTGGCCTGATGCTCTCCTGTCTGCGCCGCATTCCCACGCTCGCAACGGGCACCGCGTCCGCCACGTCCTGGGCTGCTTTCAGCCAGCTTGGCGATTCCCTTGGCGAAATCGGCGGGCGCACCGTCGGCCTGGTCGGCTTCGGTGCAGTTCCACAACGGCTCGCGCCCGTGCTTTCAGCCCTTGGCGCGCGGGTGATCGCAACCAGCCGCAAACAGCGCGGCCCTGACGGGGTTGAGTTCGTGCCGCTCGAAACGCTGCTTTCCATCGCCGACATTGTCTCGCTCCACCTGCCGGCGACGCCCGAGACCAACAACCTTCTGGACGCACGGCGCATCCGCACGATGAAACCCGGCGCAATCCTCATCAACACCGCGCGCGGATCGCTCGTCGACGAGGCGGCTCTCGCAGACGCACTTCGCGATAACCACCTCTCCGCCGCCGGCCTGGACGTCTTCGCGACCGAGCCGCCTGCCGCCGACAATCCCTTGCTCGGCCTGCCCAATGTCATCTGCACGCCGCATCTCGCCTGGCTGACCCGAGAGACGCTCGCGCGAAGCGTCGCCGTCGCGCTCGACAATGCAAGCAGGCTCGCAAATGGCTCCGATCTCCTTTACCGGGTCGCCTGACTGCGCCCATCCATGCGGATGACGCACAAGGTTGATGAGAGGTTTTTGTGGGGCTTCGGTCCTTCGCCCGGCTAGGCTCCAATCGCCTCGATGGTGCGCATCACGCCACGCAGTTCTGCCAAGCCTTTCAGCCTGCCGATGCAGGAATAGCCCGGGTTCACCTTCTTGCCGATGTCGTCGACGATGAGATGCCCATGGTCCGGCCGCATCGGCATCTGCCAGTCGGCGCGGCCTTCGGCCTTGCGGCGGCGTTCCTCGGCCATCAGTTCCCGCACGACGCCGATCATGTCGGTGTCGCCCTCCAGATGTTCGGCCTCGTGGAACGAGCCGCCGGTTTCATGCGTCACATTGCGCAGATGCACGAAATGGATGTTCGGCCCAAACTCCTTCGCCATGGCGACGAGGTCGTTTTGCCTCCCCGCGCCGTAGGAACCCGTGCAAAGCGTCAGCCCGTTGGACGGCGACGGGCAGCCTGCAATGATCGCCCGCGCATCCTCGGCGGTCGAAACGACCCGCGGCAGGCCGAAAATCGGGAAGGGCGGATCGTCGGGGTGGATTGCCATTCTGACACCGGCCTCCTCGGCGACTGGAACGATCTCGCGCAGGAATCCAAGCAGGTTGTCGCGGAAGGTCTCGCGCGAAATCTCGCTGTAGCCGGCGAGCGCGCGGCGGAAGCTGTCCCGGTCGTATATAAATTCACGCGCCGGCACCCATCCGATCAGGTTCTTTTCCAGCCGCGCGAGATCGCTTTCGCTCATTTGCGCCAACCGGTCGCGAGCCGCCTCGATGCGCTGCGATGGGTGCTCGGCCTCCGCGCCGGGTCGCTTGAGCACCAGCACGTCATAAGCGCAGAACTCGACAATGTCGAAGCGCAACGCCGTCCCGCCATGCGGCATCGCAAAGTCAAGATCGGTGCGGGTCCAGTCGGTGATCGCCATGAAATTGTAGCAGACGGTCTGGATACCGGCCGCGGCTACGGCCCTGATGGACGCCTTGTAGTTCTCGATCAATTCGCGGTAGCGCCCGGTACGGGTCTTGATGTCCTCGTGGACGATGATGCTTTCGACCACGTCGAAGGTCAGACCGCCGGCTTCGATTTCGGCCTTGCGCTTGAACACTTCATCTTCAGGCCACGCGCGGCCGTCGTTCATATGGTGAAGCGCGCTGACTACGCCGACCGCGCCGGCCTGGCGGACGTGGGAGAGCTTTACGGGATCTTCGGGGCCGAACCAGCGCCAGGTTTGTCTCACGATCGAACTCCTTTGTCAGCCAGTGCGGCCATGGCCGCCGCCGGTCCCTTGCTGCCAAGGGTTCCCAAATGAGCCGCCACGCTTTCCTCGAGCCTGTCGCGGTGCGGCGAAACCTTGGCAAAACCGGCAAGATCGAAGACGGCTTCAACTGTTGCGCGCGCCGGTTCTTTCCGTGCAAAGGCTGCGGCGAGGGCGGTATCAAGCGGGTCGGTGAAGTGCCCCGATGGCAAGGCCCCACCCCGCGCCTTGGCGGCAGCGATCCAGGCGGCTACGACAAGCATCAGATGATCGGCGGGAAATCCGGCTTCCGCCCGCTCCATCGCGGAGGCGAGGATGCGCTGTGGCAGCTTCTGGCTGCCGTCATTGGCGATTTGCGCAGTGCGGTGGGCGAGCGCCGTATTGGCGAAGCGGTCTGCAAGTTCACCGACATATCTTTGCGGATCGAGTTCAGTGCCCTGTGGCAGCGTCGTGATGGCCTCTGCCCACAGGCCATCGACGAACCTGCGGATCGCGGGATCGGCGAAGGCGGCGGCAACCGTCTCATGACCGCTCAAGAGGCCGATATAGGCGATGCCCGAATGGGCTCCATTGAGAAGCCTGAGCTTCATTTCCTCAAAAGGCGTCACGTCTTGAACCATCGTGGCGCCGAATTTTTCCCACCGGGGCCTGCCTGACGGAAAATGGTCCTCGATCACCCACTGGCAAAAAGGCTCGGTCATCACCGGCCAGGCATCCGCGACGCCGAGTTGCGCAGCCACGCGGTCGCGGTCGGCGTTGGTGGTGGCCGGCACGATGCGGTCCACCATGCTTGACGGAAACGCCACTTCGTCGCGGACGAAGCGGGCCAATGCGGCGTCGCGCAATTGTGCAAACTGCGCGAGCAACCGGCGCAAGGTCGCGCCGTTTGCGGGAAGGTTGTCGCAGCACAGCACCGTGAATGGCTGCGTTCCGGCGGCGCGGCGGCGCACGATCGCCTCAAGCAGGAAGCCATGCACCGTCTTCGGCGCACGGGGATTTGAAAGGTCCGCGGCAATGTCGGGATGAGCCTCATCGAGATCACCGGTGGCGTTGCGCAGATATGCCTTTTCGGTCACCGTCAGCGTGACGATGCTAATGCGCGGATCGGCCATGGCATCGAGCAGGTCCGCGGGGTTTTCAGGCGCGACGAGCAACGACACGATCGAGCCCACGACCCGCAAGTTTTCCGCCTGGTTGTTGCGAACAGCGAGCGTGTAGAGCCCGTCCTGCGGGCCCAGCATGTCGCGCGTATCGGGGCTGCGCAGCGATGCGCCGACAATGCCCCAGCCGGTTTCGCCGGCGCCGAGACAATCGTCGACATAGACTGCCTGATGCGCGCGGTGGAAAGCGCCGAGGCCCAGATGGACAATTCCCGGCGTGACAGTGGCGCGGTCGTATGCTGGCGTTTGCACACCCGCGGGCAGGTTTTTCAGCGTCGTACCTGACAGCCGCTCAACCATGCAGCTTCACCTCTCCAAACGGCCGATTCGCGGCCATGCGCTCCTCCTAGAGGCTGCAAGCAAGTTCGGCAATTATACAAGCCCGTCCGCAAAGTCATCATACAACAAAACATTTTTTGTATGTTGACATGACGCCTCTTCCTCCATAACAGCGTTCGGATGGCAGGGAGGACCTTCCAGAAAAACATGAGTGCCTTGATCCACCCGGACCTGTTGTTTCCTATGGAGGAAAGCGCCCGTTCGCTTGCCCGCCAGCTTTATGCCGGCGTCAAAAACCTGCCAATCATCAGCCCGCACGGCCACACCGATCCGCGCTGGTACGCTTTGAATGAGAAGTTCGCCGATCCGGCACAATTGCTCATCGTTCCGGATCATTATGTCTTTCGCATGCTGTTCAGCCAAGGCGTGCGCCTGGAGGATCTCGGCGTGCCCGTCATGGATGGCAGCCGGGTTGAAACGGACGGCCGAAAGATCTGGCGCCGCTTTGCTGAAAATTTCTTCCTGTTTCGCGGCACTCCTACCCG
>JBGSJA010000079.1:0-27985 GCA_041742235.1 Salaquimonas sp. | reverse complement strand
TTCACACCGCATGTCGATGATGGCGACAACGTCATCATCATCAACGCCGACAAGGTGCGCCTGACCGGCAACAAATACGCCAACAAGGTCTACTACTGGCACACCGGCTATGCCGGCGGCATCAAGGAGCGCACCGCACGCGCGATCCTGGAAGGCCGTTTCCCCGAGCGCGTGGTGCAGAAGGCCGTGCAGCGCATGCTGCCGGAAGGCCCCCTCGCCCGCCAGCAGCTGCGCAATCTGCGCGTCTATGCCGGAGCCACCCATCCCCATGAAGCCCAGCAGCCGGAAGTCCTGGATGTCGCGGCGATGAACCGCAAGAACAAGAGGAGCGCCTGACCATGGCCGGACTCGAGCAGCTTGAAACGTTGAACCCGGCAGCAGCGCAGCCCGCGGCAGCGCCCGTGCATGTCCAGAAGCTTGACGCGCACGGCCGCGCCTATGCCACCGGCAAGCGCAAGAACGCAGTCGCCCGCGTATGGATCAAGCCCGGCAAGGGCACGATCACCGTCAACGGCAAGGAATTTGCCGCCTATTTCGCCCGGCCGGTCCTGCAGATGATCCTGCGCCAGCCGATCCTGGCAGCGAACCGCGACGGCCAGTACGACGTGATCGCAACGGTCACCGGCGGCGGGCTTTCGGGCCAGGCAGGCGCCGTGCGCCACGGCCTTTCCAAGGCGCTGACCTATTACGAGCCGACGCTGCGCGCCGTGCTCAAGAAGGGCGGCTTCCTGACGCGCGACAGCCGCGTCGTCGAGCGCAAGAAGTACGGCAAGGCGAAGGCCCGCCGCAGCTTCCAGTTCTCGAAGCGCTGATACGGTTTCATTGCCGCGAAATCAAAAGGGGGCTTCGGCCCCCTTTTTTTATCCCTTCTCGTTCTGGCTCATCCGCTGCTCTGCCGTTTCGCGCACGGCGTTGGCCAGTTCAGGGCTCTGGTGCATCAGGCGGCGGAAGTCCTGCGAGGAAAGCACCAGCACGTCGGTGGCGCGGGCGGCGTAAACGTTGGCCGTGCGGCGGGCATTGTGGTGGATGAGGCCGATCTCGCCGAAAAAGTCGCCCTCGCCCAGCTTCACATCCTTGCCGGGAATTTCCACCTCCACCTCGCCGCGGGCGATGAAATACATCGCATCGGCCTTGTCGCCGCGCGAAATGATGAGCGCGCCGGATGGAAACTTGCGGGCTGAAAGCAGGCCTACCAGCCGCGCGATCATCGGCACGTCAAGCTTGGCGAAGAGTGGCACGCGCGCGACCATGGCGAATGAGACGACAAAGTCGCGCCGCTTGATCTCCTCGGCAAAACCGTTCGCAATGATGCCGACCGGCAGGGCAAAGAAGGTTATGCCGAGCGCCATGGTGAAGCCGGCGATGACCTTTCCGAACGGCGTCATCGGAATGACGTCGCCATAGCCGACGGTGGAAAGCGTCACCACCGCCCACCACATGGCGGAGGGCACGTCGCCAAGCTTGTCCGGCTGAACGCCGCCTTCGGCAAGATACATCGCCACGGACGACAGCAGCAGCAAGCCGAGGAAGATGACGCCGGTGCCGACCAGCGAGCGCCATTCGGAGCCGATCACCCTGCCTATGGTGCTGATCGCCGGCGCATAGCGGGCGAGCCGGTAGAAACGCAGGAACCGCAGCACCCGCACCACGGCGAGGTCGATACCCAGGAAAACCTCGATGAAAAATGGCAGCAGCGCTATCGCGTCCACCACCATCATCGGCATCGCCGCGACCCGCAGGCGCGCATGCATCGGGCTTTTGCCCTTCATCAGCGGATGCTCGGGCGCGACCCAGATGCGGGCGATGTATTCGACAATGAACACCGCCACGCAGATGCGGTCGAGAACGAGCAATTCCCACGACCAGCGATCATGGATTTCCGGCACCGTGCCGATCACCGAGGCGGCGACGTTGACGAGAATGAGCGCAATGATGGTGAAATCGAAGATTTGGGACTGTATGTCGTGATGGCCGCGCTCGATGATCTCGAACACCCGGCTACGCAGGGAATTTCCGCTGTGCTGCAAATCCACCCCGGGGGCCGCCTCCTCAAGCCGCGCTGTGCGCCCACTCCAAGTAGAGTTCCCTTGCGCGGGCGGTCACCGGCCCCGGCCCCGGCTTGTGCTCGTCGAAGGCCGTGATCGGCTGCACCTTGGAATAATTGCCGGTCGAGAAAATCTCGTCGGCGACGCGGAAATCGTCCAGCGTCAGCGTCGCTTCCCACACCTTGTAGCTGGCGCCGCGCAGCAGCTTGATCACGCGCTGCCGGGTGACGCCGTTGAGGAACGTGCCGTTGGGGATCGGCGTGAAGACCTCGCCATTCTTGACCATGAAGATGTTGGAGGTCGCGGTTTCAGCGACATTGCCGAGCGGATCGCAGGCGATCGCATTGTGGAAGCCTTTGGCCATGGCCTCGCGCAGCATGCGCTGGTTGTTGGGGTAGAGGCATGAAGCCTTGGCGTTGGTCAGGTTCGTCGCCAGTGTCGGGCGCGTGTATTGCGTCGTCGTCACGGTGAAGCCCGCAGCCGAGCCCATCGCGGCTTCTTCTATGCACAGGGCAAATCCGGTCGATTCCGGATTTGGATCGACGGTCGCCATGCCGCCCTCC
This sequence comes from Salaquimonas sp., assembly GCA_041742235.1. Lineage (GTDB taxonomy): Bacteria > Pseudomonadota > Alphaproteobacteria > Rhizobiales > Rhizobiaceae > BOKV01. The sequence goes on along the minus strand of JBGSJA010000079.1, from coordinate 25,377 downwards.
ACCGACCAGTACATCGGGCGGATGTACGCCGCGACGTCGCGCGGGAATTTTGCGATGCCTTCGCGCGCGAGTTCCACCATCGCGCCGGTCTGGACGGTTGGCTTCAACCCCATCACCGTGGCGGAGTGGTTGGCGCGGGCGCAATGGGCGTCAAGATCGGGCGCCACGCCCTCGAAGGACCGCGCGCCGTCGAACACCATTGTTCCGAGCCATGTGCCGTGATCGGCCGCACCCATGATCGGCACATTGCCTTCCTGCCAGGCGCCTTCGAACCAGGTCCAGATCCTGCGGTTTGGCGACAACGCCATCTGAACGTTCCTTTTTTTGTTCCCAAGCAGCACAAATGCGGTGCTGCGGACTTGAACACAGGGCGTTGCGGGTTGCAAGTAATGGGCAACAGCCGGAACCGGCGGCGGTCAAAAGGCCGCAAAGCAACACGAGGAGATTGATCCATGGCGACGCAAACCAGCAAGCCCGCGAACAAGGCAGGCAAACCCGCTGCCCGGGCAGCGGCCAAAAAGACCGCTTCACCAAAGAAGACCGCGCCGGCCAAACCCGTTACCGCCTATGCCATGGTCGCCGACAAGGCCGGCGGGCCGGAAGTGTTCACCCGGCAGGAAATCGAACTGCCCAAGCCCGGCAAGGGCGAGGTGCTGGTGGCGCAAAAGGCCATCGGACTCAATTTCATCGATGTCTACCAAAGAAGCGGTCTTTATGCTGCGCCGGGCGGGTATCCCGCCGTGCTCGGTTCGGAAGGCGCGGGCGTGGTCGAGGCCATCGGCGCGGGCGTCAAGGGTTTGAAGAAGGGGGACCGGGTGGCCTATGTTGTGCCGGGCGGGGCCTATGCCAGCCACCGGATCGTCGCCGCGGAAAAGCTCGTCAAGATTCCGAACGGCGTCTCGGATGCGCAGGCCGCAGCCGCTATGCTGAAAGGCCTTACTGCACAATACCTCATTCACGACTGCTACAAGGTGAAGAAGGGCGACACCGTTCTGGTGCATGCGGCGGCAGGCGGCGTCGGCTCCATCGTCGGGCAGTGGCTGAAGGCCAAGGGCGCCATCGCGATCGGCACTGCCGGCGGCGCGGCCAAGTCGCGGCTTGCAAAGAAGGACGGCTACAAGCACGTCATCGACTACCGCGTCCTGGATTTCGTCGAGGAAGTCGGCAAGCTCACCAAAGGCAAGGGCGTTGCGGCGGTCTATGATTCCGTCGGCAAGGACACTTACCCGGGCTCACTCAAATGCCTGCGCAAGTTCGGCACTTTCGTGGTCTTCGGGCAGTCGTCCGGCAATATCGAGGACTTCAAGACATCCGATCTCGCGGCGAACGGCTCGCTCTTCGCGACACGGCCGACGCTGTTCCATTTCATTGCCGAGAAGAAGGAACTGGAGAAAAGGGCGCGGCAGCTTTTCGCCATGATCAAGTCCGGCAAGGTCAAGATCCACGTCAACCAGACCTTCAAGCTGGCCGACGTCGCCAAGGCGCATGTTGCGCTCGAATCGCGCAAGACGACCGGCCAGACCATATTGACCGTTTGAGGCTGCCATGGCGAGGAAGACAGCAGACCACGCGTTCACCGCGCGCCGCCTGACCGGGGCGGCGAGCGACCCGACCTTCGCGGGCGCGCTCTCCTTCATGCGCCGCAAATACACCAAGGACGTGGAAGGCGCGGACGTTATCGTGTGGGGCATTCCGCTCGACACGGCGGTGACGAACCGGCCGGGCGCGCGCTTCGGCCCGCAGGCGATCCGGCGCGCCTCGGCCATCTTCGACAACGATCCGCAATACCCGTTCTCGATCGATCTTTTCGCAGGAATGGCGGTGGTCGACTATGGCGACTGCGCCTTCGATTCCGGGCGGCCATGGGAGACGCCCGAGGCGATCGAGCAGGAGGCGGCGAGCCTCATCGAAAGCGGCGCTTTCCTGATGTCGCTGGGAGGCGATCACTATGTGACCTGGCCGCTGCTCAAGGCGCATGCGGAACGGCACGGACCGCTGGCGCTCATCCATTTCGATGCGCACCAGGACACCTGGGACGATGACGGCGAGCGCATCGACCATGGCAGCTTCGTTACACGCGCTGTGCGCGACGGCATCATCGATCCCGAACGCTCGATCACCATCGGCGTGCGCACGGTCGCGCCGGAGGACTACGGCATCGAGATCCTCTTCGGTGATGATGTCGAGGAGATGAGCGCGCTCGCCATCGCCGATGCGATCCGCGAGCGGGTTGGCAAGGCTCCGGCCTATCTGACCTTCGATATCGACTGCCTCGACCCGGCTTTCGCGCCCGGAACGGGCACGCCGGTCGCGGGCGGGCCAAGCTCGGCCAAAATGCTTTCGGTGCTGCGCCGGCTCGGCGGTCTCGATATTCGCGGGGCCGATGTCGTGGAGGTGTCGCCACCTTACGACCATGCCGACGTGACCGCGATTGCGGGCGCGACGGTAGCCATGTATATGCTCGGCCTGCGCGCCGAAAAGCTCGCCGACGAGCAGGCCCGAAGCTGAAGTTCCGATTCAGGTGGAAATGCCTGAAGCAAAGAATCCGATTCGGTTCCGCGCCGCAAACCGTTGCAAATCTTGAACATTCCGGAGGCAAGGATGGCCGGCAATCCCAGGATCTTCATTGACGGCGAGCATGGCACCACCGGATTGCAGATTCGCGACCGGTTGGGCGCGCGCGATGATCTTGAGCTTCTGTCGATCCCGGAGGCGCAGCGGCGCAACCCGGATGCGCGCGCGGAACTGCTCAACTCGGCCGATGTCGCGATCCTTTGCCTGCCGGACGATGCGAGCCGCGAAGCGGTGGCGATGCTGGCGGATGCCGGCAATGACAGGACACGGGTGATCGATACCTCCACCGCGCACCGGACGCATCCGGCCTGGGTGTTCGGTTTCGCGGAACTGACCACCGGCCAGCGGGCGGCAATTGCCGGGGCACGCTTCGTCTCCAATCCGGGATGCTATTCTACCGGCGCCATTGCGCTGCTGCGGCCCCTGGTGGAAGCGGCAATGCTGCCATCCGACCTGCCGGTGACGATCAACGCCGTGTCGGGCTATACGGGCGGCGGCAAGGCGCTGATCGCGCAGATGGAAGACCCCTCCCGCGAGGATCACATCGCATCGGCGAGCTATCTCTATGCGCTCACCTTGCAGCACAAGCACGTGCCCGAAATCATGTCGCGTTCAGGCCTGTCGCGGCGGCCGCTCTTCACGCCCAATGTCGGCCGGTTCCGGCAGGGCATGCTTGTCAACATTCCCTTCCACCTCGATCTTCTTGATGGCGCCCGCTCGCTTGGCGACGTTCATGCGGTGCTGGCCGGACATTATAGCGGCCAGGAATTCGTGACCGTCGTCGACCTTGACGAAAGCGCGAAACTCGCGCGCTTCGAGGCGGAGGAGCTCGCCGGCAAAGACAACATGCGGCTTTACGTGCTCGGCGCCGAAGACAGCGGCATGGTCAACCTCGTCGCCTCGCTCGACAATCTGGGCAAGGGCGCATCCGGCGCGGCGGTGCAGAACCTCAACATCATGCTGGGGCGGTGAGCCAGAGGCTCTAACTCCTGACCTCAATCCCCGTCAGCGGCGCGTAGGTGCCGTGGATAGCGCGCCAATGCGCGACCGCGAAGGCAAGCAGGATCGCAGCGCCCGCCTGATGGGCCAGCGCCATGTGAAGCGGCACTTGCCACACGAGCGTGAAGATGCCGATCACCGCTTGCGCCAGTACGAGCCAGAACAGGATCGCCGCGCGGATGCGGGCGGGCGCGGGCGTGTCGCTGGAGCGTGAGGCAAGCCACTGGACTGCGATCAGCAGAACCAGCGCATAGCCGCTCATGCGGTGGACGAACTGAACCATTTTCGGGTTCTCGAAAAAGTTTCTCCAGGCCGGCTCGAGTACCATCAACCCTTGGGGGATGATGTCGCCGTCCATTGTCGGCCAGTCATTGTAGGCCAAGCCGGCGTCGAGGCCAGCCACAAGAGCGCCAAGAAATATCTGGAGAATGATGGCCGCGACGACGAGCGGAGCCAACACCACCAGTGCGGGCGGCGCATAGGTGGCGCTGTGCGGGGCAAGGCCGCGCGCCAGCCACAACGCATAGGCAAAGATGATGCAGGCCAGCGTCAGGTGAACCGCCAGCCTGTACTGGCTGACATCGACGCGTTCGGTCAGGCCCGAGGATACCATCCACCAGCCGACGAACCCCTGCAGCGAGCCAAGCGCGAGCAGCGCGATGAGGCGCGGCTTCAGCCGGTCTTCTAGCCTTTTCGTAGCCCAGAACCACACGAAGGGCACGATGAAGACGATCCCGACAATGCGGCCGAGGAAGCGGTGCGCCCATTCCCACCAGTAGATGAACTGGAATTGCAGCAGGCTCATTCCCTTGTTGATCTGCTGGTATTCCGGGATCTGGCGGTACTTTTCGAACTCTTCCATCCACTGCGCGTGGGTGAGCGGCGGAATGATGCCGTGGATCGGCTTCCATTCGGTGATCGAAAGGCCGGAATCGGTAAGCCGCGTCGCGCCGCCGACAACGACCATGGCAAACACCAGCAGGCAGACGAAGTAGAGCCACCAGCGCACCATGGCCCGGTTGCGCCGCTCGCGCTCGATCAACGCGGTCGTGTAGAGTATTCCCTGTCCGGCAGTCATTGCTTCGTCCATCGGCATGAATGATCAGCGCTTGGTTTGGCGCAAGCCGTGCGGCCTTGCAAGGGTGCGTGACACAGGGTCGCTATGAAGACATCGACTTGCGCGCGAGACATTGCGGCCCTAATTGCCGGTCTGCAACAGAGGGTGACGCATGCCGGAAACAGCCAGGAAGCTTGTCGGAACAGTGCTTCTCGTCGTGCTCGTCGTCGTCTACGCCCTTGTCGCGACCGCGATCGCGACGGCGCGGCTGGCAGATGCCCCGGGGTGGGTGCATGCACTCTATTTCATGGTGACCGGCATCGCCTGGGTCGTGCCGGCAATGTTCATCATAAACTGGATGATCCGGGGATCGGCGCGCCAGCGCCGTTCAGGCGACGTTTAGCGTCCTGCCACGGTTGACCAACAGCGATGGCAGGCCCGACAGCAGCGTTTCCAGGTGCCTGACGTTTTGAAAGCGGCCGTTGATCGAGATGCGCGGCAATGCGTGCATGTGCGCCGCATGGCATGAGTGCAGCACGCCGACCCGTGTTGTCACGGCGGTGGTAAAGCCGCATTCGCGTGCCAATGCAAAGTCGCGGGGACCTGCAGCAGCCGCGTAGCCATAGGGGTAGGCAAAGTGACGCGGCGCCTTGCCTGTCTCCATCTCCACGATGCGCGCACTCTCCATCATTTCCGCACGCGCTTGCGCCGGGTCAAGGCGCGCCACCGCATAGTGATGGATCGTGTGAGCCCCGATGGTGCAAAGCGGATCGGCGGCTAGTTGCGCGATTTCGCGCCAATTCATGATCGATCGGGCCAGATGGGCCTTGATGTCAATTCCAGCCTGCCAGGCGAGTTCGGCAATCATTCGCCGCTGGCTCTGCTCATCGACCTTGGTCGTGAAAAATTCGAGCAGTTCGCAATATGCAGCGCGCTTTTTTGACGGGCTCGACAAGTCGAAATCGACCTTGCCTGCTGGGGAGTGCATCGCAATGCGCGGCCTTGCCGCGATGATAGCTTCCAGATCTTCCCACCAAAGCGTCGCCTGCCCCTCCACAAGGCCGGGCGCCACGAAGATGGTGTAGGGAACGTTGTGCCGGCGGAAGACCGGTACGGCATTGACAAGGTTGTCGCGATAGCCGTCATCGAGCGTGACCGCAAGAAAGCGTCGGCTGCTGATGCGGTCATTGGAGGCGCCGATCCGGCGCGCGGCTTCGTCCAGATCGACGAAATCAAATTTTTTCGAAAGCCGCCCCAGCATCCGGTCGAGGAACTCACTTGAAACGGTCAAATGTGCATTCGGCGCAAAGCGGGAGCGAGCGGCGGCGCGGTCCACGCGATGCAGTGTCAGGATCGCGCCGATGCCGCCGTGCCGGGACCATTTGGTGGCCCCCGACACATACAAAGCGGTGAGAACGGTTTTCAGGGCAAGCGCCGCAGGCATGCGATCCCTCTAAGTTGCGAGAATGGCATACATACGGAATGTTTAGATTGGGTTGCCATCGGGCCCGACCGAAATGTCGGATGAGCAGGCGAAATGCCGCCGGCGATGACGGCTATGGCATGTGCCGCGCCAGGGCCCAGCTTTCGTGGCATCCCTCATGCAACTGCTGCCCTGCCTTTACGCAATTCCGCTCCGAGCCTCACCGTCACGGCATCTTTGTAGCCTGCAGCCCGCAAGGCCGTTTCGGCATGTTTCATCTCGGCCCGCGATGCACCTTCAGCGTTGACAACAATGATCGTCTCTTCATCGGCGATGTTTTCCAATCCTTCGGGTCCGGCATAGCCGCAATCGAACACCACGAATTCATAGTCGCGCGACAGGGTGGCGGCGATGCGCGAAAGTTCGTTCATTGCATCCGGCACGGCATCGCGCCCGGTTCCGGCTGGGATGATGTGCGCCGGCGAACCGCGGTCGGCAAAGATTGCATTCGGCAAAGTCACCGCGCGCGCAAGCAGGTCCGAAATGCCTGCAGCTTTGTTTGTGCCAAGGAATTCCAGCGTCGTGACCGCGCTGCCGGTAAGATCGATGACCACCACGCTGTTTCCGGCATCAGCCAGCAGCCGCGCCATCTCCCAGGTAGTCGCGGACCCGGCATCGCCTCCCGGTGAAATCGCTGCAATCGTGGCGCGACCCATATTTGCGATCGCCAACACGGTTTCCTCATGTCCGAACATTTCCGGATCATTGGCAGCGCCAGGTCGGTTCGGCGTGTCATTGCCGGCATACATGGAAGGCGCTTGCACCTCGGCAAGGAGGGCGACGGGAACAGGAACGGGGGCATTGGCGGCGCGCTCAGCGGCGCCGGGTTGTACCGGCCGACCCGGCGGGACCGCCCTGGTTTCGTCCTGCATCACGGGTTCCAATTCTATGCGTTCCGGCACCATCGACGGAGCAACCGTTCCGACGGCCTTCAACGCCTTTCCGCTGAGAAGCGCTGCGGCAAGCACGCCCACCACCACTAGCACCAGCGCCATGACCACGCCTGCCAGCGTGAACGGAATGACCTTCGGGAAAAAACTCGATGCAGGCATCACGGCACGCGAGATGATCCGGGCGTCGATCGGCAAATAGTCGCGGCTGGTGCGGCTCGCCGCTTCCCTGTAGCGCGTCAAATAGGTTTCGAGCAGTTCGCGCTGCGCGGCTGCCTCGCGTTCAAGCGCGCGAAGTTCGACCTCGGCCTCGCCCACGCGGCTCGATTCCGCCTTCAGCCGGTTGACCTCCTGGATCAGCACGGATTCCTGCCTGCGCAGCAGGTCGACATTGTTTTCAAGGCTTGAAAGGATGTTCCGCGCCTCTGTCCTGATCTGGCCGGAAAAATCGCCGGCCTGCGATTTGAGCGCCTTGAGCCGGGGATGGTTTGGTCCCAACGACGTGCCGAGTTCGGAAATCTGCGCCTGAAGCGACACTTCCCGTTCGCGCAGACGCTGGACAAGCTGCGAGGCCATCACTTCGGGGATGACGTCAAGCGAGCCGCCCTTGTCGAGCGCCGCGCGGATGGCGACGATCTTTCCTTCCGCAGCCGAGCGATCACCGCGAACACGCGACAGTTCGGACGAAACCTCGGAAAGCTGCTGCGTAGACAAAAGCGCATTGTTGTTGCCGACAAGAATGTCGGAATTGGCGCGGTACTCGGCAACCTTTGCTTCGGATTCGCGCACTCTCGCGCGCAGTTCCTCGATTTCCGGTCCAAGCCATCCGGTAGCGTCCTCGGTGGATTGAAGCTGCGCCTGCTTTGTGAAAGCAAGATATTCGTCCGCCAGCGCATTGGGCACTTCCTGCGCCAGCTTGCGGTCATGGGCCCAGAACTCGATGGCAATGACGCGCGACTTTTCGACTGCGTAGACCAAAAGGCGGCTGCGGAATTCCTTCAGCAGCCGCTCCTGTGGCGAGGCGCCGGAGCCAGTTCCGCTGCCGGCCATGGCCAGAAGGTTGCCAAGGAATGATGGCGGCGCATTGAATTCCGGGTTCTCGATGAGGTTGAGACGGTTGATGACCTTGAGCGCCAGATCGTCGGATGCCAGAACTTCCACCTGGCTGCCAACCGCCTGCTCATCGAACTGGTTTCCCGAAAGCGTGACGTCACCGTTCGACTGGCGCGTGAATATCGATTCGCGCTTTTCGATGATGATCCGAGCACTCGACTTGTAGCTTGGATCCATCCCCGCGAAAAACACGAACAGCCCGGCACCCACGACCAGCGGCACGGCAATCACCAGCCAAAGCTTGCGGCGCAGTTCGGCAAAAAGTCCGGATATGTCGATATCGACATCCCTGCTCAATTCATTGGCGCCGGACATTGTCATACTCCTCACAACCAGGACGCGGAAACATGTAGCCATTGTGAATAAACATGGTAACCAGCGTGTTAATGGAAAAATAATATAAGTATTAATCTATATTAATTTCGTTTAAACTATATTAATGAAATTTTACCGGGCCTTCCCGGGCGAATTTTCATTGTTTACGCGACATTAACCATGTTTGTAGCTTAATGCCACGCATCACGCCTTGACGCCGCATGCCGGCTGGAGGCGAGTTTCAGGAAATGTGATGTCGCGTCAAACCATGCCGTCCCTTCGAAAAATGCTCGTCATCCTGGCTGTGTCGGCTGCGATAACCGCCTGCTCGACCTACAAGCCGGTAAACGAGACTTTCCAGGCTGCACTGACGCAGCCATACACGCTCGATTCCGGCGACCGGGTCCGCGTGACCGTGTTCGGCGAGACGGACCTGACGAACAGCTATTCGGTAGACAAGGCAGGATTCATCGCCTTCCCGCTGATCGGCTCCGTGGAGGCGCGCGGCCGCACGCCGCAGGAACTGGAAGCACAACTGGCCGGAAAGCTGCGCCAGGGCTTTCTTCGCAATCCGGACGTTTCGGTCGAAATCGAACGGTACCGTCCTTTCTTCATCATGGGCGAGGTCAGCCAGGGCGGACAATATTCCTATGTTCCGGGAATGACCGTCCAGAACGCAATCGCCATTGCCGGCGGGTTTTCGCCGCGGGCGCTGCAGGACAATGCAGACATCACCAGGCAGGTGAACGGCAATGTGTTGAACGGCCGGGTTCCGCTTTCCGACCCGATCCTTCCCGGCGACACCATCTATGTCCGCGAACGCCTGTTCTGACGCATGAGCAACGAGCCAATGCGGATCGTCCATTGTTTTCGCTCGCCCGTTGGCGGCATTTTCCGCCATGTGCGCGATCTCGTCGCGGCGCAATCGGCGGCGGGGCATTCGGTGGGGATTGTTTGCGACTCAACTACCGGCGGGGCTTTCGAAGAAGCGCTCTTCGAAACGCTGATGCCCGACCTCGCCCTGGGGCTGACGAGAATTCCAATGGACCGCGCCATCACGCCGCGCGACCTGGCCGCGCTGTGGCGCGCCTTTGGTGAAATCAGGAAATTGCAACCGGATGTGCTGCATTCGCATGGCGCCAAGGGCGGCGCCTATGCCCGCATGATCGGTTCGGCGTTACGGGTATCAGGTAGTCGCGTTGCCCGTCTCTATTGCCCGCATGGCGGCTCCATCCACTACGATGCAGGCAGCCTCAACGGGCGGGTGTTCTTCGCCCTTGAACGCATGCTGGAAAAGATGACCGACAGGCTGGTCTTCGTCTCGCACTATGAGGCGGAGGGCTATGCCGCAAAGGTGGGAAAGCCCCACCGCCCGGTGACGATCGTCTATAACGGCCTTTCCCCGCATGAGTTCGAGCCGGTGGCGACAGCGCCGGACGCGACGGATTTTCTCTACATCGGCATGATGCGCAACCTGAAGGGCTGCGACGTCTTTCTCGATGCCATCGCATATCTGCGCAAGCACACCGGCCGCGAAATCACCGCGAATTTCATCGGCGACGGGCCGGACAGGCCGGCCTATATCCAGCGGATCGCCAAGGCGGGGCTGTCGCAGGCAATCGCAGTCCATGACCCGATGCCTGCCCGGCAGGCCTTTGCCAAGGCAAAGGTCGTTGTGGTGCCGTCGCGCGCCGAATCGATGCCCTATATCGTGTTGGAGGCCGTCGCTGCGGCCAAGCCGCTGGTCGCCACTCGGGTGGGCGGCATTCCAGAGATTTTCGAGGGAAGCGACCGCACGCTGGTTGAGCCTGGCAATGTCGAAGCGCTGGCCTCGCAAATGCTCGAAACGCTTGACGATCCGCACCGCGATGCGAAGGCGGCAGAAGCCAGCGCCGCGCTGTACAAGCGTTTCTCGGTGGAAGCCATGGCAAGCGCCATGGAAAAGGCCTATCGCGACAGCCTTTAACGCAACATTAACCGTCTTTTCCGGCGGCAGCCCGATCGCCCTCGCATTGGGCCGCGCATGCAGCGTTTATTAGCCATTTCCGCTTACTTAGGCTGCATATTCGAAGTACTGGGGGAATTGCCATGCTCTCCGACGACAAGGGCGGCGGCGTTGCTGAAATCTTTACACCCAAGGCGGTGCGCGAGGCGAGCCTCGAAACTGCCACAGGGCAGGCCCGCAAGGTTGAACTCAACGAACTGGCCAAGCAGGTGGCCGAGCTTTTCTCGGCCGATTCGGTAGCGCCGAACCTCATTTCCGGCCTCGTGCGCGTATTCGAGTTCCTGTGCCTGCTGGCAATGGCGCTGGCAATCATCAGCTTCTACATGCCAGCGGCAGACGCCGACTTCCTGAAACATGCCGGCGCTGCTTTCTTCGGCTCCATCCTGGCAATCTGTTTCATCCAGGCGCTGGACGGATACCAGATTACCTCGCTTCGCAATTTCATCGCGCAATACACCAAGGCGCTGACCGGCTTCACGATGGCGCTCCTCGTGCTGGTGGTCATCGGCTTCTTTTCCAAGACTTCGGCCGATTTCTCGCGGCTGTGGTTCGGCCTGTGGTTCGCGACGGGTTTGCTGGTGCTCGCTGCCTATCGCGCGGCCGTGTGGATAGCGGTCCGAAGGCTGATGGCTGACGGGCGGCTCGAGCGGCGCGCGGTCATCGTGGGCGGCGGCGTTCCGGCCGAGGAATTGATCAGGTCGCTTGAATCGCAACGCAACAGCGATATCCGCATTTGCGGGATATTCGATGACCGGGATGACACACGCTCGCCGCCGATCGTCGCCGGTTACCCCAAGCTTGGAACCGTGCCGGAACTGGTCGAATTCGGGCGCATGGCGCGCGTCAACATGTTGATCGTTTCGCTGCCCCTGTCGGCCGAAAAGCGGGTTCTGCAACTTTTGAAGAAGCTGTGGGTGTTGCCGGTGGACATCCGCCTTTCGGCGCATGCCAACAAGCTGCGCTTCCGCCCGCGTTCCTATTCCTATGAGGGCTCACTGCCCTTCCTCGACGTTTTCGACAAGCCGATCGCCGATTGGGACGCGATCACCAAGCGCGTGTTCGATGTCTCCATTTCCGCTGTTGCGCTGGTGCTTTTGTCGCCGCTGATGCTCGCAACCGCGCTCGCCATACGCTGGGAGAGCAAGGGGCCGGTGATCTTCCGCCAGCGCCGCTACGGGTTCAACAACGAGGTCATCGAAGTCTTGAAGTTCCGCTCGATGTATCACGAGATGTCGGACCCGGACGCCAAGAAAGTGGTGACAAAGAACGATCCGCGCGTAACGCGCGTCGGCCGCATCATCCGCAAGACCTCGATCGACGAACTTCCGCAGCTCTTCAACGTGTTGCGGGGCGAACTTTCGCTCGTCGGCCCGCGTCCGCATGCCGTCAACGCGCATACCGGAAACAAGCTGTGGGACGAAGTCGTTGACGGCTATTTCGCCCGCCACAAGGTCAAGCCCGGCGTTACCGGCTGGGCGCAGGTGAATGGCTGGCGCGGGGAAGTCGACAGCGCGGTCAAGATCCGAGAGCGCGTCAACTGCGATCTCTACTACATCGAAAACTGGTCACTGCTGCTCGACCTCTACATATTGGCATTGACGCCGTTCAAGCTTTTGAACACGGACAACGCATATTGAGCGTGGCGGCGGTCCATTCCTGCCTGACGGCGCCAGAAGCGGCCCTGCCCGCGAGCGCGCTTCGCCGCGCGCAGATCTCCATGATCTCGAACGGCACGATCGCCTTCGCCACCTTCCTTGGCGGCTTCGTGATCTTCGAGCCTGCCCCGTACGAGCTGATGCTTTGCGCGATGCTCGTGATCTGGGCGCTTTTTGGAATGCGCGTACCGCGCACGATCATGCCGCTTCTCATCCTGCTCACGATTTTCTGCGCCGGCGGCGTCCTGTCCAGCTGGCAGATTCCCGAATGGGACCGCGGCTTCATGTATGTCGCGGTAACATATTTCCTCGCCCTGACTTCGGTGTTCTTCGCGATCCTTATCCGCGAGGACATGGGCAGGCTGCGGCTCATCTTCAGGGCCTACGTCGTTTCCGCCGCCATCACCTCGGCACTTGGCATCATCGGCTATTTCGGCGTGCCAGGCTTCGAGATGTTCACGCGTTATTCGCGGGCCATGGGCGCGTTCCAGGACCCCAATGTCTACGGGCCTTTCCTGGCGATGCCGATCCTTTACCTGATCTACGGCATCGTGAACCGGAGCAAGGCGCTGATGCCGCTGCGCATCGCGATGCTGCTGGTCATCCTGCTCGGGCTGTTCCTTGCATTCTCGCGCGCGGCATGGGGCCTTGCGGTGGTAACGGCGGCGGTTTTCTATTTCCTGCTCATCGTCAACGAACAGAAGGCACGGAACCGGCTCAAATACATCGTGCTGGCGGTCATCGGCGCCTCCATGATCGTTGTGATGCTTGCCGCGGCTTTGCAGGTCCCGGCGGTCGCCAATCTCTTCGACCAACGCACCAAGGTGGTGCAAGAATATGACGGAGGCAGGCAGGGGCGGTTTGCCCGCCACTACGACGGCTTCATCCTGTCGACCGAAAAGCCGCTTGGAATAGGCCCGCTCTCATTCGGCTTCATCTTTACCGAAGATACGCACAACATGTATCTGAAGGCGCTCATGGATTATGGCTGGACCGGATTCCTGGCGTGGATGGCCATGATCCTTTGGACGCTCATTGGCGGATTCAAGATGCTGTTCAGGCAACGGCCCTGGCTGCCCTACTTCCAGATCGCCTATGTCGTGTTCCTGGGTCATCTGCTGATCGGAATTGTGATCGACACCGACAAGTGGCGGCATTTCTACCTTTCGATGGGGATCGTCTGGGGATGCATGGCGCTGGAGCGGCAATGGCAGGCGCAGCGCCGCCCCGGAATGCTCTCTCAAGCGGCCGTCGGCACAATGGCGCGCAAACCCCATCTTTCCGGTTGAATTGGAAAACCTGCTTCTATAGGGTCCGCGACATTCTCGGAGCGTAGCGCAGCCTGGTAGCGCACCTGCATGGGGTGCAGGGGGTCGGAGGTTCGAATCCTCTCGCTCCGACCAATTTCTTCCTTAGACATGCAAGATTGGCGTCAGGCCTTGAACCGGTCGTCGACATCGACCTGCAACGCGGTTGCAAGTGCATTGGTGTGGCTGGCCAAGGCAATCACCTGCAGCAATTCCGCGTGCTGGTCCGGTGTCATGCCCTTGGCGCGAGCGGCTGCGGTGTGCGAATGAACGCAATAGCTGCAATTGTTTGCCGTTGAAACCGCGATGTAGACGAGTTCCTTGACGAGCGGATCAAGCGCGCCGGGCGCCATAACCGCCTGTACCCGATCCCAGGTCTGTTTCAGCAATTGCGGATCGGCCGCCAGCGCCCGCCAGAAATTGTTGACGTAGTCGGTGTTGCGCCTGGCGCGGATATCGTCGAACACGGCTTTCGCCTCGGCGCTGGCCACCTCATCGCCAACAAGCGGAACCGTTCCCATCACGCTGCCGCCAGGCTGCGGTCAGAACCGCCCGCGACGTGACTGATGGGCAACCGGTCCGCAAACGTCGATCCGCCGCTTGCGCCGGTCTTGCCGACATTGCACATGGCCATTCTCCACAAAAACGGGAATCTCAAGCGCCGCGGACCTGGTCCAGCAGCCGCTTGCATTCAAGCAGTTCGTAAAGGGTTGCCTGCAGGCTGCGCCGTTCATCGGCTGACAGGCTGCGGCCGGGAATTTCTTCCTCGATCTCCTCCTCACGGCCGCGCAGGCGGTCAAAGAAACCTCGTGGACGGGCCGGAGCGGTGATTTCGCCCACCGTACGCGCCCGGCGCTGATCAGGTGCGCGCGCCTCGCGCTGACCTGCACCGGCCTCTTCTTCGGCAAGTTGATCTTCTGAGGTTGGTTCGGCAACGGTCTTTTCGGCAGCACCAAGCACACTTGCGGCTTCCGCGGAGATTTCACCCCTCCCAACGGATACCACGAAGCGGTTACCTTGCTCCTTGAGGATTCTTTGCAGCCCGCGAATGGTATAGCCCTCGTCGTAAAGGAGGTGCTTTATCCCGCGCAAAAGATCGACGTCGTCAGGGCGATAATAACGCCTGCCGCCGCCGCGCTTCAGCGGCTTGATTTCGCGGAACCGCGTTTCCCAGAAGCGAAGGACGTGCTGGGGAAGGTCCAGATCCTCCGCCACCTCGGAAATGGTGCGGAAAGCGTCGGGGCTCTTGTTCATGGCGTCACTCGCAAATCCGAACTACCGGCCATCCATCGGCCGGGAGCGGGAAAGCTAACATGATTCCTTGCGCCCGCCAGCCTCAGGCGTCAGGAAGCCTTCCGGCGCAATGCAAGATGCCCGCTCAGCACCGCTTCCTTGAGCACATGCGACGGCTTGAAGACCATTACCCGGCGCGGCGTGATCGGCACTTCCTCGCCAGTCTTTGGATTGCGACCGACGCGTTCGTTCTTGTGACGGACCACAAAAGAGCCGAAAGAGGACAGCTTCACCGAATCGCCCTGCACTACCCGGTCGGCGATCATGTCGAGCACCAACTCGACAAGTTCGGCCGATTCCGTCCGCGACAATCCAACCTTCTGGTAGACAGCCTCGGCCAAATCCATCCGGGTTAAGGTTTTTCCCCCCATGTGACACCCACCTGTATTGGTTGGGCGCGCGGATTTCCGCTGCGCCATGTTTTTGCCGCGTCAACAGACGCGTGCGGTTCATTGCAACGACGCGTCAGGGAGTAACGCTTCGCTGCCCAAGTTCCCCCGAAAGCGGTTGCCGGCGTTTATTGCAGCCTTTGCGAACCGGCCCGGAAAGGTTGCACTTGAAAGTGGCTTCCCGTGACCGCCCAACTTTCAAACTCGTCAGACAAACACAATATTCCCGCAAATTAACAAATATTTCAAGGGAATGATCGCGCCGGGGAAAGGAAGCGTGTGTTACCAGCGCAAAAGCACCGAACCCCACGTAAATCCGCCGCCCATCGCCTCCAACAGAACGATGTCGCCGCGGCATATGCGCCCGTCGCGAACCGCCTCGCACAAGGCGAGCGGAATGGACGCGGCGGAAGTGTTGCCGTGCCTGTCCACGGTCACGACGACCTTTTGCGGGGCGATGCCGAGCTTCTTTGCGGAAGCGTCGATGATGCGCCGGTTCGCCTGGTGCGGCACGAACCAGTCGATGTCGTCCGATCCCATCCCGGTCGCGGCATAGGCCGCCTCGATCACATCGGTGATCATGCCGACCGCATGGCGGAAGACTTCCTTGCCTTCCATGCGCAGATGGCCAACCGTGCCGGTTGTCGACGGTCCGCCATCTACATAGAGCTTGTCGCGATGCGAGCCGTCCGAGCGCAGCGCCGAAGCGAGAATGCCGCGGTCGGTCATGGCGCCCGCGCCTTCGGCGGCCTCAAGCACCACCGCACCGGCGCCGTCGCCGAACAGCACGCAGGTGGTTCGGTCGTTCCAGTCGAGAATGCGCGAGAAGGTTTCCGCGCCGATGACGAGCACCCGCCGCACGAAGCCCGTGCGGATATACTGGTCGGCCGTGGTGACGGCGTAGACGAAGCCGGAACATACGGCTTGCGTGTCGAAGGCGAAACCGTGGTTCATGCCAAGGCGTTGCTGGATTTCCACCGCTGTCGCGGGGAACGTGTTGTTTGGCGTCGAAGTCGCGAGGATGATCATGTCGATATCGGCGATCGACAGCCTGGCATCGGCGAGCGCGGCCCGGGCGGCATGTTCGCCCAGATCCGCAGTGGTTTCGCCCTCCGCGACGATGTGGCGTTGGCGGATGCCGGTGCGCTGCACAATCCATTCATCGCTGGTCTCGACAATGCCCTCGAAATCCGTGTTCTTCATCACACGCGAGGGAAGGTAGGAGCCGCAACCGGTAACTATCGATCGTATCACTTGATTTTTCCCGTGGAACGGTCCGCCTTGGCGGCCGGCTTTTCTTCAGCCTTCCGTCTTGGCGACACGCAGTCCGCCAAAAAAGGTAAGGTCGCTTTTTATTTTTTCGATGATGCCGTTTGCGGCCATGTCGTATCCGACCTCGATCGCGGCGGCATAGCCTTCGGCATCCGTGCCGCCATGGCTTTTCACCACGAGCCCGTTAAGGCCCAGGAACACCGCGCCGTTGACCTTTCGCGGATCCATCTTCTCGCGAAGGTGCTCGAAAGCGGCCCTGGCGAAAAGATAACCGATGCGGGCCATCAGGGTCCGGCTCATCGCCGCACGCAAATATTGTGCGATCTGCCGGGCGGTGCCTTCAGCGGTCTTTAGCGCAATGTTGCCGGCAAATCCCTCGGTGACGACGACATCCACCGTGCCCTTGCCCAGGTCATCGCCTTCGACGAAACCATGGTACTCGAGGTTTTCCAGCCCCGCATCGCGCAGAATCTGGCCGGCCTCGCGCACCTGTTCCTGGCCCTTGACCTCCTCGACCCCGATATTCAGCAGCCCGACGGTGGGCTTTTCAAGGTCGTAAAGCGCGCGCGCCATAGCCGCGCCCATCAAGGCGAAATCGACCAGTTGGGACGCATCAGCTCCGACATTGGCGCCTACGTCCAGCACCACGCTCTCGCCCTTCAGCGTCGGCCACAACGCTGCCATCGCCGGACGCTCTATGCCCTCGATGGTCCGCAGGCAGAATCGCGCCATGGCCATCAACGCACCCGTATTGCCGGCAGACACGCAAAACGCGGAATCGCCGGTCTTGACCGCGTCAATCGCCTGCCACATGCCGGATTTGCCGCGGCCGTGGCGCAGCGCCTGGCTCGGCTTTTCGTCCATGGCGATCGAGACTTCGCAATGGCGCACATGCGAAACCCTTTCGAGCGCGGGATGCTTTTCCAGCAATTGCCTGATCACGGCTTCATCGCCGAAAAGCAGGAAGCGCAAGTCCGGCTTGCGCATCAGCGCAATCTCGGCCCCGCCGAGAACCACAGCCGCGCCGTGGTCTCCGCCCATCGCATCCAGCGAAACTGTCAATGTAGCTGTCATAAGGACCGGTTTTGCGAGAAGCACCGGTGCGGCCGTGCACCGTAATTCAGCGTGGAGTTATCCGATACGGGCCAAGCCGACAATAGGCCATCGCCGGGCGCCGCAATACCAATTCTTGCCGGCAAGACAGCCGAGATGCTCATTTATCCTTGGATTTCAACGCCTGTAGCACCGCAAACGGCGACTTTCCGGCATTTTCCGGCTCGCCGGCCTCATCCGGCGCTGCTTCCAATTGCGCACCGGGCGCGCGTGGAAAAGGATCAAGCGCCAGAACCAGCATCTCCAGCACGAATGGCCACAGGTCGATGCTGTCACCTTCGAAAGTCTCAGGCGGATCGTCGCCTTCCGGGTCAAGCACCAGTTCACGGTCCTGTCGGTGGACAGGAACGGCAAGCGCCGAGTGCTCGGGCAGGAAGGTGGTGCGCAGCTTCTGGGAGATTTCCTGGAACACCGGTTCGAGCGTGATGACGCATGGCTGTTCGGTGCGTGCGCGCAGTTCGCCGGTAACCTCGACGCCGTCGCGCCGCCAGCGTTTCAGCACCAGGTCTGTCTCAAGCATTGGCAATGCGGTGATGCCGGCCGCCTGCGCAATTGCCGCGCGCTCCTTTTCGCCGGGCCGAAGCGCAACGGGAAAACCCGAACCTGGCAGCGTCGTTACATTTACGTCGAAAGAGGGGATCGGGCCCATTCGGTTATCCGTTCAATCCGGCTGCGGCCACGACAAAAGGCCATTGCCGATGGCGCTGAATTCCTGCGCCGCCAATGCGCTGGCGCAATCGAGCATATAGGCGGCGAGGCGCACGGATTCATCCTTGTTGCCGCTTTCAAAAAAACGGCGCGATACGGCCTCGCCAAGGGCGGCAGCGTCCTCCTTGTCCATCGGCGGCGCGAATTCCTCGATCTGGGCGTAAAAGCCGTGAACCATGGCCTGCTTGCGTTTGGGAACAGATGTGTCGCCGATGCCGAGCGCGCGCAATGCGTCGTCGATCCCGTCAGTGAATGCGTCGAAAACCTCCTGCGACAGTGCCGCGGCCCGCGAATCGTCCTCGCGGGATAGCCGACGGCTGAACAGGAACATGTGTAGCGCAAGTACGTCGAAGCGGCCGGTCACGGTATCGGCGAAGCCGCGGCGCAGATAGAATACAGGTTTGCGCGCCTGCGTCACAACCGCGCCATAAAGTTGCTGCGGGACTGGATCTTGCCGAGAGCTTGCGAGAAATCGCAGGATCATGTTGCTTGTTCCCGTGCCGCCGGAAAAGGCGCGCGGCAAATGAGATTGAAGAAATCGAGGGGCCGGTGATATACCGTGGCCTCCTGAATTGACAGGAAAACCATTGCTTCGGGGCAGCGTACAAAAATGTCGATAGCGCGTGAAGACATGCCACGGAAAATGGCAGCCATGGCACGGCTTGCCGCTTCGGCGGCGCTGGTCGGCGCGGCAGTGGCACTGGCAGGGTGCAATCCAACCCAGGTAATGGTGCATGGAGCAGTGGTCACCCAGGACCAGGTGGACCTGATACCGGTCGGCTCAAGCCGCGACCAGGTGCTGCTTGCGCTGGGATCGCCATCGACCACCGGCACTTTCGAATCCAGCGAAACCTACTACTACATTTCCCAAAAGCGCCAGAAAACCTTTGCATATCAGAGAGCCAAGGTCGTCGATCAAAGGGTGCTGGCCGTCTATTTCGACGAGGAAGGCACGGTCACCCGTGTCGGCGACTACGGTTTGAAGGACGGCAAGGTCTTCGACTTCATCACGCGCACGACGCCGACCGGCGGAAAGGATCTCAACTTCCTCGGCCAGATCCTTGCAGGACCCGGCAGCGGCAAGAAAGGCCCGATCACACCGCTTCCCGGCGGCGGCGTAGGTGGCGGTGGCGGACCCACTTTCTAGAACCCATCCGAAACAGTTCGGGTCAACAAAAACCCGCGGGGATTGCTCCCCGCGGGTTTTTCTTTTCGGCCTGCCCTGCTGATCAGGCGTGCGCGAGCACGGCCAGCAGCAACAGCGCCACGATGTTGGTGATCTTGATCGCCGGGTTTACGGCCGGTCCGGCGGTGTCCTTGTAGGGATCGCCGACGGTGTCCCCGGTAACCGAGGCCTTGTGCGCTTCGGAACCCTTGAGGTGCTTGACGCCGTCCTTGTCGACGAAGCCGTCCTCGAACGACTTCTTGGCATTGTCCCATGCGCCGCCGCCCGACGTCATCGAGATGGCGACGAACAGGCCGTTGACGATCACGCCGAGCAAGGAAGCACCGAGGGCGGCGAATGCCGAGGCCTTGGAGCCTGAAATTGCCAGCACGCCGAAATAAACGACGAGCGGGGCCAGGACCGGTAGAAGCGACGGGATGATCATCTCGCGGATCGCGGCCTTCGTCAGGATGTCGACGGCGCGGGCATAATCCGGACGGTCCGTGCCGGCCATGATGCCCGGCTTGTCGCGGAACTGGCGGCGCACTTCCTCGACGATCGCACCGGCTGCCCGGCCAACCGCTGTCATGGCGATGCCGCCAAACAGGTAGGGAATGAGGCCGCCGAAGATCAGGCCCGCGACAACATAGGGATTGGACAAGTCGAACGAGATCGCACCTACATCGGCGAAGTACGGATATTCCGCGCCCCGCTGGCTGAAGTAGGCAAGGTCGTTGGTGTAGGCGGCGAAAAGGACCAGCGCGCCGAGGCCCGCCGAACCGATCGCATAGCCCTTGGTGACTGCCTTGGTGGTGTTGCCGACCGCGTCGAGCGCGTCAGTGGACTGGCGCACTTCCTTGGGCATCCCCGACATTTCGGCAATGCCGCCGGCATTGTCGGTGACCGGGCCGAAGGCGTCGAGCGCCACGATCATGCCGGCAAGGCCAAGCATGGTGGTGACCGCGATGCCCGTGCCGAACAGGCCGGCGAGCTGGTAGGTCGCGATGATGCCGGCGACGATCACGATGGCCGGCAGCGCCGTTGATTCCAGCGAGACCGCAAGGCCCTGGATGACGTTGGTGCCGTGGCCGGTGACCGATGCTTGCGCGATCGAGTTGACCGGGCGCTTGTTGGTACCGGTGTAGTATTCGGTGATGACCACGATCAGGGCAGTCACGAGCAGGCCGACAATGCCGCAGAAGAAGAGGTTCGTTCCGGTGATCGCCATGCCGTCGGCTTCACCGATCTGGCCCCAGCCGATGGTCAGCGAGGTCGCGCCGCCGAGGCCAATGATCGACAGCAGGCCGGTCACGATCAGGCCCTTGTAGAGGGCGCCCATGATCGAGCCGTTGGCGCCAAGCTTAACGAAGAAGGTGCCAATGATCGAGGTCAGGATGCACGCGCCGCAAATGGCGAGCGGATAGACCATGACCGATTCGAGCACCGGCGTACCGGCGAAGAAGATCGCCGCGAGGACCATCGTCGCGACGACGGTAACCGCGTAGGTTTCAAAGAGGTCGGCCGCCATACCGGCGCAATCGCCGACATTGTCGCCAACATTGTCGGCAATGGTTGCCGGGTTGCGCGGGTCGTCCTCGGGAATTCCCGCCTCGACCTTGCCGACGAGATCGCCGCCGACGTCCGCGCCCTTGGTAAAGATGCCGCCGCCGAGGCGGGCGAAGATCGAAATCAGCGAAGCGCCAAATCCGAGCGAGACAAGCGCGTCGATGACAATGCGGTCGCTCGGAACGTAGCCGAGGATCTCGGTGAGGATGAGGTAGTACACCGCGACACCGAGAAGTGCGAGGCCGGCCACGAGCATGCCGGTGATCGCGCCCGCCTTGAAGGCGATGTCGAGACCGCCTGCAAGGCTCTTGGATGCCGCCTGCGCCGTGCGCACATTCGCGCGGACCGAGACGTTCATGCCGATGAAGCCCGCAACGCCAGACAATACCGCGCCGATCAGGAAGCCGATCGCGGCAGCCCAGCCGATGAGCAGCCAGGCGATGACGAAAACGATGGCGCCAACGACCGCAATGGTCAGGTATTGGCGGTTGAGATATGCGGACGCGCCTTCGCGGATCGCAGCGGCGATTTCCTGCATCCTTGCCGATCCGGTGTCGGCCGCCATGACCGAGCGGGTTGCCCAGACCGAGTAAACGATCGACAACAGCCCGCAGGCGATCGCCATATTGAGAGCATTCATGTGGATTTTCCCTTTTTGAGATGTCCAGCGCAGGAGGGAAAAGCACCCGCCCTCCAACGCTTTTGCCCTGCCGTGCCGAGCCGCGCGCGCACAGGGTGAAACCGTGGCGCACACTATTCAGAAAGCGGGCCGCGTCAAGACATCGTTAGGTATTAGGGAAAGCATGGGTCAGGTTGAAGCCATGCCGGGGCCGGCGGTGTTACCGCCGGCCGTGCGCAAGGAGGCTGCTCTCAGGCAGCCATCAGTTCCTGGGGCCGGCGCCAGACGATCTGTCTGCGCCGGATCTCCATCACGCCCTGCTTGGCCAGCGTGCTGAGCCGTGCATTGAGGTGGGTACGGGTGATCCCCAATATGTCGGAGACGTGCGACTGGGTCAGCAGCCACTCTGCGGTTTCCGCCTCGCCCAACGGACGGTTGAAGTAGCTTTCAAGATAGCCGGAAACGAAGACCAGGATCTTGCGATCGGTGTTCTTCTGCGCTGCCGCGGCGCCGATGCGGGTGAGCATGGTGAAGTTGCGGTACTGGTTCGTGCTGCACCATTGTGAAAATTCCGGGTTCTGCAGGAATTCCTGGAACCGCTCCTCGGAAAGCTTCAGCAGCCTTGTCGGCGCCAATGCACGGTAGGTGATGACACTGGGTATCGTGCGGTTCAGCCGGGTCTCGAAAATGGAGCCTGGCGTAACCGGCGCGACAAGGGCTTCCTGCCCCATCGCCGTTACGTAGGCCCCGATCAATCCCTGCTTTACCGCGGTCATGCCCGAGGGAAGGGTTCCCGCAGAATTGACCAATTCATTCTTGGCACAGTCTACATATGTGCATGACGACAGCACGGCTGCCGCCAATCGCTCGGCGAGTCCTGGAAACATACTCATGATTTATTTGCCCCTATGCGAAGGACATACTTTATGTATGCCTCTGCGTATACGATGTGTAAACCATCAGACGGGGCAAGTGGCAACAATTTGCGACATGAGATGTCGCAACTACAGGTTTTTGTGGTTTAGTAAACGCGCCTTCCGGGCCACGACACGGAATGCGGGTCAAATCAGGACGAGAGTTTGGCCCGGCCATCCCTCGATTCGCGAATGCTCAACCAAATCAATGCGATCAGACAGACAAGCACGACCGGAAATACAATCAGGTTCACCATGTTCCAGCCGTAGGCGTTGAGCGTATGGCCCGACATCAAGGATGCTAGGGCAACCGAGCCGAACAGCAACAGGTCATTGGCGCCTTGCGCCTTGCTTTTTTCTGCCGGCAGGTAGGTTTCGGTGATCATGGCCGTGGACCCGATGAAACCGAAGTTCCAGCCCAGGCCGAGCAGCACCAGCGCTCCCCAGAAGTTGGCAAGCGAAATGCCTGCCAGGGCAATCGCCGCGCAAATCGCCAAAATCAGCATTCCTGCGGCGATGACCTTTTCCTTGCCGAACCGGACAATCAAATTTCCGGTGAAGAAACTCGGCGCGAACATCGCCATCACGTGCCACTGGATGCCGAGCGTGGCGTCGTCGATGGAAAAGCCGCAACCGATCATGGCGAGCGGAGCGGCGGTCATGACCAGGCTCATCATGGCGTAAGAACCGATTGCGCACATGACCGCCACGATGAAGCGCGGCTGGCTCATGATCACCGAAAGCGGCCTGCCGGTATCGGCGACTGCGCCGGCCTCGAGGGGTTTTGCAGGAGGAGGCGGATCGAGAAAGCTCATCACCACGAGGCTTGCGGCAAAGAGCAAGGTACCCGCCAGAAACGCTCCGGCGAAGGGAATCGGCGACAGCAGGTCGCGCGTCCACAATACGAGCTGCGGGCCGATAATGGCGGCGGCGACGCCGCCGATCAGCACGATCGAGATCGCCTTGGCGCGAAATGCCGGCGTTCCCCGGTCGGCAGCCGCGAAACGGAACTGCTGTGCGAAACCATTGGCCGAACCTGTGAGCAACAGGCCGAATGCAAACAGCCAGAAGGAATGAATGACCAGCGCACCGGCCGCAACCAGCAGGCCGGCAATGCCGATCACCGCACCGGTCATGAAGCCGAGCCGCCTGCCGATCCTGCGCATGATCATCGCGGCGGGAAGTGCGGCCAGCGCCACGCCAATGTTGAAGCCGGTCACCGGCGCGGTGGCGAGCGACTTGTCGGCGTCGAGCAGGTATGCCCCGGCAAGTCCGCCGAGCGCGATGCTGATCGGCGCAGACGAACTGGTGAAGGCCTGGCACAGCGCATAAAGCCAAGCATTCTTGCGGGCCAGTGCGTTTTCGTGGGCCTGTTCGGTTTCGGCTTGCGTGGCGTAGGCGAATGTCATCATGCGTCCCTAAAAATGCGAGTAGGAACCCGCGGAAGCCGTCACGTCAACGCCCTTGAGTTCACGAATGAAGATTGGCGATTGCGCATCGGACGGCACCACGTGGCCGATTTGCGTCACCGTGACATCCTGCAAGGCTGCAGCCTCGCGAAACGCCTCGAGACGCGCCGGACTGACCGTGAACAGGATCTGGTAGTCGTCGCCGCCCGTCAGCGCCGCAACCATCGCGCCGGGCAAGGCCAGTGCTTCGCGCACCTGCGGGGAAAACGGCAGGTTCCCGGCATGAACCTCCATGCTCACGCCGGAGGCCAGCGCCATCTTGCGAAGGTCGCCGACAAAACCGTCGGAAATGTCCATGCTCGCGGATGCAAATTGCGCAATCAACGGAGCGAAGCGTACCGGCGGACGGGGCGCCAAATAGAGCGAAAGCAGGATCGGCGCGGCGGGCAAATCGCGGTAACCGGCCTCGCCCAGCCGCACCTTGAGGCCGATGGCGCCGTCCCCGATCGTGCCGGTTACAAAGAGAAGATCGCCCGGCCGCGCGCCCAGACGGGACTTGTAGGCGGCAGGGTCTATCTCGCCCCAGGCGGTGATCGAAATCACCGGTCCGCCCGGCGCGCGGAATGTATCGCCGCCGCTTAGTGAAAGCCCGTAGCTGGCGCAATCGCTGGCGAGTCCACCGGCAAAGGCGGCGATCCACGCTTCGTCCCAGCCATCATGCAGGCCGAGTGACAGCGAAAAGGCCGCGGGCGTCGCCCCCTTGGCCGCGAGATCGGAAAGGTTCACCCGCAGGGCTTTCGCCGCGATGAGGTTCGGCGGGTCGTCGGGCAGGAAATGCACCCCGGCCATGATCGCATCCTGCGTCATCGCCAACGCCTTGCCGGGAGTGACCGAAACCAGCGCTGCATCGTCGATGAGGCCGAATGCGCCCTCGCCGGAAAGTGGCGCGAAATACCGCGCGATCAGCTCGAATTCGCCGGGACGCTGAGCATCAGTCCGTTTCGGCATTGCCGTTCTGCTCCGCCGCGCCGGCGCCGCCTTCGCGCGCGGTCACTTCCTTGGGCCGCAAGTCCCGGGCTATCCGGTCGAGAACGCCGTTCACCATGCGCGGCTCGTCTTCGCCGTAGAACGCCTTCGCGACATCGACATATTCGGTGATGATAACGCGGGCAGGCACATCGCGCCGGTTGAGCAGTTCGAACACCCCTGCCCGCAATGTCGCGCGCAGCAGCGTATCGATGCGCGCGAGCGGCCAGTCCGGCGTCAACGCAGCGTGTATCATGGGGTCGATCTTCTTCTGGTCGGAGACGACGCCCGCGACCACGCCGCGAAACCAGCCGGCATCGGCATCGACATACTTCTCGCCGTCGATTTCCTGCCCGAGCCGCATGTTCTCATACTCGGCGACGACGTCCATCAGGCGCGAATCGGTGAGGTCCATCTGGTACAGCGCCTGCACCGCGGCAAGGCGCGCCGCGCCGCGCTTGTTTGCCGTCCGGGCTGTGCCGTCATGTGCGGCGCCGGCGCTCAT
>JBGSJA010000078.1:0-4772 GCA_041742235.1 Salaquimonas sp. | reverse complement strand
CGTCGATCGTGTCGCCGAAGACGTTGAACATCCGCCCCAGCACCGCCTCGCCTACCGGCACCTTGATGGGGGCGCCGGTGTCGCGCACCGCCAGACCGATGCGCAGGTCGGGCGAGGGGTTCATGACCAGCCCGCGCGCCAGCCCTTCGCCCTGCAGGCCCGCAACCTCGATGACGATCTCGGGGTCTGTCAGCGTGACCAGTCGCGTCGTGATCGCCGGCAAAGCCCCGTCGAAGCGGATGTCGGCGATGCCGCCGCCCAGCCGCACGATGTGACCGATGCCGCTGTCGCGCTTCTTCATTCACGATGATCCTTACTCAAAAGGTGCGTTCGTCCGGGGTCCAGACTCACGCCAACGAAGGATGCAGTTGCGCCGCGCATGCAAAGTGCGGTCCTGCGCGTCTGCGCTTAAGCGCGGAACGTCGAAGCCGGGACATTGGACGCCGATCTCGCCGCGAAGTAAGGCAGCAGGTCGACGACTGCGAAAACGTGCTTCGAGGCGATCCGCCGCGAGGGGGATCATCGTTGCGGCGGCTCCGACGCCCACGCTCCCGCTGGCACCGAGGCCGACCATGAACTAACATTCGCTCTGGACCACTCACTGGAGGCTGGTCAGCTACTATAGCCGATCGTGCACTTGGCGCTAGGCGCTGAACTAAGCACTCGCATAGCCCTTCGAGGGTATCAACTCTGACACGCAAGAGGATCACATGCACTTTAAACTCAACACAGATGCGAATATTCAGGGCGATGAGCGCCTAGCTGAAGTGGCCGAAAATTCTGTTGTTTTGGCCCTGGGGCATCTGACAGGTCGTCTGTCACGCATCGAGGTGCATCTGGCAGATGTCAATGCCGCCAGGGGTGGCCAAGATGATATTCGCTGCACCATCGAGGCGCGTCCTGAAGGCATGCAGCCGCAAGTGGTAACTCACACTGACGCGAATGTCGAAGCGGCCCTGCGCGGCGGAGCCAAGAAAATTCGTGCTCTTCTGGACAGCGAATTCGGCAAGCTTGGACGGCGGTAAGCCCGGTGTTCAGCGCGGCTAGGATTGTTCGCGGCGGGAGAGGGCATCCGTGAAACCGGCAGCAGGCCATCGACCTCGGATAGGCGGCGATCTTACCGCCGCCGACCGCGTCCGCTTGTGGCCGGATAGCTAAGGCGGTCGGGAGGCGACAGCCGCCCCGTTGGATCGGTCATGTCGACCCTGCCCATCTCATGCCGAAGCTATTTCAGCAGCGAGACGCAATCAATCCAACCCTTGATGCCTCTATCACGCGATAGGCGCGGTATGTCGACCCGAGAGCCAGATCGCCAGTCGCTACTTTGAGGCGCTGCCGCTCCCGCCAATTCGATGAATACATCTGGACTAACCGTGCGACAGTCTTGAAACTATTCGACGAGATCGAGTTGCAGGGCTTGCCAGGATCCTATCCGATTTGTGTCTACCGCAGGCCGATCCTGGTCGGTAAGGAAGGGGGCGCCACATGACGCCTGGTAACATGCAGCTCGAAATCCGAAAAGTCGGATTGGCGATTGGGCCCGCAATGGCTGGCGCCATGTTGGTGGCCGCACCACCGGAGGGCCTCTCTCGCGAGGGCTGGGCTGCGGCGGCCGTCGCCGTGCTCATGGCCGTATGGTGGATGACCGAGGCCTTGCCGATCGCAATAACGGCGCTCTTGCCCCCATTTCTGCTGCCGCTTCTCGAGGTGTCAACAATTCGGGAAGCGAGCAGCGCCTACGCGGACCCGTTGGTGTTGCTGCTGTTCGGCGGATTTGTTCTTGCCGCGGCTATCGAGCGTTGGTCCCCTACACGAACGGCTGGCGGCGCGGCTGCGACGATGGGGAGGGCGCGATCCTGCGCTTCAAGTCGGCGGGTTGATGGTTGCGACCGCGTTCCTCAGCATGTGGGTGAGCAACACCGCCTCGGCCATGGTCATGCTTCCGGTCGGCTAGGCCGCGTCGGCAAGCATCGTTGAGCAACTTGGAGCGGCGACGGAAACGGAACGCGCTGACACCTCTACTGCCATGATGCTCGGCGTAGCCTATGGAGCGACGATAGGCGGCATGGCGACACTCCTCGGCACGCCGCCTAACGCCCTGCTGGCGGCCTTCATGTAGGCCACCTACGGTGTCACCATTGGCTTCGTGCAATGGATGGTTCTTGGCGTTCCGATCGCGCTTGTGCTGCTCGTCATCGCGTGGCTTGTGCTGACCCGGCTTGCGTTCAGGGTGCCGCGCAATTCCGCAGATCCCGACGCCCCCTTCGAGGTTGACGGACGTGCCGGAACAGCTCCGCTGTCGCCAGGGCAATTGAGACTGCTCGCCGTTGTGGCCCTAACGGCGCTCGCATTGGTCCTAAGCCCACTCATCAGGCGCGCGGTATCCTGGTTGCCGCGTTCGGATACCGGTATCGCCATCGGTGCAGCAATAGCATTGTTCGTGGTACCAGCGGGACAGGCAAAGACCTTGCTAGAATGGGACGATGTGGCCGCGATCAAGTGGGAGGTGCTGATCCTCGTCGGCGGCGGTCTCTCGCTGGCCCAGGCCATCGGCAGCACGGGGCTCGGGCAATGGATCGGCGGTGCTGTTGGCGGCCTGCAGCAGGTTCCACTGCCCATGCTGGTGCTCGTGATCATGTTCGCCATCGTCTATCTGGGGGAGCTGGCAAGTAATACAGCGGTTGCCGCAATCTTTCTGCCCGTTGCTGGCGCCATCGCAATTGGTCTCGGCGAGAACCCGCTTGTACTCGCCCTGCCGATCGCACTGGCCGCCTCGCTCGGTTTCATGCTGCCCGTTGCCACGCCACCCAATGCGATTGTCTACGCCAGCGGTCTGGTCAGCAGCCGACAGATGCTGCGCGCCGGCGCCGTGTTGGATCTCTTGGGCACGGTGATCGTCGCGGCATTCGCTTTGACCCTTGTGCCGTGGGTGTTCGGCTCGACCCCGTGATGCCAGCGAGCACCGACGCGCCTTCACGCTTTAGGTTTCTGGCCACCGGAAAGGTAGGACACGAGATCGATCGGCATTGGGAAGATAATCGTCGAGCTCTTCTCGCCGGCAATATTGTTGAGGGTACCCAGATAGCGCAGCTGCATCGATTGAGGATGCTTTGCCATGATCTCGCCCGCCTCCACAAGCTTGTGCGCCGCCTGCAACTCGCCTTCGGCATCGATGACCTTGGCCCGCCGCAAACGCTCGGCCTCGGCCTGCTTGGCTATGGCGCGCACCATCTGCTCGTCGAGATCGATGTGCTTCAACTCCACATTGGAGACCTTGATGCCCCAGGCATCGGTCTGGCTGTCGAGGATCTTCTGCACATCGTCATTGAGCTTTTCGCGCTCCGCCAGCATCTGGTCCAGTTCGTGCTGGCCGACCACGGAGCGCAGCGTTGTCTGTGCCAGCTGGCTGGTCGCCTCGCTGAAATCCTCGACCTGGATGATGGATTTTTCCGGATCGATGACCCGGTAGTACAGCACCGCATTCACCTTGACCGAGACGTTGTCGCGGCTAATCACATCCTGCGGCGGCACGTCGAAGACGCGGGTGCGCAGGTCGACGCGCTCCATCTGCTGGACCACCGGAATGACGAAGATGAGGCCAGGCCCCCTGACACCCTGAAAGCGGCCGAGCGTGAAGATGACGCCACGCTCGTATTCGCGAAGGATGCGAATGGCAGAAGCGGCCAGCCACACCACGACAAGGGCTGGCAACAGCCAACCGAGCAATTCTGCGGGAACAGGGATCACGGGTTCACGTCCTTTCCTCGAGTGGCCCGACGATCAGCGTCAGGCCCTGGCGTTCGCGCACTGATACTCTGGCGCCGGTCGGCAGCGCTTGCGGCCCGCGCGCGCTCCACGTTTCGCCGTGAATGCGGATGCGGCCCTGATCCCCGTCCCAGCTCACAACTTGCCCTTCAAAGCCGATCATCTCCTCCGCGCCTGAGACGACCTTGCGGCGCCTGACGCGCAAAAGCATGCCCAGCAAGCCGACAAGCAGCAGGGCGCTCGTCAACGTCGCGGAAATGATGATCGGCCATGCCACGCGGAAATCGGTGTCGGCGCCCGACGGGTCGAATAGGAGCGCGGCACCGAGCACAAAAGCGATGGTTCCGCCAATGCCAAGAATGCCGAATCCAGGCGCGAAAGCCTCAGCCGCCATGAGCGCTACGCCGAGCGCAAGCAGCCCAAGCCCGGCACTGCTGACCGGCAGGGCGGAAAGCGCCGTAAGGGCGACAATAAGGCTGACGCTGCCAACAACGCCCGGGCCCGTCAGGCCCGGCGACCAGAACTCGAACAAGATGCCGTAGACGCCAATCATCAACAGGATGAAGGCGATGTTGGGGTCGGTGATCGTCGACAACAGGCGCGCTTTCCAGTCCGCTTCAATCGGTGTTACGAGCGCATTGCGCACGGCTAGAACTTGCTCGCCTATAGATGTCGTAACGCGCCGGCCATCGATTCCGGCAAGCAGATCGCTGAGATTGCCAGCCACGAGATCCACGACCCCTGCCTTGAGAGCCTCGTCGGCCGTCAGCGTGGCCGCCTCGCGCACGGCCTTCTCGGCCCATTCGACGTTGCGGCCGCGAAGTTGAGCGAGCGACTTCAGGTAGGAGACGGCATCGTTGATGGTCTTGCGCTCACGGGCGCCGCCCTCAGACCCGGACGTCGGCTTCTGCGCGTTGCCAGGAGCCGGAGCGGGTGTCGGACTTGGGGACGGCAGCCCCGGCATGTTGAGCTGGATCGGCGTCGCCGCTCCCAGATGCGTGCCCGGC
>JBGSJA010000077.1:0-3090 GCA_041742235.1 Salaquimonas sp. | reverse complement strand
TCGCCGCCGGTGCGCACATTGCCGAACACGCCTTGCGACCCGTCGATGAGATTGCCGTAGATATCGCGGATTTCGAGGCCGAGTTGACGCTGGCCGAAATACCACGACACCGGATCCGGCGCTTCGTAGCGGGTGAGGTTGAGGATGCCGACATCGACCATCGCGATGGTCGCGAAAACTTCCTCCCCGGCCTTGGCGCCGATGACCGACAGGGGAATGGAAAAACGCTGGTCCGGCGTCGTCTTTTGCGGCAGTTCCATCGAAACCTTGAGCTCTCGCCCGCCCGGCGTCACCTGCAGCCATGTCGTACCGATGGCCCGCATCGGCATGCGGCTTTCCTGCGCCGAACCCGGCCGGAACAGCGTCGCCGTCACATAGGCGCCTGCCCCCCACTCTCCCTTGACCGGGATTTCCATTTCGGTCCCGCCCGCCGGGACGGCCACATTGATGGTCTCGACCACCCGGTCGGTGCCGACCGCAACCAGCATCTCGCCCGCAAAGCGTGGCGACACCCGAAGTTTCGCCGTTTCGCCTGCCGCGTAGCTTTCCTTGTCGAGCGCGATTTCCAGCGCGTCAGGCGTTTGCGCAGACTCGCTGGCGACATAATAGCCTGCATCGAAGGCAATGCTGGTTGCCGGGCCGCCAGCGTCGAGGCTCGATACTTCGAGGCGATACCGGCCCCAAGTGACAGGCACGGAGATCGCGCCGGGTTGGCCGCCAGCAAGATCGATCGTGCCTTCCTGTTCGAGGCGCGGGATTTCCGTTGCTTCGTAACGCCAGTAGGATCCGTCGCGATACCACTGATAATTCCGCTCGATGTGCGACAGCGTCCATTTCAGGCCGGACTGGTCGACTTTGATCCCTTGCGGATCGACCGCGATGACGCTGAAGCCGGCCTGCGAGTTTTCGCGCACCACCCCATCGGCGAATTCGGGCTTGATGCCGACCATCACGCCTTCCGGTGTCACCGGCAGCGTCAGCTTGCGCTCGACCGCGCGCCCGCCATCCTCGCGCATGCGCAGCGAGATGTCGGCGGAAAGCGGCCGGCTGGAAACCGGCAGGCTGCGCAGCACCGCTTCGATCATCGCCTTGCCATCGGCGCCGGTGCGCGGCAGGTCCGCGAGCGTCACAGCCTCCGCGCCGAGATCTTCTTCCTCGGCGAGGCCGAAGACATAGCCCGGCGCTGCGGCCAGCGAGCGGCCGGCCTTGAGGCGGATCTCGCCCTCGAGCGCCAGATCGTTGGCCGGCGCGCCGTAGAGGAACCGTCCGTCGACTTCCAGCATGGCCGGCGATCCCGGCGCTATCGCTGCCGATTGCGTCTTGATGTCGAACTCGATGCGGTCCGGAATGAAGTCCTCCACCAGGAAGAGCTTCTCCACCACCGCCTCGGCGTCGGGGTCGGTGTAGGCCAGCAGCTTCCACACACCGCGCATGCCGGTTTCCGGCAAGGTGTACTGCGCAAGATGCCCGCCTTCGCTTGGCGAAGACGAGACGATCCGCGTCGCCTCGACCCCGTCGGGACGCTCGAATACGATGGTCAGCGGCAGGCCGCCCTGCGCGTTGGCGCTGTCGTCGCGCGCAAGCGCCACGGCGTTGACCGTTTCGCCAAGGCGGTAGATGCCGCGGTCTAGATAGGCATAGACATCGACTGGTCCCGGCGCGGCGCGGCCCGTCACCCCGCGATCGGAAAGGTCGAAGCCGGCGCGTTCGAGGTTGAGGAACACATAGTCCTCGCCGCTGCCACCGGCATGCCTCGCCGTGACGACTGCCGCGGCCGAACCGCCGGTTCCGCGCAACAGCCCCGCATCGAAGCGCGCGAACCCGTTGGCGTCGCTCGTCGCCCTGCCCAACACTTCGTTGTTGCGCGCGACCAGCGTCAGTTCGACCCCCGCGATCGGCCCGGCCGTATCGAGCGAGCGGGTGAAGACCGAAAGGCCGTCGATGCCGGAATAGGTCGAAATCCCGATGTCGGAGATCAGAAACCACTGCGTGGCGCGTGGCTCCCAGCTGTCGGTCTCCGCTCCCTCGGCCTGGGCGACGAGCACATAAATGCCCGGCTTGCGTTCCGGCATTACCTTGTCGAGCGGCAGGCTGGTCACGGTTTCGCGGTTCAGCGTGCGTTCGAGCTCAAGCTCGCCCTTCCATACAGGCATGCCCATTTCGTCGCGGATTTGGTCGAGCGTGTAACCTTCCAGCTGGCGCAGGAAGCGCGATTGCACAAGCAACGGCGCGATCGAACGGTCGCCGATCCGGAACAGCTCCAGCTTGGCCTTGTCGGCATTGATACCGATGACCGGAATCCCCTGCCGCGCGGCGCCCGGCAGGACGAAATTCTCGCCGGTGAAGCGGACGGCGGGCGCGCGGTCGCGAACATAGATGTTGAAGACCGCCGGCTCCTCCAGCACTTCGGCGACAGAGGACGGCAAGCCTGCGCGCAGCGCGATGGCGTAGCTCTTGCCGTGCTCCAACCCCTCGACACAGATATTGCTGCCCGTCGCCTCGATCGCGCCGGGCTTGCCGTCGATGGTGACGAAATTGTTGTAGTCGACGCCGGATTTCACCAGCGCTTCGGAGAACTGGATGCAGGCGCGCGGGGCGGTGTTGTCGGCGTCTACCGTATTGCCGGTGATCCGGAAGCCATAGCTGCTTTTCGCGCTGCGATAGCGTCCCGCCGTCTCGGGCGAATTCACCAGTTCGAGGCTGGTCTTGTAGGAATCGATTGCCGCACGGTACTGCGACCGCCCTTCGAAAGCCTGGCCCATGAGTGTCAACGCCTCCGCCCGCTTCGAGGCGGTACGGGACACCTGATAGGCGTTGATGGCGCCGGCAACCGCAAGATCGCGCATCCGCCAGCTGTTGTCGGCGTTGGAATTGGCGAATGACAACGCCATGCGGGTGAATTCGAGGAAATTGTCGACGTTTTGCGGATCGAGCCCGAGCGCGGTGAGCGCCAGCGTTTCCGACAAGGGGTAGGCGCGGGTGTTCATGGCCGTGCGCATCGCGGCCATCGGGTCCTCGCCGGAAGAAGTGTCGGCGGCGGATGCGAACTGGGCCGCCCTGCGCGCAAACAGCCGCGCCTCGTCGGCGGCT
>JBGSJA010000076.1:0-2712 GCA_041742235.1 Salaquimonas sp. | reverse complement strand
CGTTCCGCCCGCAGCCGCAGCGCCGGTGACGCGCGAGGCGATGGCAGGCACCTGGACGGTCGCGACCGACAATCCCGAATGCCGCATCATCCTCGCATTCACCAAATGGTCGGGCGGATACCGCGCCGCCACACGCCGATGCAACGCGCCGGAAATCGCGGCCGTGTCGGCTTGGGACGTACGCGACAACCGGGTGGTTCTTGTCGATGCAAACGGCAACCAGGTTGCAAGCCTTGCTTCCACCGGGCCGGAAAGCTACGACGGCACCACCGCTGGCGGCGCACCGGTGCGATTCTCCCGCTAAACCGGACTGTCGGCGGCCCATCACCGGCCGGCAGGCATGAGCGCATTGCAAGACAGGTTTCCGGACAACAAGAGCAGTTCCGCGCGTGTCGCCGCGGCCTATGCGCGTCTCGTTGAAATCGGCACGATCGAGAGCGACGCGGAACAGCGCAAGCTTGTGGATAGGCTGGACAAGCTGCTTGCCGAAATGGATGCGCGGCCTGCCACGCGCAAATCGAGCGCACTGGGTTGGCTCCTCAACAAGCCCCGGGTCAGCGAAAGTCCGCAGGGCATCTACATCCACGGCGCCGTAGGGCGCGGCAAGTCCATGCTCATGGATATTTTCTTCAATCTTGCACCCATCCCGAAGCGGCGGGCGCACTTCCACCAATTCATGGCGGATGCACATGAGCGGATCGCCCGCCAACGCAAGGATTTCGCGGAAGGCAGGACGCGGGAGGCCGATCCGATAAAGCCTGTCGGTCGCGCCATGGCGCATGAGGCAAGGCTGCTGTGCTTTGACGAATTCTCGATTACCGACATTGCCGACGCCATGATCATCGGCCGCCTGTTCGACGTGCTTTTCCAGCATGGAACGGTGGTGGTGGCGACATCGAACGTGGCGCCCGACAACCTCTATCGCGACGGGCTGAACCGTCAGCTGTTCCTGCCCTTCATCGACATGCTGAAGGCGCATTGCGACATGTTCGAACTCGACGCCCGCGCGGATTTCCGGCTGGAGAAGATCGGGCGCGGAGAGGCCTACCTGTCGCCGCTGGGGGAAAAGGCCGATGCGACCATGCAAAGGGTGTGGAACCGGCTGACGCAAGGCGAGGCGCAGCGCGAAGCGGTCCTCACCGTCAAGGGACGCAGCTTCTCGCCCAAACTGGCGGCGGGTAACTGCGCCTGGTTTACCTTCGATCAACTATGCCGGGAAGCACGCGGGGCAAGCGACTACCTCGCCGTCGTCGCGGAATTCGAAACCGTCTTCATCGAAAACGTCCCGATGATGGGCAGCGCCATGCGCAACGAGGCAAAGCGCTTCATCACGCTGATCGACACGCTATACGACCATAATACGAGAACCGTCATTTCGGCCCAGGCCAACCCGCACGCGCTTTACCAAGGCACTTCCGGACATGAAACGTTCGAATTCCAGCGGACCGCGTCGCGCCTCATAGAAATGCAGTCTGTGGAATATCTCAACCGCTTCAACAGCTTGTCGCAAAGAACAGGTAACGTAACGAAGCCCGTGGCGGAAACGGGTACCGTCATTCTCGACTAGATTGACGTTTACGTAAATGGATCAAAGTTTAACCGATTGAAAATGCGATACTTTCAACGTTCGCTTGAAATGCACTTCGTTATTCTGTACAGCCGCGACATGCCGGGGCGCGCGGTTCCGGAAGTGGGATGTTCACCTCAAGGGGATCTTATCGCATGGCACGCAACAAGATTGCGCTCATCGGCTCGGGAATGATCGGCGGCACGCTGGCGCACCTGGCCGGCCTCAAGGAACTTGGCGACATCGTCATGTTCGACATTGCCGAGGGAATTCCCGACGGCAAGGCGCTGGACATCGCGCAATCCTCGCCGATAGACGGTTTCGACGCACGATTTTCCGGCACGCAGAGCTATGAGGCGATCAAGGGCGCCGATGTGTGCATCGTCACCGCCGGCGTGCCGCGCAAGCCGGGCATGAGCCGCGACGACCTCCTCGGCATCAACCTCAAGGTGATGGAACAGGTGGGCGCGGGCATCAAGAAATACGCGCCCAAGAGCTTCGTCATCTGCATTACCAACCCGCTCGATGCGATGGTCTGGGCGCTGCAGAAATTCTCCGGCCTGCCCAAGAACATGGTGGTCGGCATGGCCGGCGTGCTCGACTCGGCCCGCTTCCGCTATTTCCTCGCAGACGAGTTCAAGGTGTCGGTCGAGGACGTCACCGCCTTCGTGCTGGGCGGCCATGGCGATTCCATGGTGCCGCTGACCCGCTATTCGACGGTGGCCGGCATTCCGCTGCCCGACCTCGTCAAGATGGGCTGGGCAACCAAGGACCGGATCGACGAGATCGTTGACCGCACGCGCAAGGGCGGCGGCGAGATCGTGGCGCTGCTGAAGACCGGTTCCGCCTATTATGCCCCGGCCTCCTCGGCGATCGCGATGGCGGAAAGCTATCTCAGGGACAAGAAGCGCGTGTTGCCCTGTGCCGCGCACCTGAAGGGCGAATATGGCGTCAAGGACATGTATGTCGGCGTGCCGGTGGTGATCGGCGCGGACGGCGTGGAGCGGGTCATCGAGATCGACCTCAACAAGGCCGAGCAGAAGATGTTCGACGCCTCGGTGAATTCGGTGGCCGAATTGTGCGACGCCTGCATCAAGCTGTCGCCGGCCCTGGCGTGACCCTACTGATCCCGCAAGCTGCATCAA
>JBGSJA010000075.1:0-2066 GCA_041742235.1 Salaquimonas sp. | reverse complement strand
CAGGCGCGAGACGCCGATGGAAAAGCCGGTCGCCGGAACGTCCTGCCCGGTGAAGCGCTTGACGAGGCCGTCATAGCGCCCGCCGCCCGCGACCGAGCCGAAGCGCACCGTCTCGCCGTCCTCGTTCACCACCGGAAAGGTGAGTTCGCATTCATAGACCGGGCCAGTATAGTATTCGAGGCCGCGCACGACGGAGGGGTCGGGTCGCACCGCGTCCGGGATTTCCAGGTTGGACAATTTCACATAACCTGACGCGCAACAGATCTTATGGATTGCGATGAGTTCGCTGATGCCTTCTGTCAGGACCTTGTTGTCCCCCAGAAAGGAATATCCAAGCCTTACCTGCTCATACTGGTTTTCGGCGATGTCAGGCTGCCCCGACAAATACCGGGCGGCATCGGGAAAATAGACGTCGGCGATCCGCTGCGAATGGTCCCGGAAACGCCTGAGATCGTCGATCTGCGAGACAGCGAGGCCTGCGCCCTTCGTGAAATCGCCGCTCTCGTCCTTGCGACCCTCGCCGAGCAGTTTGGCCACTTCCTCCCACGAAAACTTGTCGAGCTTGTCGATCGCGCGCAGCACGGCGAGCTTCTGGTTCGCATCGGTAACGCCGATCGCCTCCATCACGCCGTCGAGCACCTTGCGGTTGTTGACGCGCACCACATAGTCGCCGCGCGCGATGCCGAGCGCCTCCATGGTGTCGGCCATCATCATGCACATCTCGGCATCGGCCTGCACGCCGGGCGAGCCGACCGAATCCGCGTCGAACTGCATGAACTGGCGGAAGCGCCCCGGACCCGGCTTCTCGTTGCGGAATACCCAGCCTGCGCGATAGGTACGGTAGGGCAGCGCGATCTCGTTGATGTTTTCGGCGACATGGCGCGCGAGTGGCGCGGTCAGGTCGTAGCGCAGGCTCATCCACTGCTCGTCGTCGTCCTGCAGCGAAAACACGCCCTCGTTCGGGCGGTCGGCATCGGGCAGGAACTTGCCGAGCGCATCGGTATATTCGAACATCGGCGTCTCGACCGGATCGAAGCCGTAGCGCTCATACACCTCGCGGATCGCGGCCATCATCTTTTCGGTCGCGCGAATGTCGGCCGGCGAGCGGTCGACGAAACCGCGCGGCAGGCGGGCCTTGAGCTTATTCGGCTTCTTCTTCGATTCGGACATGCGCACTCGCTGGGGTGAAAGGTCGCGTTTCGTCTAGCGGATGGCAAAAGGCGCGGCAAGGGAGCGCATCGGCTTTGCCTTGCCGCCCGCCGGTGCGCGCCCTACCGTTGGGCAATCATGCCATCCGGTATTTCAAACAGCCAATTTGGAGGAAGATGCAAATGAATATTCGTACCGTGGCTGCTGCGGCCTCGATCATCGCCATGCTCTCGGTGCCGTTGGCGCTTGCGCAGGAGACCGACCACTCGGCCATGGGGCATTCGGCGATGGCCGCACCCAGGGGCGACCAGGGTCCCGCCAGCAAGGCCTTTGCCGAGGCCAATGCGCGCATGCATGCCGGAATGGACATCGAATTCAGCGGCGATGCCGATGTCGATTTCGCCAAGGGCATGATCGCCCATCACCAGGGCGCGGTCGAGATGGCGCAGGTGGTGCTGAAATACGGCAAGGATGCGGAGTTGCGCAAACTGGCCGAACAAATCATCGCGGCGCAGGAGCCCGAGATCAGGTTCATGCAGGAATGGCTGGCGAAACAAGGCAAGTAGGAAAGGCCATCAGGCGAGCGCCTGCCATGTCTGGTATCCCGCCAGAAAGAGGATCAGCAGCCCGACTGCCCGCAGCAGGACGTTCTCGCGGATGTTCCTGACCAGCATGCCGGCGAGCGGGGCGGCGAAAAGCCCGCCGGTGATGAGGCCCGCGACCGCGGGAAGCATCGCCGAAAGGCCGCCGCCCTCGTCCCAGTGCCCGGTCAAAAGTGCCGCAAGGAAGCTCAGCGAAACCGAAAGCGTGATGAGGAACTCGCTGGCGTTGACCGTGCCGATGACATAGCGGGGCGCGCCGCCCGCACCCAGAAGTCCGGTCGTCACGATCGGCCCCCAGCCGCCCCCGCCGGCGGC
>JBGSJA010000074.1:0-4617 GCA_041742235.1 Salaquimonas sp. | reverse complement strand
GGCCACGCCTATCGCCCGGTTGCCTGCGCTCCCGCCGGGGAGAACCAGCCGGTCCACACCGCCGATATCGTTGGAGATGTTGGTGAAGTCGAGCGTGCCTTGATCGGGAGCTGAAAAACGAAAACCCCGCCAATGGCGGGGCTTCATAAATTCAGCAAGCTGCCGCAATTGCGGCAGGCAGGATCAGAGGCTGACGCCGGTCAGGCGGAACGACTGCATCGACCCGACTTCACCCGGCATCGACTTTTCGAGGCGACGGCGTGCGAATTCGGTGTTCATGTTGACGCTCTTGCGGGCGAACAGGGCTGCAAACTTCTTCATGACGATCTCCATGCTTCAAGAGGGCTACACGGAGCGCCTTCGAGCATTCCCTTGTGTCCGGATCGTGACCAGCACGAGCAAACGCAGGGGATTTTTTTGGGGCGGCTCAACTGTTGTCAGATATAGTATTGTGCAGTGCAAAATAACAGGATGAAAACGACGCCATTTGCAGTTTTTTGCGACATGGTACGCTTTTGTCGCAGGCCGTTGTCCGATCAGGCCAAGTCATTCATAAATCATTAAGATTTCAGATGCGGGCATGGAGTTCCAAGGCAACCGGCGCGGACGGAAGCGTCTTGCCGCGACAAGCGCGAAACGGGCCCGCGACGCTGTTCGATCACGCCGCGGGACCCGTGTCTTTCGCGCCCGTCATTGAAAATGCTTGTGCTTGCGGTCGTGGGCGCCCGGCCAGCCAATGTCCTTGAGCAGATGCGGTGGCAGATCCGAGATCGCCATCAGCGTCTGACGTTCGCGGCGATGACGTGCATATGCACGCAAGGCCTGGATGATCCCGTCGGTGATGCGCATTGCAGTCTCCTGTGTTTTGTTTTCCGACAAGGTGTATATGCCTGCGGGGCTTGAATCAGACAAACGAAATGATATGATGGCAAACATAAGGAAATTTGAACCATTGTTCCGAGGCCGGTGCCATGAATGTTTCACTTCACCATCCGTTTCCGTTGCTCGATCTCGATGTCTTGCGCACCTTTGTCGCCATTGCCGACACGGGTAGTTTCGCCGCCGCTGCCGAGGCGGTCTTTCGCACGCCGTCTGCCGTCTCCATGCAGATAAAGAAGCTGGAGGAAATGCTCGGCCGTGCCGTTTTCATTCGCGACTCGCGATCGGTGAAGCTGACTCGCGACGGCGAGATTTTGCTGGAACATGGCCGCCGCCTGCTTGCGCTCAATCGCGAGCTGGTCGCCAAGTTCCGCGCTCCCGACATTGCCGGAGAGGTGCGCCTCGGCGCGCCGGACGATGCTGCAGAGCGTTTCCTGCCGGGCATGCTGAGCCGTTTCGGCGAAAGCCATGCCGGCGTCACCGTCAATGTAATTGTCGAGAACTCGAACCCGCTGATCGAGCGCGTGCGGCAAAAGCAGGTAGACATCGCCCTCATCACTTGCTCCCAGTCCCATCCCGGATCGGAAAATGCGGAGGTGCTGCTGCGCGAGCGGCTGGTCTGGGCGGTTCGCAAGGGCGGCGTTGCTGCCGAGAAGACGCCTCTGCCCGTCTCCGTCTGGGAAGAAGGGTGCATCTGGCGCAAGGCTGGCCTTGAGGGGCTGGAGAAGCAGGGGCGGGCTTACCGTATAGCCTTCCACAGCGCCTATATTTCCGGCCAGCGCGCGGCGATCCTTGCCGACCTCGCGGTGGCGCCGCTGCCGGTTTCCTCGCTCGTCGGCGACATCATCGAGGCCGGGCCTGAATACGGCTTGCCGCAACTGCCGGACTACACGCTCGGCATGATCGTGGCCGAGGATGCCAGCGCCCCCGTGTTGGCAGCGGCAGACCATTTACGTGCCAGCTTTGCGGGCAGACGTCCCTTGGCGGCCGCAGCGCAATAGCGTAATTCCGACACACGCCTGCCGGAAAAACAGAAAAACGGGAACACGACCATGACAGCCCATTCCTTGCC
This sequence comes from Salaquimonas sp., assembly GCA_041742235.1. Classification (GTDB taxonomy): domain Bacteria; phylum Pseudomonadota; class Alphaproteobacteria; order Rhizobiales; family Rhizobiaceae; genus BOKV01. Next base: position 2,666 of record JBGSJA010000074.1, on the reverse strand, counting down.
TGAAAGGCGCGCCGCCGCGATTTCGCGGGGCGTCGGCCTCACCACGCAGATCTATGCCGAGCGCGCCGAGAATGCCGAGATCTGGGACAAGGAAGGCAAGCGCTACATCGATTTTGCCGCCGGCATTGCGGTGGTGAACACCGGCCATCGCCATCCCAAGGTAATGGCAGCGGTGCGAGACCAGCTCGAGCGCTTCACCCATACCTGCCATCAGGTGGTACCCTACGAAAATTACGTTTCGCTGGCCGAACGCCTCAACGCGCTCGTGCCCGGCGATTTCGCGAAGAAGACGATCTTCGTGACGACCGGCGCGGAGGCGGTGGAAAATGCAGTGAAGATCGCCCGCCATCACACGAAGCGCTCGGCGGTCGTCGCATTCTCGGGCGGCTTTCACGGCCGCACCTTCATGGGCATGGCGCTGACCGGCAAGGTGCAGCCCTACAAGGCGGGCTTCGGGCCCATGCCGGGCGATGTGTGGCACCTGCCGTTCCCGATCGACCTGCATGGCGTGAAGGTGGAGGACGCGATTGCCGCGCTGGACCGGCTGTTCAAGGCAGACCTCGAACCCGCCCGGGTTGCGGCCATCATCGTTGAACCGGTGCAGGGCGAGGGCGGTTTTTATGAGGCGCCGCGCGCGCTGGTGCAAAAGGTCCGCGAGATCTGCGACGAACATGGCATCGTGCTGATCGCCGACGAGGTGCAGACCGGCTTTGCCCGTACCGGAAAGCTCTTCGCGATGGAGCATTACGGCGTCGATGCCGATCTCATCACCATGGCCAAGGGCCTCGGTGGCGGCCTGCCCATCGCGGCGGTAACGGGGCGGGCGGAGATCATGGACAGCCCGAACCCCGGCGGTCTCGGCGGCACCTATGGCGGCAATCCGCTGGGCATCGCCGCGGCCCATGCCGTGCTCGACGTGATCGAGGAGGAGCATCTGTGCGAACGTGCGGTGATGCTCGGCAACCGGCTGAAACAGAAGCTTGCCGGCCTGCGCGAGGGCGTACCGGAAATCGCCGACATACGCGGTCCCGGCTTCATGAACGCGGTCGAGTTCAACGTGCCCGGCACGCACGAGCCGAACGCAGCCTACACGAACCGCGTGCGGGAAGAGGCGCTGAAGCGCGGGCTCATCCTGCTCACCTGCGGCGTCTATGGCAACGTCATCCGGTTCCTCGCGCCGATCACGATTGGCGATGACACCTTCAACGAGGCGCTGGGGATTTTGGAGCAGGCAATGGTTGCTGCGCGGGGGTGAGTTGCCTCGTCCTTTGAGGCACGCCTTTGCAGGCCGGCTGCTCAGGATGCGGCCGGCGGGCGCCGCGTCAGAACCGCGTAATCACCGAAATGCCGGCGCCGGCGGCCTTGTCGAGGTCCATCAACGCTTGCGGGGCTTCGTCGAGCGATATTTCGCTGGTGACTAGGCGTTTGGGCGCGATGCGGCCGGCAAGGATCATTTCCAGCATCGCATCGTAGCGCCAGGCCTGCATGCCGTGCGTTCCAAACACTTGCAGCTCATGCGCGATGACCTTGTCCATGGGAATGGCTGCGCGGGCGTTTTCGCCCAGCATCAGGCCAATCTGCGCGTGCCGGCCACGGCGGCGCAGATTCGCGACGGAGTTGAAGCAGGTGTTCGGATGGCCGAGCGCGTCGACCGAGACATGCGCGCCGCCGCCGGTGATTTTCATGACCGCGGCAACGACGTCCGCACCGCCGGAGACGTTGATCGTGGCGGCAGCCCCGAGTTCACGCGCCAGCGCCAGCCGCTCCGCGTTGAGGTCGATTGCAATGGCATTCGCCCCGCAGGCAACGGCGATCATCACGGCGGAAAGCCCGACGCCGCCGCAACCATGGATCCCCACCCACTCGCCCGGCTTGACGCAGGCCTGGTCGACAAGCGCGCGGAAGGCGGTGGCGAAGCGGCAGCCAAGGCTCGCCGCGGTGACGAAGTCGACTTCGTCCGGCAAACGCACCAGATTGGTTTCAGCGTAGTCGATTGCGACGTATTCGGCGAATGAGCCCCATGCGGTGAATCCGGGTTGGAATTGGCTGGCGCAAACTTGCTGGTTGCCCGAGTTGCAGTCGGCGCAATGGCCGCAGCCGCCGACGAAGGGGAGGGTGACGCGTTCGCCCACGCGAAAGCGGGTGACGCCTTTGCCGAGCGCAGCGATGGTTCCGGCCAACTCATGGCCGGGCACATGCGGCAAGCGGATGTCCGGATCGCTTCCCATCCAGCCATGATGGTCGCTACGGCAAAGGCCGGTTGCCTCCACCTTGATGACGACGCCGCCCGGAGCGGGCGCCGGGTCCGGCAGGTTCTCGATCGTTGGCGGCGCGCGGAACTTCTCGTAGTAGACCGCCCGCATTTCTACCTCGCCCGCCTCCGCCGGCGTCCGCCTTCCTCGCCGCCGTCGGCGAGCACTTTGCGCTCCGGAAGCTTTACCTGCGTGGCAAGTTTCGGGAAGGGGTCGGCCTTGTTCGGCAGGGCCATGGCGTTGACGAAAAGCTGCTGGAAATCGGGCTCCAGCGCGGTTTCGATCTTCTCGATGTTGGAGACCATGGTCTCGATCTCGCGGCGGTGGCCGCGGTTGAGCAGCGCCATCAGCGCGCCTTCGCCGGCGGCATTGCCGACCGCCTTCACCTTCTCGAGTTCGCAGTCGGGGATGAGG
>JBGSJA010000073.1:0-15731 GCA_041742235.1 Salaquimonas sp. | reverse complement strand
GCGGTGACGGCGCGAACCGCCGCCTCGACCCTGCCCGCCTCGCGCCCGATCACCACCGCATGCGCCTCGCCGCCGGCAGCTTCCGCCGTCAACACCGCGTGGCACACCAGCGGCAGCCCGGCAACCTTGTGCAACACCTTGGGAAGCGTAGACCGCATCCGTGTTCCCTCGCCCGCCGCAAGGATCACCGTAAGACATGTTCTTGCCATTTCAGCCTTCCAGGATTATCGCTTCGCCCGGTCCGGAAATTGCCGCCCATGGCAGCCGGACGGGGCAACAATGTCAGATTCGCATAGCATGGATATCAGGGACGATCACCTCGACGAGGAAGACGCGCTGACGCAGCTTTATTTGCGCGACCTTGGCGAAGCCCGGCGGCGCAAGGTATGGTTGGGCCTGGGCGCCATCGTGCTGCTTTTTTCCGGAGCGGCGGCGATCGCGGTAATGCTGCTTTCCCCCCAACTTGGCAGCAGCCCCCAGGCCGCGACCGCAACTGCTGCGCCGATACCGGCAGTTGAGCCTGCAACCGCGGTTGCGAAAAGTGAGCCGATCCCCGTGCTTCCCAAGGAGCCGGCCGGCACCACGATCCTCGTCAAGAAGCCGGAACCATCCATACCGGAAGAGCCGGCCCCCGCGCCTGCGCCGGCTGTGCAAAGCAGCCAGCAATTGGCCAATGGCTACTCGATCGACCTCGGCGCGGCGCTTTCGTTCAGCGAATTGTCGCGCCGGTTCGGCGAAATTGCCCGTTCCAACCAGGAACTGCCATTCGATACGCTGGAGCCGCGCGCAACGCTCAAGGACACGCCGCAAGGCCTGGAAGCACGGCTGGTCGTCGGCCCGTTCGCGACCGAAGCCGAGGCGGCGGAAATCTGCGGCAAGATCGCCCTGCCGTCAGGCGTGGAATGCAATCCCGCCCCGTTCGAAGGCGAGCTGATCTCCCGCCAATAACTCAGCCGAGCGTACCCAGGGCCGGAAACGTCTCCAGCAGCCAGAACGAAAAGCTTTGCATGCCGCCGGTCAGGAAGGCGATGCCCGTCAGCACCAGAAGGCCGCCCATCACCTTTTCCATCATGCCGAGGTGGCGGCGGAACCGCGACAGGAACGCCATGAAGGGCGAGACGAACAGCGCCGCCATAAGGAATGGAATGCCCAGCCCCGCCGAATAGGCAGCCAAGAGCGCGGCGCCCTCGCCGGCTGTCGCCTTCGATCCGGCCAGCGCCAGGATGACGCCGAGTACCGGACCGATGCACGGAGTCCAGCCGAAAGCGAACGCAAGCCCCATGACGTAGGAACCGCCGGCGCCCGCCCCGCCGCCGCTGAAACGCGCCTCGCGGTACAGCAACCCGATCCGGAAGACGCCAAGGAAATGCAGCCCCATCACGATGATGGCAACGCCCGCCACCATGGCCAGCGTGTCCATGTGCTGGCGCAGCAGCATGCCGACCGAGGACGCGCCCCAGCCCATCGCGATGAACACGGTCGAAAAACCCAGCACGAAGGCGAGCGCGGGAAAGACCACCTGCGCCCTCGCTGCGACCGCCCCGCCCGGAAGGCTTTCACCGGTCAGCCGGTCGAGCGAAACACCCGCCATGTAGCAAAGGTAAGGCGGCACCAGCGGAAGCACGCAAGGCGACAGGAACGAGACCAGCCCCGCCAGCACCGCCGCCGTATAGCTTATGTCGCCGCTCATTGCCTCATTCGCCTGTTTGCCGCCCAAAGCGTTGGATCATTTGCCGTTCGGGGGCAATTATCCCGAAACCGCTTCACGCGACAATCACAATTAAGCGGGTGTGACCAAGCTCCGGGAGCAACGCCCCGAAAAGCGCATGGCGCGGCAACGCCTTCGCCGCTCAGCGCCGTGATGTTTTCCCGTCGGCCCGGAATTTGACGGGTTGACTGTCTCAAGGCGCGTCCTTATGCAGACCGCACCTGCGCCGGGGATCGCCCGGCCTTCCCGCCTCGCTGCCCGAAAACCGGGCGCAACGGCATCGGGAGCGCTTAGCTCAGCCGGTAGAGCAACTGACTTTTAATCAGTAGGTCGTGGGTTCGACCCCCACAGCGCTCACCATATTCTCAACACTTCAAACTGCAGGTTTCGATTAGCGGATGGCATTCGTGCCACGGCATCGCGACGTTATCACGAAATCTTCGCAGGTTTGCCTGCACGGAATGGAAACGCCAATTGTCCGGCAAGAGATTGGGGCACGGGCGTTTGTGTTCCAAATACCGATGGCAATTTGTCCCGCGGCATGTACCAGGTGCCATGGATGATGTCCCACAGGGGAAACAGTCCGGCGAAATTCTTGTCGCGCGCCTCGAGTTCATCCGTGTGGTGCCAACGGTGAAAACGTGGAGAGGCCAGAACAGTACGGAAAGGCCCCCAATCCCAATCGAGATTTGCGTGAATGAGGATCGCCATCAGCGTGAGGAATGGCAGGATGGACGCTACCGCGAGCGGCGCGAAACCCACCAGCACCAGCGGCGCCGCACTGGCGATCTTCATCAGGAGGTCATTGACCGGATGCACCCGAACGGCGGAAAGCCAGTCGAGATCGGCGCTGGAATGGTGCACGGCGTGATAATTCCAAAGCCTGGCCCCGTGAAATTTTCGGTGCATCCAATAGCTGGCATAGTCCGAGATCACGAGGATGCAGACCGCCTGGATCCATAGCGGCAGCCGCGAAAGCGGGCCGAAGCCGTTGCGGATGATTTCGGGATCAATCCTGCCATGGATCAGCAATACTGCGGGAAGGATCACGATGATCAATCCGAAGCGGGAAAATGCTTTCGTGACGATTGCGGTGAAGCCGAACCAGCCAATATCGGTGAAAAATCCCCGGCGCAACAGCGGCTTGCGCCGGGCCTTGGGCCGGGTCCGTTCGAGCGCCCGGAACAGCAAGAGTAGTGCGGCGAAGCCCGCAGCAACGCCTGCGATTGCCTGCATCCATGCGGCCATTCAGTTCGTCCTTGCCGTTGCAAGCCAAAGGTATCGCCAGATCAGGCCGGTTTCAACTCTCCTTTCATGCGCGTATGGCGGGATTCGCGACCGCTGCTGCCGCAGGCACGGCACAAGGTCCATGCGCCTTCCATCCATTGACAAGCTTTCATCTCTCCAATGAGATTGGATTGCTAGACAAGCACCCGGGCCAAAAGAGGCTGCGCCTATCCGCATTTGCCGGTTTGCCGCACCCCGCCGACCCGGCAATGGATGCCCAGGAGGATGAACCATGCAGAAATCTTCATTGATACAAGGCTGTGCCGCACTGGCGCTGGCCGGCGCATTCCAGTTGACCACAATGTCCGCTTCCATCGCGCAGGAGTCGACCGATCCCATCAAGTTGACCCTGCATGACTGGACCGGCCAGTTGATTACCACCAACATCATGGGCGAGGTTCTCAAGAAGGCGGGCTACAACGTGGAATATGTGCAGGCCGACTATCTGGCGCAGTTTGCCGGTTTGGAATCAGGCGACCTGACCCTGGCAATGGAGATGTGGGAGACCACCGGACGCGACGCGATGGACGCGTCCACGGCAACAGGAAAGACCGAGAATATCGGCCCGACCGGCATGAAGGCCAAGGAAGAGTGGTGGTACCCGCTGTACGTGAAGGAAAAATGCCCCGGCCTGCCCAATTGGGAAGCACTGAAGGATCCGGCCTGCGCTGAAGCATTCTCCACTGCCGAGACGGCGCCAAAAGGCCGCTATCTTGGCGGACCGGTCACGTGGGGCGGTTTTGACGACGAACGCGTCGAGGCGCTGGGCCTGCCCTTCGAAGTCATTCATGCCGGCACCGATGCCGCGCTCTTTGCCGAACTTGAAAGCGCCTATCAGCGCGAGGCGCCGATCCTGTTGTGGATCTATGCCCCGCATTGGGCGCCAGCCAAATACAAGGGCGAGTGGGTGGAATTTCCGCAATACACCAAGGAATGCTATTCCGACCCGGCCTGGGGCAGCAATCCCGCTGCCCAATATGACTGCGGCAAGCCTTTCGGCGACATCTGGAAGGTCGCCTGGTCCGGCATGAAGGACAAATGGGCCGGCGCCTACGCAGCGGCAAAGGCGTTCACGATCGACAATGAAGAGATGGGCGCGATGATCACCAAGGTCGATCTCGAGGGCAAGAAGGTCGAGGAAGTGGTTGCGGAATGGATGGCTGCAAACGAGGCCCGCTGGTCCGGGTGGATCAAGAAATGACGGCTTGACGGGAGTTCCCGTCCGGCCGCAGCGGTCGGACGGGCATTGCCACAGCCAGGTGCCTGCATGACCGCCCAGCCCAAGCTCGTCTGCCACAATGTCTGGAAACTGTTCGGCGATGGCGCCCGGCAGTGGATTTCCGCTGCGCCACAAAACCCCACCAATGACGATCTCGTCGCCGCGGGACTGGTGGGCGCCGTCAGGAACGTGAACCTTTCGGTTCGCACCGGCGAAATCTTCGTCATCATGGGATTGTCGGGCTCCGGCAAGTCGACGCTGGTACGCTGCCTTTCGCGCCTTGTCGAGCCGACCAGCGGCGAAATCCTCTTCAACGGGGAGAACCTGCTGGCTGCCAGCGAAGCGCGGATGATCGAAATCCGCCGCCATTCCATGGGCATGGTTTTCCAGCACTTCGCGCTTCTGCCGCATTTGACGGTCCAGGAAAATGTCGCCTTCCCGCTCGATGTGCAGGGCGTGGCCAAAGCCAGGAGCGCAGAACGCGCGCGCGCCATGATTGAACTTGTCGGGCTGGCGGGACGCGAAGACGCTTTCCCGCGCCAGCTTTCAGGCGGCCAGCAGCAGCGGGTCGGCATAGCGCGATCGCTGGCAGTCGAGCCGGAATTGTGGTTTCTGGACGAACCTTTCTCGGCGCTCGATCCGCTGATACGCCGCGAAATGCAGGACGAATTCCTTCGCCTGCAATCCGTGCTGCACAAGACCATCGTCTTCATCACGCATGATTTCGACGAGGCGATCCGCCTTGCCGACCGCATAGCCATCATGAAGGACGGCGAGATCGTGCAGGCCGGAACCCCGGAGGACATCGTGCTCAATCCGGCGACCGACTACGTTGCGGAATTCACCCGCAGCGTCGCCAAGGCCAAGGTGGTCAAGGCCGGGTCGCTCATGGTGCCGCCAAGCGGAGATCTGCCGGTGCGAAAGGTACCCGCCAGCGCCACGATTGCGGAAATCGCGCCGCTTTTCGTCAAGGGCGTGGACAGGCTGGATGTAACTGATGCCGATGGCGCAAGTACCGGCATTCTCTTGCGCGACGACGTTGTTGCGATGATGTTGCGCGGATGAGCACGTTGGCGCCCTCCCCGGCCGGAAAGGCCTCGCGGCGGGACGATGTTGCCGCCACCGAACTGCCGGGCGGACGGACGGCTTGGCTGGTGGTCACGGCGGCGTTCATCGGCTTCTGGGTCTTTGGCCGCGAGGCTGCGCCATGGGCATTTGAATATCCGAAATGGGCAATGCTGCCAGCGCAAGCCTGGATCAGCGCCGCGATGAAATGGCTGCTGAACGATGCGCATTTCGGACTTTTCACCTTTACCGAACTGACGCGGTTCTTCGCGGCGATCATCGAAATCCCCTACCGCTTTGTGCTGAGCCTGATCTCTACGGGCTTTCTCTCGGGACAGGGATCGCAGGCCGTGCAGATCCTGCCGCCGGTTTCGTGGATCGCAACCATCGCCATCATTGCAATGATCGGCCACTATGCCGGCGGCATGCGCCTCGCCTTGCTCGCTGCCGCCTGCTTCGGTTTCCTGGCGGTCTTCGGCCAGTGGGACAGCGCCATGGTGACGCTCGCCTCCGTGCTCGTCGCGGTTCCGCTGGGCGTCGCCGGCGGTCTCCTGCTGGGAATAGCGGCTTGGCGCTGGCCGCGCTTCGAGCGCGCGCTCACCCCGGTGCTCGATGTCATGCAGACGATTCCGGTCTTTGCTTATCTGGTCCCGGTGCTGATCCTGTTCGGCTTCGGCCCGGCATCGGCGATTGTCGCGACGCTCGTCTACGCCATGCCGCCGATGACGCGCGTGACCGTGCTGGCGCTGAGGTCCGTGCCATCCGAAGTGCAGGAACTTGGCCGCATGACCGGCTGCACAAGGCGGCAGATGACCTGGCGCGTGATGGTGCCCTCCGCCCGGGAAAGCCTGATGGTCGGCGTAAACCAGGTGATAATGCTGTCACTCAACATGGTTATAATTGCTTCGATGATCGGCGCGGGCGGCCTGGGCTTCGACGTGCTCGCAGCGCTGCGCCGGCTCGACTTCGGCGCCGGGCTTGAAGCGGGACTTGCCATCGTGGCGCTGGCCATCGCGCTCGACCGGTTGAGCCAGGCATTCGCGCGGCGCGCACCGGCCAACATTTCGGCGGCTGCGCGTTCGAACCAGCGCAACCAGTACCTGCTTGCCACGCTGGTGCTTGTCCTCGTCACCGGCATCGCGGGACTCGCCGTCCCGGCGCTTCAAAAGTACCCGGAGGCGCTTCAGATCTCGACCGGCACCTTCTGGTCCGACGTGATGCGGTGGATCAACGTCAATTTCTTTGACACGCTGGAAGCCTTCAAGAATGCCGTGCTGCTCAACGTGCTGATCCCGTTCAAGCGGCTGCTTGCCGGCCTTCCGTGGCTTGGGGTGGCACTGCTGCTCGGCTTTGCCGGTTGGCGGCTGGGCGGTGCAAGGCTGGCGGCGCTGGTCTTCGTGCTGGTCACCTTGATCGCTGCCACCGGGCAATGGGAAAAGGCGCTGGTGACCGTCTACCTTTGCGGGATCTCGGTCATCTTCGCGAGCCTGATCGGCATTCCCATCGGCATCGTTTCGGCGGAGCGCGAAAGCTTGTGGCGATGGGTGCAGGCGGCGATCGACACGCTGCAGACTCTTCCCGCCTTTGTATATCTGATGCCGGCGGTCATGCTGTTTCGCGTCGGCGACTTTACCGCGATGATCGCCATTGTTGCCTACGCCATCGTCCCGGCGATCCGCTACACCGCGCTCGGCATCCAGAAGGTCGATCCGCGCTTGATCGAGGCGGGCGCGGCGATGGGCTGCACGCGCTGGCAATTGCTGACACGCATCAAGCTGAAGCTGGCGCTTCCCGAGATCCTGCTCGGCCTCAACCAGACGATCATGTTCGCGCTGTCGATGCTGGTGATAACGGCACTGGTGGGCACGCGCGATCTCGGGCAGGAAGTCTACATTGCGCTGACAAAGGCCGATGTCGGACGCGGCCTCGTCGCCGGCTTCGCGGTCGCCTTCATCGCCATTATCGCCGACAGGCTGATTTCGGCCGGCGCGGCGCATGCACGGCAACGACTTGGCCTCACCGAGGCCGCGCAATGAAAACAGGGGACAGGAACTTCCGATGACACTTGCATCGCACGCCGAAATCATCGTCATAGGCGGAGGCATCATCGGTTGTTCCACGGCCTATCATCTGGCGCGCGACCACAAGGCGGACGTCCTGCTGCTCGAACAGGGACGCCTCACCTCCGGCTCCACCTGGCATGCGGCGGGGCTGGTCGGACAATTGCGCTCGTCCGCCTCCATCACCAAGGTGCTTCAGTACTCGGTCGATCTTTACAAGCGGCTGGACGCCGAGACCGGGCTTGAAACCGGCTGGAAGATGACAGGCTGCCTGCGCCTCGCCACAAACCAGGACAGGTGGACAGAGTTCCAGCGCCTTGCGACGACCGCGCGCAGTTTCGGCATGGAAATGGAACTCATATCCCCCGCCGAAGTGAAGGCGATGTGGCCACTGATGGACATCAGCGATCTTGTCGGCGCAAGCTGGCTGCCGACGGATGGCCAGGCCAGCCCCTCCGACATTACCCAGTCGCTTGCCAAGGGTGCCCGGATGCATGGGGCGCGATTGATGGAAGGCGTGCGCGTTACCGGTTTCGAGATGGACGGCAGGCGCATCGTGAAAGTGCTGACCGACCAGGGCGCGATCGCTTGCGAGAAGGTTGTCAATTGCGGCGGGCAATGGGCACGGCAGATCGGGGCGATGGCGGGCATCAACGTGCCGCTGCAGCCCGTGAAGCACCAATATGTCATAACGGAAAAGATCGATGGCCTCAGCCCGGATGCCCCGACATTGCGCGATCCGGACCGGCGAACCTATTTCAAGGAGGAGGTCGGCGGTCTTGTCTTCGGCGGATACGAACCAAATCCTCAGCCATGGACCATGGGCGACGTGCCAGGCGATTGGGAATTCCGACTGTTCGACGACGATTTCGACCATTTCGAGCAGCACATGACACAGGCGATCACGCGCATTCCCGCGCTCGCCAATGCGGGCGTCAAGCAGATGATCAACGCCCCGGAAAGCTTCACGCCGGACGGGAATTTCATTCTCGGCGTCGCGCCGGAATGCTCCAACATGTTCGTCGGCGCAGGCTTCAACGCTTTCGGCATCGCCTCGGGCGGCGGCGCGGGTTGGGTGCTGGCGCAATGGACGGTCTCGGGCGAGGCGCCGCTCGACCTGTGGGTCGTCGACATCCGCCGCTTCTCGGACCTGCACCTCGACCGCCAATGGGTGCTGGATCGCACGCTGGAAGCCTATGGCAAGCACTACACGGTGGCATTCCCGCACGAGGAATATGCGAGCGGGCGGCCACGCATCGTTTCACCGCTCTACGAGCGCCTGAAGTCGCATCGCGCGGTATTCGGCTCCAAGCTTGGCTGGGAGCGGCCGAACTGGTTCGCCCCGCAAGGCATGGAGGCGCTCGACATCTATTCGATGCAGCGCCAGAACTGGTTCGCGCCCGTTGGCGAAGAGCACGCGCATGTGCGGGAGAAAGTCGGCATTTTCGACCAATCCTCCTTTGCAAAGTATGAGGTGTCCGGCGCGGGGGCTTTGGAAGCGCTGGAATGGATCTGCGCCAATTCGGTCAACAAGCCGGCGGGCCGCCTGACCTACACGCAATTGCTCAATTCGCGCGGCGGCATCGAGGCCGACCTGACGGTTGCTCGGATCGGCGAGAATCGCTTCCACATCACCACCGGCACCGGTTTTCGCACGCATGACCTTGCCTGGATCAGGGACCATCTGCCCGCCGCCGGCGGCATTGATGTCCGGGACGTGACCGAGGAATACGGCACGCTTTCGCTGATGGGACCCCGCTCGCGCGACACGCTGGCCAAGGTCACCAGGTCGGATGTGTCGAACGCCGCGTTCCCCTTCGGCCATGTGCGGCAGATCGAGATCGCAGGGCAGCCGGTCCAGGCGCTCAGGGTGACCTATGTCGGCGAATTGGGGTGGGAACTCTACGTTCCGATCGGTGCGACCGGCGTCGTGTTTGATGCCTTGATGGAGGCGGGGCGCGAGCATGCAATCCGCCCTGTCGGCTACCGCGCACTTGAATCGCTGCGGCTGGAAAAAGGATATCGTGCCTGGGGCTCGGACATTACTCCCAACGACACGCCGTTCGAGGCAGGCCTGGGCTGGGCGGTGAAGCTTCGCCAGAACACGCCCTTCATGGGCCGCGAAGCGCTGGAGGCGTTTGCCGGCAAGCCGCTGACGAAACGTTTCGCCGGATTCACGCTCGCCGATCCCGACGTGGTGCTGGTCGGCCGCGAGACCATCCTGCGCAATGGAAAGCAGGCGGGATATCTCACAAGCGGCGGCTATGGCTACACGGTCGGCATGAGCATCGGTTTCGGCTATGTACGCAATCCCGATGGCGTCGATGAGCAGTATCTGCGCGACGGCAACTACGAACTGGTCGTCGCCAACAAGGTCTTTCCGGCAAAAATTGCACTGGAGCCGGTCCATGATCCGAAGGGCGAAAAAATCCGCGCCTGAAGCCTTTCACATTCGCCGCAGCGCGATCGCCAGGCTCGGTACCGTGCCGGCCTCGCCGGGCATGGAGACGTAGGGCTCGGTCTGCTCCGCGAGCGCAATAAAACCATGCTTGGCCAGATTTTCCAGAAGGGCGCGGAACCCGCTCTCCCAAAGCGTCGTCTTGACGGTCAACACGATTGCGCCGCCCGGCCGCGTGATCCGCACCAGTTCATCCAGTCCCTCGGCGCCGACATGGCCGGTGGTGAAGACCCCCGCCGAAACAACGCCGGCGAAATATCCGTCGGCGAATGGCAGTTCATCGCCAAGCGCGAGGCAGTGAAGCGCCTTGTATACGCCCTTGCGCCCGGCAACGGCCAGCATTCCTTGAGATATGTCGAGCGCCTCCACCTGCGGATAGCCGATTATTCCTAGCCATTCGCCGACAAGACCGGTTCCGGCACCTGCATCGAGCAAGGGAGCGGAGCCGCGCGGCAGATGCCGGGCTACGAGGGCAAGGCAAATGCCGGGATGCCGGTATCCCGCGCGCGCCATCTCTTCTTCATAGGTCTGCGCCCAGCGGTCGTAGAGTTCAGCGACTTCCGCCGTACCGCCGGCATTGTAGACCGCGCCGAGATGACCTTCGTGCCCCTGTCCCGACATGCCGTGAATTCTCCAGCAAACGTGCGGCGACAATAGCCAACTTGCCGCAATTGTGAAATCTTTCCGCAGGCAAACCGAAGAGGAATCGGGAAATGGACGATGAGGAAATCGCGCGCAAGGCGTTGGCCGCCATTCCGCAAGCCGCAGGCTTTTCGGGACCGCTGATCCGTCTTGGCGGTTTGACCAACAAGGTCTACCGTGCCGGGGATTGGTGTCTGCGCATTCCCGGCAAGGGCACTGGCGAATACATCAACCGTGCGAATGAAGCCGTCGCGGCGCGCGAGGCGGCGAAGGCGGGAGTGAGCCCGAAGGTTATCCATTTCGATCCCGAAACCGGCGTCATGCTTTCGAGTTTCATCGATGGTGCGGTGACGATGACGCCGAAACTGTACAAGGAACGGCAAGGCTCGCCGATGCGAGCCGGGCTTGCCTTTCGCAAGCTCCACGATTCAGGCGCTCAGTTCCCGTTCCGCTTCGAGCTTTTCGCAATGATCGACGACTATCTGAAGGTGCTCTCCACCAAGGATGTCGCCCTGCCAGAGGGCTATCACGATGTGCTGCGCGAGGCCGAAACGGTACGCGCCGCGCTGGCGGCCCGCCCTTACCCAATTGCGCCGTGCCACTGCGACCCGCTATGCGAGAATTTCCTCGATACCGGCGAGCGCATGTGGATCGTCGACTGGGAATATTCCGGCATGAACGACCCGATGTGGGATCTCGGCGATCTCTCGGTGGAGGGCGGGTTCGACGATACGCAAGACATGGAATTGCTACACGCCTATTTCGAAGGCCCGCCAAATGCGCGCGACCATGGCCGCATGGTCATCTACAAGGCGATGTGCAATTTGTTGTGGACGCTGTGGGGACTGATCCAGCTTGCAAACGGAAATCCGGCAGACGATTTCCGCGCATGGGCAGAAGGGCGTTTCGCCAGTTGCAAGGCGCTGATGGCGTCGCCGGATTTCGCAAGGCGCCTCGCGGACATCACGGCCTGAGATTCCTAGCTTTTCTTTTTCTTGAACAGGAACAGGTCGTAAAACGCCAGAACAAGCGTCAGCGCCACGAGCGAGATGAGGTCGGGCCGCGGGAGCTTGTAGATCAGGATGCCGAGGAAGGCACAAAGCATCGCGAACGCGAAAACCATCAAAAGCCGGTTGCCCATCGACATCTCCTCAATCACCACTTTCGCCGTCAAGTTTGTCCATCAGCCAGCGTGCCGTGCGCAGCAGGCGCCCGTCGCCGCCCCGCGGCCCGATGATCTGGACGCCCATGGGCATTCCCTCATCATCCTCGAAAACCGGCAGCGTCACAACCGGTGTTCCACATATGGTCCAGATGGCATTGAACACGGAACTGCCCGTGCTTTCCAGCCCATGAGGAGCGGCGCCCGGCGCGGCGGGCGTGATGATCGCATCGCAACGCTGGAAAATCTCGGAAAGGCCGGAATAGAGATAGTCGGGCCAATCGAGTGCCGCAATATAATCATGTGCGGTGACTTGCCTGCCTTCTTCCAGCGCTGCGCGCAGCTCTTCGGAAAGCAGGCCGGGCGCATCGCGCCAATAGCGGTGATAGCACTTGGCCATCTCGGCATGGTTGATCCGCTCGCGGACAGAGCGGACTTGTGCGAAAGGCTCCGGCAACGAGGCTTCAAAGCATTGGTCACCCAGCGCGGAAGCCAGTTCTTCCATTGCCTGGCGGCACTGCGGCGTTGCCATATCCCAATTGGGCGTGCGCAAGAAGGCGAATTGCGGCTTGACCGGCGGCCTTGAAAGCGCGGTCTCCAGCAGTTGAGGATGGGGGGCCGGCGAGGTCGCCTTGTCCGAAGGATCGTGACCGAAAAGTTCGGCCGCGATCAGGGCGGCGTCGGCCGGGTTGCGGGCAAACACCCCTACCCTGTCCAGCGTCGGCGATTGCGGCGTGATGCCGGTGCGGCCGATCGTGCCGGCCGAGGGCAGGAAACCGGTGACGCCGCAAAAGGCGGCGGGCCGGATAACCGACCCGCCGGTCTGGGTTCCGATAGCCAGCGGGACCATGCCGGCCGCCACCGCCGCAGCCGAACCGGAAGACGATCCTCCGGGCGTATGCGACGTGTTGACCGGATTGCGGGTCTTGCCCGGATGCAGGAATGCAAGCTCGGTGGTCACCGTCTTGCCGATCATGATCGCGCCTGCTGCCTTCAGCTTCCGCACGACATGGGCGTCGCTTGCCGGTACGCGTCCGGCATCGATTGGCGTGCCGTTGCAGGTTGGAATTCCGGCCGTGTCGATGATGTCCTTGACGGCAACCGGCAGGCCGTGAAGCGCGCCGACCGGTCGGCCGGCTGCCCGGTGCGCATCCGCGGTCTCAGCCTGTTTCAGCGCGAAGGCCGGATCGAGCCACTCGAAGGCCTGCACCTGCGGATCGGTTTGCGCTATCCGCTGGAGGCAGGCCTGCATCAATTCGGTTGCGCGCAAGGCACCGGATTTCAACCTGTCGCGCAACGCCACCGCACCCAGGGAAAGGATCCCTGCGTCACTTCCCATAGAACAATTCCGGAAGGAAGTAGACGATCTGCGGGAAGGTATACATCAGCACCATGCTGATGAATACCATGGCCACGAATGGCGCCACGCCCTTGAATATGTCGGTAAGCTCCACACCCGGCGGCGCCACGCCTTTCAGGTAGTAAGCGGACATGGCCATGGGCGGCGTCAGGAACGACGTCTGCAGGTTCAGCGCGACAAGGATGCCGAAAAACAGCGGATCGATGTCGAAGATTGCCAGCAAGGGCAGGAAGATCGGCACGAAGATGATGATGATCTCCGACCATTCCAGCGGCCAGCCAAGCAGGAAGATGATCAGCTGCGCCAGCAGGAGGAACTGGAGCGGCGTCAGGTTCAGGCCGATGACGAATTCGGAAATGAGCTGCTCTCCGCCAAGGTAGGAAAATACTGAGGAGAAGGTGTAGGAGCCGACGAACAGCCAACAAACCATGGCAGTGGTGCGAAGCGTCAGGTAGACGCTTTCGCGCATGCGCTGGAACGTCATTGCGCGATAGGCGAAGGCGAGCACGATGCCGCCGAGCGCGCCAATGGCCGCTGCTTCGGTGGGCGTCGCCAGGCCGAAAAGGATCGATCCGAGAACGGCCAGGATGAGGAACGCCAGCGGGAAAAACGAGGTCAGCACCATGAATGCGACCTGCGCTCCCGGCATGTCGGGAACTTCTTCCTTGGTCGGTTTTGGCGCCACGCTCGGCTGCAGGATGGAACGGCCGATCACGTAAACAAGGTATAGTCCGACCAGCGTGAACCCTGGCAACAACGCGCCCGCATAAAGCCGCACGATGGACACCCCCGATGCGGCCGCATAGACGATCAGCATGATCGATGGCGGTATGAGGATGCCGAGCGTCCCGCCCGCGCAGATGATGCCGGTTGCGAACGAGTTGTCGTAGCGCGCCTTGAGCATCGCAGGCAGCGCCAGCAGGCCCATCAGCGTCACCACCGCACCGACAATTCCGGTCGCCGTCGCGAACAGCGCGCATGTGACCAGCGCCGCCACGCCCATGGAACCGGGAATGTTCTTGGAGGCGATGTTGAGCGTGGTGAACAGCCGGTCGACGATGTTTGCCCGCTCGACGATATAGCCCATGAACAGGAACAGCGGCACGGCCGTCAGCACCTCGTTCGACATCACCGTGTAGGTCTGGTTGATCAAGAGATCGAATATTCGGTTGTTGAAGAAGCCCTCGAGCCAAAGGCTTGTGCTGTCCCACCAGCCGGCGGTCTCGTCCAGCCGGAAGTAGGAGCGCCACATGCGGCCCGCATCGAAATAGGCGTAGTAGCCAAAGCCGATGCCCATGGCCATCAAGGTGAAGGCAATCGGGAACCCGAGAAATACCATGAAGATAAACAGCCCCAGCATCATCAGGGCTACTTGGGGATCCGTCATATGTGCCCGCCTGTCTCGGCCTCGTCGGCCTTGCTTATCAAGATGTCCTCGGTTTCCCTGACGTCCTCGTCCGCCTGCAGCCATTGGCCGGTTCGGATGCAATGAATGCAGCGGAAAATCTGGGCAATCCCCTGTATGAACAGCAGGATGCCGGCAACCACGATAACGGTCTTGAACTGGTAAATCGGAATGCCCGCCGGGCTGTTCACCGAAACCTCGCCATAGCCCCACGAGCGTGACGCATATTTGAAGCCGGAAATCACGAGGGCCGTGATGCCGGGGAAGAAGAAGATCAGGTACAGAACAAGATCCACCTTCGCCTGCGTCTGCGGCCGCCAAAGGCGGTAGATGAAATCGCCGCGCACGTGGCCGCCCCGAGACAGCGTGTAGGCGCCGCCCATCATGAACATCGTGCCGTACATGATGAAGGAAACGTCCAGCGCCCATGGCGTTGGCGCGCCCAGCACATAGCGCACGAACACCTCATAGCCGGTGCCGAACGCCATCAGGACAATCAGCCAGGCGAATGCCTTGCCGAATGCGGCCGACAAATTGTCAGCAAACCGGATAAAGGAGAGCATCGGGTCTTGGTCCCGCAAAAGTGCAGTGGCAATTGGAGATCGCCCGGCAGGTTGTACTGCCGGGCGCAATCAGCTGCTAAAGCGTAAGCTTGCCGGGGAAGTAATGCTCATATGCAAGAGCATAGTCCGGCGCGTTCATCAGTTCGTAGTACGCGACCTTTTCCGTCCAGGCGCGCTGGCTGTCCATCACCTTCTTGGAGAATGGATCGCCCTCGAGTTCGGCGATGAGCTTGTCCCAGGCCTCCAACTGCGCCGCCAGGATTTCCTTCGACGTGCGCATTACGTTGACGCCCTTGTCGTTCTTGAGCATCTGCAGGTCGGACGAGTAGCTGGAAAGCGCGAGCGCGGTGTTGGATGTCGAAGCTGATTCCACGCCGTATTTCAGGATGGCCTGGAGATCGGGGGTGAGATCGTCGAAAAAGTCCTTGTTGAACAGGAACTCGAACGATTCGGATGCCTGGTGGTAGGACGAAAGGTAGTAGTTCTTCGCCACGTCCTGTGCGCCGAACCGGCTGTCGGAGGACGGGTTGTTGAACTCGAAAGCGTCAATGACGCCGCGTTCCATCGCCGGGACGATTTCGCCGCCGGGCAGCTGCGCTACCGACATGCCCATCGCTTGCATCAGGTCTGCCGCCAAGCCTACGGTGCGGTACTTGAACCCTTGGATGTCGGCGACGGTCGTCACTTCCTTCTTGAACCAGCCAAAAGGCTGCGCCGGCATCGGGAAGCCCATGAAGCCGTAGACGTTCAGGCCGAGAATGTCCTGGGTGAGCTCCTTGTAGAGGTCGGCGCCGCCGCCCTG
>JBGSJA010000072.1:0-6830 GCA_041742235.1 Salaquimonas sp. | reverse complement strand
GGGCAGGGTCGAGGCGGCGGTTCGCGCCGTCACCGCCAATGTCAGCTTCCACGAGCAGACAGAACGCCTCGGCACCGGTCACGCAGTGCTCGCCGCCCGCGACGCGATCGCAAGGGGTTGTGACGACCTTGTCGTTCTATTCGCCGACACGCCGCTGACGCGCCCGTCGACGCTGAGGCGCATGCGAGAACTTTTGGCCGGCGGCGCGGATGTCGCCGTTCTGGGTTTCCGCACACCCGATCCCTCTGGCTATGGCCGGCTGGTCATGGAGGGCGGCCAACTCGTTGCCATCCGCGAGGACAAGGATGCGAGCGCGGCGGAAAGGGCAATCGATTTCTGCAATGGCGGGATAATGGCGATCAACGGGCGCCTGGCGTTGGACCTGCTTTCGGCAATCGGCAATACCAACGCAAAGGGCGAATACTATCTCACCGACATCGTCGAGATTGCCCGGAACCGCGGCCTCAAGGTCGTGGCGCATGAAGCGCCGGAGGAGGAGATCCTCGGCGTCAACACGCGGGTGGAACTTGCCCGGGTCGAGGCAATCTGGCAGGCGCGCCGGCGCACCGAACTGATGCTGTCGGGCGTGACCATGCTGGCGCCCGAAAGTGTTCATTTGAGCCACGACACCGCAATCGGGCCGGACACGCTACTTGAGCCAAACGTGTTTTTTGCACCCGGCGTTACGATCGGGTCTGGCGTGACGATCCATGCCTTCACGCATCTTGCCGACACCACGATTGCCGACCATTGCCATCTCGGGCCATTCGCCCGCATGCGTGGTAACGCGATGGTCGGGGAAGGCGCGCATATCGGCAATTTCGTCGAATTCAAGAATGTCGAGTTCGGCAAGGGGGCCAAGGCCAGCCACCTGACCTATCTTGGCGATGCGTCCGTCGGGGAGAAAGCCAATATCGGCGCTGGTACCATCACCTGCAACTATGACGGGGTGAACAAGCACCGCACCCAGATCGGGGCCGGTGCGTTCATCGGCTCCAACTCGGCCCTGGTCGCGCCTGTGACGGTAGGTGAGGGTGCTTATGTTGCGTCGGGGAGCGTGATCGTGGAAGACGTGCCGGCGGATGCGATGGCCGTTGCCCGCGGGCGGCAGGCCACCAAGCCCGGTCATGCCAAGACGATCCGGGATCGGGCGCTGTCGGCAAAGGCAGCCAAAACGCGTTAACCATCTTTGCCAAGCGCGTCGTAACCAGGCTGTGATAAGCAATCCGCGTTACGCGGTGAAACACAGTTTGAGTTTGTTGACACATCAGCCTGGCGCTATGCGTGGCGGGTGTTTCGATTCGGAGCAGTTGGAAGGCTGGATAAAATATGTGCGGGATCGTGGGGATTGTCGGCGACCAACCTGTGGCGCCGATGCTGGTCGATGCGCTGAAGCGTCTCGAATACCGGGGGTACGATTCGGCCGGCATTGCCACAGTTGAAGGTGCGGCCCTCGACCGCCGCCGCGCAGAGGGCAAGCTCGTCAATCTCGAGGCGCGCTTGCGCAACGAGCCGCTGTCCGGCACCATCGGCATCGGCCATACACGCTGGGCGACGCATGGCGTGCCGAACGAGACCAACGCGCACCCGCATTTTTCCGGCAATGTTGCCGTGGTCCATAACGGGATCATCGAGAATTTCCGCGAACTGCGCCAGAAGCTGACGGCGGACGGGTACAGCTTCGTTTCGCAAACCGACACGGAAGTGGTCGCGCACCTCGTTTCGCAGGGCCTCAAACTGGGCCTCGATCCAAAGGAAGCCGCGCGCCGCGCCATCTCGATGCTTAAAGGCGCCTTTGCGCTGGCAATCCTGTTTGGCGGCGAGGACAATCTGCTCATTGGCGCGCGCAACGGCCCGCCGCTTGCCGTCGGTCATGGAACCGGCGAGATGTTCCTGGGTTCTGACGCCATAGCGCTCGCGCCCTTCACCAATGCCATCACCTATCTGGAAGACGGCGACTGGTGCGTGATCACCCGGGAGGGCGCCGAAATTTTCGATGTCGCCGGCAACCCGGTAAAGCGCCAGATGCAAAAATCAATCGGCTCCAGCCTGCTGGTGGACAAGGGCAACCACCGGCATTTCATGCTCAAGGAAATCTACGAGCAGCCGGAAGTGATTTCGCACACGCTTTCGAACTATGTCGACTTTGCCGCGCAAAAGGTGACCGCCGCCGAGGGGCTGCCCTTCAACTTCGCCGACCTCGAGCGCGTCACGATTTCAGCCTGCGGCACGGCCTATCTGGCGGGCCTCGTTTCAAAATACTGGTTCGAGCGCCACGCCCGCCTGCCGGTCGACATCGATGTCGCTTCGGAGTTCCGGTATCGCGAAATGCCACTACCCAAAAGTGGCCTGGCACTCTTCGTCTCGCAGTCTGGGGAGACGGCCGACACGCTTGCCTCGCTGCGATACTGCAAGGCGCAGGGCCAGCACATCGGCGCAATCGTCAATGTCCGCGAATCGACAATCGCCCGCGAGTCCGGCACCGTGTTCCCGACGCTTGCCGGCCCGGAAATCGGCGTTGCCTCGACCAAGGCGTTCACATGCCAGCTTTCGGTACTTGCGGCGCTGGTGCTGGCGGCTGGCAAGGCTCGTGGCGTGATTGACGAAAAGGCCGAGGCGGCTTTCGTGCAGGCACTGACCGAAGCTCCGCGGCTCGCCAACCAGGCGCTGAAGCTCGAAGGCGCAATCGAGAAGATCGCGCAGGATCTCGCGAAGGTACGGCACGTTCTTTACCTGGGCCGCGACACGAACTATCCGCTGGCGCTGGAAGGTGCGCTGAAACTCAAGGAAATCTCCTACATCCATGCCGAAGGATATGCCGCCGGCGAACTCAAGCACGGTCCGATCGCGTTGATCGACGAGACCATGCCTGTCGTCGTGATCGCGCCGCATGACCACATCTTCGAAAAGACCGTATCCAACATGCAGGAAGTGTCGGCGCGCGGCGGGCGGATCATCCTCATCACCGACCAGCGCGGCGCGGAAGAGGCGGGCATCAACGCCGAGCACACGCTGATCATGCCGGACGTGCCGTCCTTCATCGCACCGATCGTATATGCCATGCCGGTGCAGATGCTCGCTTATCATACCGCAGTGATCATGGGCACGGATGTCGACCAGCCGCGCAATCTTGCGAAGTCCGTCACGGTGGAGTGAGGGCAGGCGCGTATTGCCGATTGCGCCGCGCCCGCGGGCCTCTATATGTTGGGTGTCGATACCCGAAAGAACGCCATGTCCAATACGCCACATTCCGGATCAGGCCTGACCCGGCTCAGGAACTATTTCCTGACCGGGGTCATTGTGGTCGCACCGCTTGCCATTACTGCCTGGCTGATCTGGACCTTCGTGCAGTGGGTGGATTCCTGGGTCATTCCCTACATCCCGGCGGTCTACAATCCCGAGACATACCTGCCGTTCGACATTCCCGGCGTCGGGCTCTTGATAGCAATATTCGCCATCACGCTGATCGGCTTCCTGACAGCGAACATCATCGGGCGGTCTGTGGTCGGATTTGGCGAGCGCATGCTCGGGCGGATGCCGGTCGTACGCAGTCTTTACAACGGCTTGAAGCAGATATTTGAGACAGTACTTTCGAACTCCAACACATCCTTCAAAACCTGTGGCCTTGTCGAATACCCCAGGAAAGGCATCTGGGCGCTGGTCTTCGTGGCGACGGAAACCAAGGGCGAGGTCAATGCAGTCCTGAGCCGGTCCGACATTGATACGTTAAGCGTCTTCCTTGCCACCACGCCCAACCCGACATCCGGCTTCCTTCTGTTCGTGCCGCGCAAGGACGTATTGCTGCTCGATATGAGCATCGAGGACGGGGCAAAGCTGATCATCTCGGCCGGATTGGTGACGCCGGAGGAATCGCAGGCGAAGCTCGCGGCGCTCGCGGAAAAGGGCAAGCCCCTGCAGGAAGGTGAAACGATAGAGGAAGCGTTGGCCGCTTTTGAAACCGAAGGGCCAGCAAAGCCGAAGTCGGCAGCGGGCAAGCGCAAGTCGCCATCCGCGGCCGCCAAGGGCAAGCCAAAGGTCAGCCGGCGGCAATCAGCCTGACAGCCTGGTCCTGTCCGAACAGGTAGAGCAGTGTACGCAGCGCCTCGCCCCTGTCGCCCCTGAGCGCCGGATCGGTGGCAATCACCAGACGCGCCTCGTCACGCGCCAGTTCAAGAAGGTCCGCATGCACTTGCGGATCGGCGAGGTTGAAGCCCGGCATGCCTGACTGGCGGGTACCAAGCACTTCGCCCTCGCCGCGCAACTTCAAATCTTCCTCCGCAATGCGGAATCCATCCTCGGTCTCGCGCATGATCGTCAGGCGCGCTTGCGCCGTCTCGCCCAGCGGGCCCTTGTAGAGCAGGATGCAGCTCGACGGCTTGTCGCCGCGCCCGACCCGACCGCGAAGCTGGTGCATCTGCGCCAGGCCGAAGCGCTCGGCATGCTCGATCACCATGATCGTGGCGTCCGGCACATCGACGCCGACCTCGATTACCGTCGTCGCCACGAGCAGGCGGGTGCGCCCGGCGCGGAAGGCTTCCATCGCCTCGTCCTTTTCGGCCGCCGACATGCGCCCGTGCACGATGCCGACCTTGGCGCCGAAGCGATCGGCAAGATCGCGGTAGCGGTCTTCCGCCGATGTTGCATCGATCTCCTCGCTCTCCTCGACCAGCGGGCATAGCCAGTAGAGCTTTTCGCCGCGCGCAAGCGCCCCCTCGACATGTCCAAGGAGTTCGTCGATCCGTGACAACGGCATTGCCGTCGTCTTGATCGACTGCCTTCCCGCCGGCTTGTCCGTCAGCTTCGACACATCCATGTCGCCGAAATAGGAGAGTACCAGCGTTCGCGGGATTGGCGTCGCGGTCATGACCAGAATATCGGTGGCGCCGCCCTTGTCGCCCAGCGCCAGGCGTTGGTGAACACCGAAGCGGTGCTGTTCGTCGATCACGGCCAGCGCCAGATCCTTGAAGGCAACCGGCCCCTGGAAAAGTGCGTGCGTGCCGACCAGGATGTCGATGCCGCCGTCTGCCAGTCCGGCAAGGACCGCTTCGCGCTCACGGCCCTTTTCGCGCCCGGTAAGCACCGCCAGCTTGATGCCTGCCGCCTGGCAAAGCGGCGTCAGCGTCGCGTGATGCTGGCGGGCAAGGATTTCGGTCGGCGCCATCAACGCACCCTGTCCGCTATCTTCCACCACCGATGCGAGGGCAATAAGGGCGACAATCGTCTTGCCGGAACCGACATCGCCCTGGAGAAGGCGCAGCATCCTGTCCGGCTTGCAGAGATCGCCGATGATTTCACCGATCGACTGGCGTTGCGATGGCGTCAGCGTCCTTCCGAACGCGGCCTCGATCTTTGCTGCAAGCACGCCGGTCGGTTTGCGTGCCTTGCCGGCCGAGCGGCGCATGCGCTCGCGCATCAGCGCCAGAGCGAGCTGGCCGGAGAGGAACTCGTCATGGGCAAGGCGCTTGCGGGCAGGCGAAAGCGGGTCGAGGTCGAGCGTGTCGCGCGGCGCATGTACTTGCGCCAGCGCATCGCGAATGGACGGCCAGCCCTCGCGCCGGATGATTGCCGGATCGGTCCATTCCGGCAGGTCGGGAAGCCGCGCAAGCGCCGCACGCACGGCCTTCTGCACCAGTTTCAACGACAGCCCGCCGGTCAGAGGATAGACCGGCTCCACCAGCGGCAACGCTGCAAAGCCTTGCTCGTCCACCACATGGTCGGGATGCACCATGCTTGGCCGGCCGTTGAACCAGTCCACCTTGCCAGAGATATAGCGGGTCTCGCCCACCGGCAGGCTTTTTGCCACCCAATCGAAGCTCGCATTGAAGAACACAAGCGCCATCTCGCCCGTGTCGTCATGGACAAAAATGCGTGATGGCACCCGCCTGTTGCCGCGCGGGGCGGGGTGGTGCCGGTCCACCCGAACCTTCAGCGTGACGATTGCGCCATTGGGGGCAAGCGCGATGCCTGGCTGGTTGCGGCGATCAATGACCGTGTGTGGCAGGTGGAACAGAAGATCCGCGACCCGCGCCGGTTCGCCATGTTCCGAACCCCGCAGCAAGCGCGTCAGCGTTTTTTCAAGTTTCGGCCCCACGCCCTCAAGGATCGAGACGGGAGCAAATAGCGGGTTGAGGATTTCCGGGCGCATGGTCAAGGTTTAGCCAAAGCGGGACGCAAATGCCATGTTGCATGGCGGCGCGGCCGCAAGGTCTTTCCCTTCCGCTTGTGGCGCACTATAGACAGCCACCTGACCGCAGGACGAAACGAAGGCGGAACACCCGGAATGCAACATTTTGAAACGGCGCAACTCGACGCGCGGCGCAAGCAATTGCTTTACCGGGCCTGCCATCGCGGCATCAAGGAAATGGACATCATCCTTGGCGGTTTTGCCGCTGCGCATCTCGCGACGCTGGACGATGCCGGGCTGGACACGCTCGAGGCGCTGATGGAGGAATCGGACCGCGATCTTCTGACCTGGTTCACCGGGGAGATTCCCGCGCCCGCGCATGTGCGCACACCCTTGTTCGACGCCATAGCCGCGCATCAGGCCGCGAGCGTTTCCTGATCGCCATGAAGTTCGAATTGCCAGCCTTTCCAGACCTAGCCGATGGCGACCTAGCCGTCACGCTTGCCGGCGTGCCGGACGGCTTCAAGGGCGAAATCATTGCCAGGCTCGCCTTCGGCGCCTGGACTGCCGGCCGCAAGGGTCTCGTCTACGCGGCAAGCGATGGGCAGGAGCTCTCGGTGCTGGAATCGGCGCTGGCCTTTCACGCGCCGGGGCTTGAGGCAATCACCCTGCCGGGGTGGGATTGCCTTCCCTATGACCGCGTGTC
>JBGSJA010000071.1:0-9961 GCA_041742235.1 Salaquimonas sp. | reverse complement strand
GGGCGCAGAAGGAAGCGCGCAAGGCGCGGGACCGCGCGGCGGCGAAGGCGGACAAGGGCAGCCACGCCGCCTGACGGGCGGGCAGGGGAAAGCGATGCGCAGCAAGTCGATCATCCACACCGTGAGCTGCCATTGCGAGGGCGAGGTCGGCGACGTGATCGTGGGCGGGGTGATGCCACCGCCCGGCGAAACGCTGTACGAGCAGCGCGACTTCCTTGCGCGGGACCAGACGCTGCGCAACTTCATGCTCAATGAACCGCGCGGCGGGGTATTCCGGCACTTCAACCTGCTGGTGCCGCCGAAGGATCGCAAGGCCGACGCGGCCTTCCTCATCATGGAGCCGGAGGATACGCCGCCCATGTCCGGGTCGAACACAATCTGCGTCGTCACGGTGCTGCTGGAAACGGGCATCCTGCCGATGGTGGAGCCGGTGACGAAGCTGACCATCGAGGTGCCGGCGGGACTGGTGTCGGTGGAGGCGCGCTGCCGCTTCGGCAAGGTTCAGTCGGTGGCGTTCAACAATGTGCCCTCCTTTGCCGACAAGCTTTCGGAAAGGCTGGAAGTTGCGGGGCTGGGCACGATCACCATCGACACGGCCTTTGGCGGCGATGCCTTCGTCATTACCGATGCGCGGGCATTGGGTTTTTCCATCTCGCCCGACGAGGCTGCGGACCTTGCCGCGCTGGGCGCACGCATCACCAATGCGGCGAACGAGCAACTCGGCTTCCAGCATCCGCTGCAGGCCTGGGACCACATTTCGTTCTGCCAGTTCGCCGGGCCGCTGACGAAGACGCCGGCCGGATGGCGCGGCAAGAACACAGTGGCGATCAAGCCGGCAAAGCTCGACCGCTCGCCGACCGGTACCGGCTGCTCGGCGCGGCTCGCCGTGCTGCACGCGCGCGGGCAGATCGGCAAGGGCGAGATCTACGAGGCGGAATCGGTGCTCGGTTCGCATTTCTTCGCCAGCATCGTCGAGGAGACGAGCATTGCCGGGCGTCCGGCGGTGATTCCGCGCATCGAGGGGCGGGCGTGGATCACCGGCACGCACCAGCATCTGCTTGACCCGGACGATCCGTGGCCGGCGGGCTACCGCCTGTCTGACACCTGGCCGCGGATTGCCTGAGTTATTTCAGGTCCGCGAACGCATCCGCCAGCCGGGCAAGCGCCTCGTCCATCAGCGCGCGCGGCATTGCAAAGTTGAAGCGGGCATGCATTTCCCCTCCGGGACCGAAACTGGGGCCGGGCGAGACGCCGACACGGGCTCGGTGGGCGATACGGTCGTTGAAATCCTCGCGCGAAAGGCCGGTGCCTTCGAGATCCACCCAGGCAAGGTAGGTGGCCTGCAGCGGCATCGACCTTGCGCCGGGGATGGCTCTGACAATGCCGGCGTCGAAGGCGCGGCGGTTGGCGTCGAGATAGGGAATGAGCGCATCCAGCCATTCATCGCCCTCGCGCCATGCTGTCTCGGTGGCGATCAGGCCGAAGATCTCGAAGCCGGTCAGGCCGCATGCGCCGATGCGGGCCTCGATCTTGCGGCGCAGCTGCGGGTTGGAAGCGATCGTCGCGCCGATATGGGCGCCGGCGAGGTTGAAGGTCTTGGTCGCCGCGACGCAGGTGATCAGCCGGTCCGCCACGAAGGGCGCGGCAATTGCCGTCGGGATGTGCTTTGCGCCGGGAAAGACGAGGTCGTTGTGGATTTCGTCGGAAACGAGGATGAGATCGTTGTCCTCGCAAAACTGCGCGACCGCGACGATTTCCTCGCGCTCCCAGACGCGGCCGCCGGGATTGTGCGGCGAGCAGAAGAACACCACCTTGTCGCGCGGCGTAAGCTCGGCCTTTGCCCGGTCGAAATCCATGCGATGCATGCCCTGCTCGATGAGCAGGGGCACATTGTGGATGCGCCGGCCATTCGCCTCGATGATGCGATGGAAGGCGTGATAGGCCGGAGAGAAGACGATGACATCGTCCCCCGGTTCGCTGACCGCCTGCAGGATGAGGCCGAGCGCGGAGACCACTCCCGGCGTATGGCTGATCCATTCGGGATCGACATCCATGCCGTGGCGGCGCTTCAGCCATCCGGCGCATGCCTTTCGCCAGGGTTCGTCGGTATCGCCATAGCCGTAGATGCCGTGGTCGACGGCGCGATGCAGCGCTTCCCTGACCGCGAGCGGCGCCTCGAAGTCCATGTCGGCGACCCACATCGGGATGGCGTCGGGCGCATCGAGGCCGATCGACTGGCTCATCCGGTCCCATTTGTAGCTTCGGGTGCGGCGGCGGTCGATGATGCGGTCGAAATCGATTGGCATTGAGAAAACTCCTGGCGGAGCGCCGGGCGTATCTGCCGGCTCCGGCAGGGTCAAGTCCGGGTACGGCGCTTTTTTGCAATTGCTTTCCGAATGAAAACCGTGGACGGAATGCCGCCTTGAGGAGTTTCCGAAATGCAAGGCGCATTACCCGATGTGCGCAGGACCAACCTCCTGGCGATCCTTTTCATCGTCGCCGGGGCACTTGGTTTTGTCGTACACGACACCATGATCAAGTCGCTCAGCGGCGGTTATCCACTGCATGAGATCACTTTCATACGCGGCATCATCTCGGCGTTGATAACCTTGCTCGTGCTGATGCCCCTGGAAGGCGGCTTCGCGCTTCGCACGCCGCGCTGGAAGTTCCATCTCCTGCGAGCTGTTCTGGTGGTCATCGCCAACATGACCTTCTATCTCAGCCTTGCGACGCTGCCGCTGGGAGATGCCACGGCGATCTATTTTTTCGCGCCGCTGGTGATCACCGCGCTTTCCGCTTTGCTGCTGGGCGAACATGTCGGGCCGCGCCGGTGGTCGGCGGTTTTTGCGGGGCTCATCGGCGTGCTGCTGGTAGTGCGCCCTGGGGCCGAAGCCTTCCAGCCGGCCTCGATTCTTCCGCTGATTTCCGCGGCCTGTTATGGCCTGCTTCAAGTGATGACGCGCATGGTGGGCCTGAGGGAAAAGGCATCGACCATGTCGTTCTACATGCAGGTGGCGTTCATCGTTTTTTCCGCGGCGGTCGGCCTTGCCTTTGGCGACGGTTCACTTTCAGGCTCGGCGGACCCCAGCGTCGAATTCCTGTTGCGGGCCTGGATCTGGCCGCCTGCGAGCGACTGGCTGGTGCTGCTGGCGATCGGCGTGATCGTATCCTTTGCCGGCTATTTCCTTGCACAAGCCTACCGGACGGCGGATGCGGGACTGGTTGCGCCTTTCGAATATGTCTCGATGCCGATGGCTATCGTGTTCGGCGTGATCTTCTTCGGCACCTGGCCCGCGCCGGTAGCATGGTTCGGCATCGCGCTGATTGCTGCGTCCGGACTGTATGTCTTCTATCGGGAAACCATTGCAGGCCGCCGGACGGCCGGTTAGTCCGTCAGTCCTTCCATTTGATCGAACAGCCCATCGAGGCCACCTGGTCGCGCGGGCCTTTTCCGGTTCTGGCGACTTCGACCATGGCGTTGAGCAGGTCGCGCGGTGTATCGGCCGGCGCGGCTTCCTTGCGCGATGCATCCAGCCTGCCGCGATACTGCAGTTCACCCCTGTTGTTGAAGCCGAAGAAATCCGGCGTGCACACGGCGTCCCATTCGCGCGCCACGGCCTGTGTTTCATCGTGAAGGTAGGGGAAGGTGAAGGCATGCGCGCGGGCAAACTCCTTCATCTTGGTGAATGAATCCTCAGGGTACGCCTTGGCGTCGTTCGAGCAGATGGCGACGAAACCGATACCGTGAGCCCGGAGGTCGTTGGCGTCGCGAACCATGCGGTCGATCACAGCCTTTACATAGGGGCAGTGGTTGCAGATGAAGGCGACGACCAAACCATTGGCGCCTGCCTGTCCAAGAACCGAATGGGTTTTCCCGTCTGTGCCGGGCAGCACCGCATCGGGCGCCTTCCAGCCAAAATCGCATATTGGGGGGATGGCCGCCATTTCGCTCTCCTTGCTTCGTCCACCTGCCGCACAGTCGCAATTCGCCAATTGTATAAAAGTGGAACTACACCATTAGCGGAATTCCCAATTGTTTGTGGCAACTTGTCGTTACGCCCCCAGAGAAAACTGCAATGAAAAAAAGACTTCAAGCAATCCTCGCCGATAATGACCGGCAAGGCGAGAGGCAAATCGCGCTGTTTCAAGCCTTGATGGCGATGATCGCGCTTTTCTTTCACCTCTATGAATCGGCGTCGGCAGAGCATGGCGCGTTCAGCGGACCGGCTGCGATAATTGCCGGAACCATCCTGGTCTCGAGCCTTTTGCGCATCAGGTTTTCACGCAAAATTAACCAACACAATTTTAAGTTGCATCTGCTGACCGTTACCGACGGTGCGTTGATTTTTGCCCTCGTCATTTCATCCTCGATTGCAAACAACTTGCCCCTTGAGACGACATTCACGACGCCGACACTGATCTTCCTGGTGGTTTTCGTCGGGATCAGGGTCCTGCGCTTCGACCCGGTCACGGTTGCCGTGGCGGGCCTTACCGTACTTTGCGGCTGGTGCGTGCTGGTCCTGGCTGTCGCCGCATCCAGCCCGCAAGCAGCCTTGAGCGGCGCGGTCCAGATGGGCATGGGATTTGCCGCGATGCTGGTGGCGCTGATGGTCGCAATGTCTCGCGCCCGCGAGATCCTTGGCAGCGCCGCGCATGTCAGCGAACTTGAAGAAGCCAACCGCAAGGCCGAGGAGCATGTGGCGCAGCACGAGGAATTGCTGCGCAGTTCGATCGATGCAATCGTCATAACCGACGACACGGGCGTCATCGAGCGGGCAAATCCGGCGATGGCAGCGCTGTTCGGTTATGGTGAAATCGAACTGGTCGGCAAGTCAGCCGCCATGCTGATGTCGCCGGCGGACGCTGAATCCCTGGCAAACGGCGTTCGCAATTATCTGCTAACCGGCACGAGCGCGATCATTGGCTGCACGTTCGAGAGCGAAGGCCGTGATCGTGAGGGCAGGCCTGTCGCCATCGACCTTTCGATAAGTTCCTTCGTCTCCGGTGGAAAGCAGCGCTTTGCCGGCTTCATGCGGGATGCAAGGGCGCGCAAGGAGGATCAGAGCCAGCTGATGGCCGCCAAGGAACGCGCCGAGTTTGCCAACCGCGCAAAGGCCAGCTTTCTTGCTATGATGAGCCATGAAGTGCGCACGCCGCTGCACGGGTTGCTGGGCATTCTGGAGATGCTTTCGACTGCAGGCGACGAGCGCGATCGCGCCGAACTCATAAAGGTGGCGCAGGGTTCGGGTTCGGCCCTGCTGCAGATCATCAACGATATTCTCGATTTTTCGAAACTCGATGAAGGAAAGCTCAGCATCGTGCCTGAGCCGTTTGAACTGGCGCGGTTGATCGACGGCGTCGTTTCGCTGGTCCAGCCGCTCGCCGCTGAAAAGTATCTGGCGCTCAAGGCCGAAATGGATGGGCCTCTGCCGCAATTGCTTCTGGGTGACCAGGGCAGGATCCGCCAGATCCTTCTCAACCCTGCAACCAACGCGGTGAAATTCACCGACAAGGGCACCGTTGCCATCAGCGTCACCGACCATGGTTCGCCGGATGCGCCGCGCATCCGGTTCGTGGTACGCGACAGCGGCCGGGGTATCGATCCATCCCGGCATCACCTTGTCTTCCGCGAGTTCGAGACGCTGGGAGCTCAGGACGATGCGCGCCAGTCTGGAACCGGCCTCGGCCTTGCGATCTGCCGGCGGCTGGTTGCGGCCATGGGCGGAGAAATCGGTTTCCACAGCATCGAGCACCAAGGCTCGACTTTCTGGTTCGAACTGCCGCTCAAGGCAATGGCGGAGCGCCGCAGCCTTGAGCATCGCCCTGAAAGCGTTGTCTCGCCCGGCCAACTCGCCGGCCTGCGCGTGCTGGCCGTCGAGGACAATCTGACCAACCAGTTCCTGATCCGCCGCAACCTCGAATTGGTTGGCGTTCAGGTCGACATCGCAGGCGACGGGGAGAAGGCGCTTTCAGCCATCCGCGCGCAACAATATGACGCCGTGTTGATGGACGTTTCCATGCCCGGCATGGACGGCATTACCGCCACGCTGGCGATCCGACAGATGGAAGGGCGCTCCCGGAACCTGCCGGTCATCATGATGTCGGCCTATGCCTTTCCCGAAGACCGGTCCCGGGCGATGGCTGCCGGCGCTTCGGAATATCTCACAAAGCCGGTATCGCGCGCCGATCTCGTGCGCGCGATTTCCGCCTGCGTGGGCCTGGCCGGCGGGACGGTCGAGGCTCCGCTCGAACCGGGCGTGTTCGACGGCATCATCGAAAGCTTTTCAGGCGCCGAGCGCGACCTGTTCATCGATCGGGTGCAGGCCGACATCGCGGCCAACGCATCGATGGCCCTTGCAGCGGCGCGCAACAACGATCTCGAGGCGATGGAGCGGGCAACGCACGCGCTGAAGGGCGTGGCGGGGGCAGTCGGGGCGTCGGCGGTAGAAAGGCTTGCTACACAGCTCAACGACGCGGTGCGCGAGGGCCCGGGGTCGATCAGCAACGAGGTGGTGGCAGGATTGCAGGCGCGTTCCGCCGAACTTCTCCTGGCGGTCGCCGCTCAATATGGAAAAGGCAACATGGAGGCCGCGCGGGCACAATGACCTCACGTTCAGACTGCGTCCTCGTCATCGAGGACACGATGACGATAGCCATGGTCTTCCGGGCCTGGCTCGACCGCAAGGGCATAGAGACCATCCATGCGCAAACCGGCGCGGAGGGACTTGAGCTTATCCGCTCGGGCCGGTGCAGGGCGGTGCTGCTCGACTTGCAGCTTCCCGACACGAACGGCATCGAGATTCTCAAGGAGGTTCAGCGCGAGGGACTGGATGTCGCGGTCGTGGTCGTCACCGCGTCAGGTTCGATCAACAACGCGGTCGAGGCTATGCGGCTCGGCGCGTATGACTTCATCGTCAAGCCGGCCTCCGAGGAGCGCCTGGTGACGACCATGCGCAACGCGCTGGAGCGCACCAAGCTCCAGCAGGTGGTAAACCAGATCCGGCAAGGCTACGGAGATGATGGCCGGCACGGCTTCATCGGCTCGAGCCTTCCGATGATCGCGGTTTTCCGCACCATCGATGCGGTGGCAAAATCGAATGCCAGCGTATTCATCCTGGGCGAAAGCGGCACGGGCAAGGAGGTCTGCGCCAATGCTATCCACAATGCCAGCGCAAGGCGAAACGGCCGCTTTGTCGCGCTGAACTGCGCGGCCATTCCCAAGGACTTGATGGAATCGGAAATCTTCGGCCACCTGAAGGGCGCTTTCACCGGCGCGACCTCTGACCGGGAGGGTGCGGCGGTGGCCGCCGACGGGGGTACGCTATTTCTCGACGAAATCTGCGAGATGGACATCAATTTGCAGGCCAAGCTCCTGCGGTTCCTGCAGACCGGCACCGTGCAGAAGGTCGGCAGCGACCGCGCGGCCCGGGTCGATGTTCGCATCGTCTGCGCCACCAACCGCAATCCGCTACAGGAGGTGCAGGAAGGCCGGTTCCGCGAAGACCTCTATTACCGGTTATTCGTGGTGCCGGTGGAAATGCCGCCCTTGCGCGAACGCGAAGACGACGTGCTGAAGATCGCGCACCGCTTTCTCGAGGCCATGGCCGCGGAGGAAGGCAAGCGTTTTCAAGGATTCTCGCCGGATGCCGAGGGCATGATGCTGGCCTATTCATGGCCGGGCAATGTGCGCGAATTGCAGAATGTGATCCGCAAGGCGGTGATCCTCAACGACGGGCCGTTCATCGACGGGCCCATGCTGGCGATAGGAGGAGATTTGCGCAGCCTTTCCCTGCAGGCGGTGCGGCGCGATACCGCGAGCGTGCCGCATGCCGCGGAATCCGGCCCCAGGATGTCGGTCGATCTGACTCAGCCTTTCCATGTGATAGAACGTCAGATCATCGAGGAAGCAATCCGCCGCAATGGCGACAACATCCTCAAGGCTTCGCAGGCGCTGGAAATCAGTCCTTCGACGATCTACCGCAAGCGCGATGCATGGCAGGCGGCTTGAAGCGTCGCGGCCAAGCCCCTGCCGCGACGCTCCTGCCCCGCATGGCCGGCCCGTGGAAGCCGGCCACGCACGTCACGCCGCGTTTAGCCCCTCGCGGCGTGTATCGGTTGGTTCAAGCTGTACAAGACGGCTCCAGGTATCGTGGTAGCCTTCAACTTCGCAGACGCCGTCGCGATGTCCGGCCGCCACGAGCGCCGACGCCATGAATTGATCCGCCTGACCCATTGAGATGCGGTCCGCGTAAAGGCGCAGGGATGCGCCCGGATGGCGGCGCATGACCTCCTCGCACGCGACTGCCTTGTTCCAGCCGCGCGGCGCAATCGTGACGGAGGCGTCGCCGCAAATGCGCGCCTCGTATCCCAGGCCGCTATTGTTGATCGAACGCACCAGATGCGCCCGCTCTCCGGCAGTCTCGTCCCATTTCCGGTAGCGGCGCTGGTCCAGTTCATTGGCGTTGGCGCCGATCGCGGAGACCACCAGCATGCCGGGCAATTCTTCGATATGGCGGCCACGGCGCGCCGGGTACCAGCTTGTGTCGACGAAGGTCTCGCAGGCAACGTGCAGCAGCGGGTGGAAATCGTGCTGCTTGCTGTAGACAAGCCGGCCGGCAGCCATGAACTCGGCGCCATTGTTGGCAAAGACGCCGGTGCAAGCCTCGAGAACTTCCACCGGAAGCTGCTTCTCGATCTGGCCGAAGCTGCCGCCCGACACAACATAGGCGGTGTTGTCTTCCATGAACTTGCGAAGGTAGCGCGCGAAGCCGGCATCCATCGCCTGTGATGGCCGTACCAGGGTTCCGTCGAGATCGAAAATGAAGATCGTGTTCATGGGTTTTCCTTATGCCACGCTTGCCAGTTGACCAGGCTTGCGCGAGGCCGGGTATTCGCTAGAGGTGTCGGCCAGAACCACGTCATCCTCGCCGATATAGTGGCCGTAGCGGATCTCGATGAGTTCCAGCGTTTCGTGGGAGAGATTTTCCAGCCGGTGCATCGCGCCCTGCGGGATGAAGACCTGCTGGCACGGGCCCAGCATCATCACGTGATTGTCGAGCGTCACGGTCGCCAGTCCGGCCACCACGACCCAATGCTCGTTGCGGTGATGATGATATTGCGACGGCAGGCTCTCGCCTGCATTGACGGTCACGCGGCGGACCTGATGGTTCCGGCCGAGATCGACGTTCTCGACAGTGCCCCATTGCCGTGTCTGGCGGGAATGGTTGAAAATCTCGGTCACGCCGTCGGCGCGCATCTCGTCGACCAGCCTTTCGACGGTGTCGGCGTCGGTGCGTGAGGCTACGAGAACGGCATCGCGGCTTGCCACGACAACGACGTCGTCAAGGCCCGCGACGCCGATGACCGGCCCATCGGTCAGCGCCATGGAATTGGTGGTGTCGATGCAATAGGCGCGGCCGGAAACGACGTTGCGGTTGGAATCTTGCGGGGCGTTTTCCCACACGGCTTTCCAGTTGGCCAGATCCGACCAGCCCGGATCACCGGGCGTGACAGCGGCGCGACCGGTTTTCGACAGCACGGCCTCTTCGAACGATAGCCCTGCATTGGTCTCGAACGATCCGGCGCCCGGCATGAAGACGTTGCCGTCCCACTTTCCGCCGGCCGAAGCCTTATGTGCCTGCCGTGCAAACGCCGCCGCGTGGTTTTCGATTTCGGTGCGGGCGATGTCGCGGTCGAACAAGAATATGCCGGAGTTCCAAAAGACGCCGGGAGTGCGGATCAGCCTTGCGGCCAGTTCTGGCGAAGGCCGCTCGACAATGGACTCGAGCAGCAGGCCGGGTTCGCCAAGGATCGGCGCTCCGGTGCGAAGATAGCCGCAATTGGTTTCTGGATGTTCGGGCGGAATGCCGAGGGCGACGATGCATGCATTGCGCGCCGCGAGGCGGCGTGCTGAAACCGCAGCGCGGCGAAAGGCAAAGTTGTCGTGGATCGCATGGCCTGA
>JBGSJA010000070.1:0-1982 GCA_041742235.1 Salaquimonas sp. | reverse complement strand
CCACGAACGTGGAGCGCGGCCAGCAAAGCAGCCGCGAGGTCGCGGGCGAATTCGAGCTTTCGGCCGGCGCCGTCATCGTCACGTCTGGCGGCATTGGCGGCAATCTGGAGCTGGTGAAACGCAACTGGCCGCGCGAGCGCCTCGGCGAGCCGCCGGCCGAGATGGTCTGCGGCGTGCCGCACCATGTCGACGGGCTGATGATCGATGTCGCCAGGGATGCAGGCGCGCGGCTCATCAACACCGACCGGATGTGGCACTATACCGAGGGCGTGAAGAACTGGGCGCCGATCTGGCCCGCCCACGGCATTCGCATCCTGCCCGGACCCTCGTCCATGTGGTTCGATGCAAGAGGCGAGCGCCTGCCTTCGCCTTGCCTGCCCGGCTTCGACACGCTCGCGACCTTGAAGCACATCCTTTCAACCGGGCATGACTATTCCTGGTTCGTGCTGACGCAGAAGATCATCAAGAAGGAATTCGCGCTTTCCGGCTCCGAGCAGAACCCGGACTTCACCTCCGGCAAATGGTCGGAAGTGTTCAAGAGCCGGGTCGCCAACAAGGCTGCGCCGCCGCCGGTTGAAGCCCTCAAGGAGAAGGGCGAGGATTTCATCGTGCGCGACAACCTTGCTGCGCTGGTGGAGGGCATGAACCAGCTTGCCGGTGGCAATCTGATCGACCACGACCGGCTGAAGATGCAGATCGAGGCGCGGGACCGCGAGCTCGACAATCCCTTTGCCAAGGACGCGCAGATCATTGCCATCCGGCAGGCCCGTCAATATCTCGGCGACAAGCTCATCCGCACCGCCACTCCGCACCAGATCCTCGATCCGGCAAACGGCCCGCTCATCGCCGTGCGGCTGCACATCCTCACGCGCAAGACACTGGGCGGCATCGAAACGGATTTGTCGTCGCGGGTACTGGGCGAAGACGGCGCTGCCGTGCCTAGACTGTTCGCAGCGGGCGAGGCGGCCGGCTTCGGCGGCGGCGGCTATCACGGCTACAATGCGCTGGAAGGCACGTTTCTGGGCGGCTGCATCTTTTCCGGCCGTGCGGCGGGGCGGGCAGCAGGGTAGCTACTCGGCGGCCCTGAAAGCCTCCCGGCCCGCATCGAATTGCAGGCGGGCGAGGCGGGCGTAGACGCCGCCCTTTTTCACCAGGGCCGCATGCGTGCCCTGTTCGACGATTGCGCCATTGTCGAGAACCAGGATGCGATCGGCCTTGAGCACGGTCGCCAAACGGTGCGCGATCACGATGGTGGTGCGGCTCTGCATCAGGCTTTCCAACGCATCCTGCACAAGCCGTTCGCTTTCGGCATCGAGCGCGCTGGTGGCCTCGTCGAGAATGAGGACCGGCGCGTCCTTCAAAATCGCGCGGGCTATCGCAATGCGCTGGCGCTGGCCGCCGGACAGGGTGACGCCCCGCTCGCCCAGTGGCGTGTCGTAGCCTTGCGGCAGAGCGGTGATGAAGGCATCGGCATGGGCGGCGCGCGCGGCTGCGATCACCTCCTCGCGACTCGCCTGCGGACGGCCGAACAGGATGTTTTCCATTGCCGAGGCAGCAAAGATCGCCGTGTCCTGCGGCACCATGGCTAAGCGGCGGCGCAACTCCTGCGGATCGACCTTGCGAATGTCGATGCCGTCGAAACGGATCGTGCCTGCCTGCGGGTCGTAGAAACGCAAAATCAGGGAAAAGATCGTGCTCTTGCCCGCGCCCGACGGGCCGACGATCGCCACCGCCTCGCCCGGTACAATGGTGAAGCTGACTTCGTTGAGAGCAGGCACGTCCGGGCGGGCCGGATATTTGAAGGAAACCTCGTCAAACGCAATCTCGCCGCGCGAAGGCGAGGGCAGCGGCTCGGGATTGGCCGGGGCAGCGATGGCAGGCTTTTCGTCCAGGAGTTCGGACAAACGCTCGGCCGCGCCAGAGGCGAGGGCAAGTTCGCCCCAGACCTCCGACAATGCGCCAAGCGCGCCAGCGGCAAAGAC
>JBGSJA010000069.1:0-1612 GCA_041742235.1 Salaquimonas sp. | reverse complement strand
GACAGCCAGACGCGCAACCGCTACCGCGTTTCCATCGAGTCGATGGCGCGCCGCTCTGACAAAAGCGAAACGGATATTGCCCAGATCGCCATTGAACTGGCGCAGCGCGAGCGGCGAAAGCTCGAAGGCATCAACGATCCGCGTACCGATATCGGTTTTTACCTTGTCGGCAACGGCAAGCCGGAATTCCGCAAGGCGGCCGGCAGCCGGGCGCCGCTGGGTTCGGGGTTGCTTCGGCGCTATCGCTCATGGGGATGGTTGGGCGCCGCAATGCCGAACTTCCTGATGACGGCGGTGTTCATCGCGCTTGGCGCCGCATATCTCGTTTCACACAGCATTTCGACGGCGGCGATCCTGCCGCTTCTCGTGCTGATCGCCCTGCCCGCCTCGGAGGCCGCGGCGGCTTTTGTCCAGAGCATCGCTACCCTGCTGCTCAAGCCGGATCATCTTGCCGGCTACGAGCTCAAGGATGGCGTTCCCGAACATGCCAAGACGCTGGTCGCGATACCTTGCCTGATTTCGAACCACGACACGGTTGATGAACTCGTTCGCAATCTTGAACTGCATTACCTCGCAAATTCGCAAGGTGCGGTCTATTTCGCGCTGCTCAGCGACTGGCGCGATGCCGACAGCGAAGTCACAGATCCAGACCGTGAAATCCTCGCCTATGCCCAATCGGAGATTGACCGGCTCGCGCAAACCTATGCGCATACCGGCCGGCGGTTTTTCTTCCTTCACAGAAGGCGCCTATTCAACCCGCAGGAAGGGGTCTGGATGGGCTGGGAGCGCAAGCGCGGCAAGCTGCATGAGCTCAACCTGCTGCTGCGGGGCGACAAGGACACCAGTTACTTCACCCCTTCACACCCCTTGCCGGACAACATCAAGTATGTGCTTACCCTCGACGCCGACACGCGCCTTCCGCTGTTCAGCGTTTCCGCGCTTGTGGGCAAGGCGATCCACCCCCTGAACCGTCCCGTGTTCAGCCGGCGCAAGGGGCGCGTCGTCTCGGGATACTCTATCCTTCAGCCGCGCGTGACGCCTTCGCTGACCACAGGCGCGGAAGCGTCGCCGTTCCAGCGCACCTTCTCGGCGAACCGCGGCTTCGACCCTTACGTGTTCACGGTTTCGGACTACTACCAGGACCTTGTCGGGGAAGGCTCGTTCACCGGCAAGGGCCTTTACGACGTCGATGCATTCGAGATGACGATGGAAGGGCGCATCGCCGAAAACACGGTGCTCAGCCACGACCTTCTGGAAGGAAGCTACGCGCGCTGCGCATTGGTGACGGACGTCGAATTCGTCGAGGACTTCCCGGTCCGCTATCAGGTGGAAGTATCGCGCCAGCACCGTTGGGCGCGCGGCGACTGGCAGCTTCTTCCCTTCATTTTCAGCCCGGCCAGCGGCGTGACCGGTATCGGCAGGCTGAAGATGATCGACAATCTGCGGCGCTCGCTGGCGCCGCTCGGCTGGGTTGCCAGTTCGATCCTCGCCTGGTCGGCGCTGCCGCCGCTCGAAGCCGCAATATGGCAACTCATCCTGATTGTCAGTCTCGCGATCGCGCCGCTGCTCGGCTTCATGCGCCAGCTGGTGCCAACACGCGTCGGTGTGACCC
>JBGSJA010000068.1:0-14810 GCA_041742235.1 Salaquimonas sp. | reverse complement strand
GCGCGCACGGTCGCGGGCGCGGCACTGATTACAATCGAGGACAACGGCATCGGGATTTCGGCCCGTGGGCTTGCCAGGCTCGGCCGCCCTTTCGAGCAGGTGCAGAACCAGTTCACCAAGAGCCACAAGGGTTCGGGCCTGGGTTTGGCAATCTCCCGATCACTCACCGAAATGCATGGCGGCGCTATGAAGATCCGCTCGCGCGAAGGCGTGGGCACGATCGTCTCGCTGCGCCTTCCGCTCGATCCGAAGAAGCGACTCGGCAGCGGCGAGCAAGGATTCCTGGCCGAGGAAATGGACCGCAAGCGCTGATTGCGCGCGCACAAGCTACTGCCCTGACTGCCCCGGGACCTTCGGGTTCCGGGGATTTTTTTCAGGCAAGCAGGCGATTGAAGATTTCCCTCACGATTCGCTGATCTTCCTTCAGCGCACCTTCCACGGTGCGGATGTCCGGCATGTCGATCAAATCGCAGACGATCGCGGCCAGTCCCGGCGGAGCGGAGGAAGGTTCGAACGGTTCGTCCAGGCACAGCCGCAGGACCTGCTGGACGCCGGAATAGAATTCGCACGCGGAAACCAGCGCATCGAGGTCGGCCGGCGGAAGTTCGTCCTTCGCCGATTTCAGCATTTCGATGGTTCCGGTCGGACGCCCCGCCACGCCGCCTGCCCCCGACCTCAGGATGCACCATTGCGCAATGAACTCGATGTCAACGAGGCCGCCCTTGACGGTCTTGACTTCGAACGGGTTCGACGTCCGCTTTTCCTTTTCGATCAACGCGCGCATCTCTCGCACGTCCGCCGACAACTTCGCAGGGTCGGAAGGCATGGCCAGCAGTTCGCGGATCGCGATTTCGATACGCTCGGCAAGGCTGGCTTCTCCAGCTACGACACGCGCACGCGTCAGCGCCTGGCGCTCCCACGTCCAGGCCTCCTCCTTCTGGTAGCGCACGAAGGATTCGAGCGGCGTCGCCAGCGGCCCGGCATTGCCGGATGGGCGAAGCCTGAAATCGAGCGGGTAGATCACGCCTTCCGCTGTCGGCGCACTCATGGCAGCGATCAGGCGCTGCGTCAGCCTGATGTAGTATTGCGAGGCGGCAAGCGGCCTTGGGCCATTGGAATATTCGGCATCCGATGCATGGTCGTACAGCAGGATGAGATCGAGGTCCGAGCCTGCGGTCAGTTCCCGGCTGCCGAGCCTGCCCATACCAAGGACGCAGATCCTGCCCCCCGGCACCTTTCCGTGACGAACTTCGAATTCAGCCCCCACCCGCGCCAATATGGCGCGCACCATGACTTCGGCGAGGTCGGCGAAAGCCCGTCCGGCCGCCGCAGGCGTCAAGGTGTGGTTGATGAGGCGGGCGCCGATCAGGAATTTCTGCTCGGCGGCAAACAGGCGCGCCGCATCGAGCATTCCCTCGTAGTGCGAGGCGCGGTCGAGCACGCCGTCGAGCCGGCGCGCCAGTGCCGAGCGCCCCGGCGCGGTTCCGGCAAAGGCGGGCTCCAGCATGGCGTCGAACACGTGCGGGCGACGGGTGATCGTCTCGGCAAGCTTTGGCGCGGCTGACAGGATCAGCAGGAGCAGCCGCAAGAGAGCGGGGTTGGATTTCAGCAGCGAGAAGAGCTGGATGCCGGCTGGCAAGCCACCGAGGAAGCGGTCGAAGGCTGCGAAGGTGCGGTCGGCTTCGCCCATTGCCGCGATCGCTTCTAGAAGGCTTGGCGTGATCTCCGTGAGCAGTTCGCGCGCCTGCGCCGTTCGCATCGCCGGAAAGCGGCCGAAATGCCAGCCGCGCACTGAACGTATCACCTCGGAAGGCCGCGAGAACCCCATCGCCGACAAGGTCTCGACGGTTGCCGGATCATCGTCGTCGCCGGTGAAAACTAGGTTGCCGCCGGAAGTCAGTTCCGCCGCCTTCTCGAACAGCCCGGCATAGTGGCGCTCGACGGTCTTGAGCGTCTTCGTCAATCGATCGGAGAAGCGTTTCGAATCACGTTCGCCCATCATCAGGGCAATGCGCGTGAGGCCCTTCTTGTCTTCGGGCAGTGTGTGGCTCTGCTCGTCGGCGACCATCTGGATCCGGTGCTCGACATCGCGCAAATACCAATAGGCCGATGTAAGTTCATCGCGCGCCTTCGCATCGATCCATCCCTCGGTCTCGAGGGCCGCGAGGGCGTCGATGGTGCGCAGCTTTCGAAGTTGCGGCAGGCGGCCGCCGGCGATCAATTGCTGCGTCTGGGCGAAAAACTCGATCTCGCGAATGCCGCCACGCCCAAGCTTGATGTTGTGCCCGGCCACCGCGATTTCGCCATGGCCGCGATGGGCATGTATCTGGCGCTTGATCGAGTGCACGTCCTGGATGGCGGCGTAGTCGAGATATTTGCGCCACACGAACGGCGAAAGTTCCTTGAGGAATTCTTCGCCCGCCGCAATGTCGCCAGCCACCGCGCGAGCCTTGATCATGGCCGCGCGTTCCCAGTTCTGGCCGTATGCCTCGTAATAGTTGAGCGCCGCCCCGACGGGAATAGCGAGCGGGGTGGAACCGGGATCGGGCCGCAGGCGCAAATCGACACGGAATACATATCCCTCGCCCGTACGCTCTTG
This sequence comes from Salaquimonas sp., assembly GCA_041742235.1. GTDB lineage: Bacteria > Pseudomonadota > Alphaproteobacteria > Rhizobiales > Rhizobiaceae > BOKV01. Next base: position 12,211 of record JBGSJA010000068.1, on the reverse strand, counting down.
CAGGATACGGATCAGCGACTTGGCAAAACGGGCGAAAAGCGTCGTCGCGTCATCGGTATGAAGCTGCATTTCGCGCGGTTCGAACAGCAGGATGAGGTCGATGTCGCTGGAATAGTTGAGTTCGTGCGCGCCGTATTTTCCCATGCCAAGGACGATAAGGCCGCAACCCCTTTGCGGATCGCTCCTGTCAGCCAGCGTCACCTTTCCCGTATCGGCGAGGGAAAGCAACAGGTGGTCGCAACTTGCTGCGAGCGCTGCGTCGGCGAAATCGGTGAGCGCCGCAGTGACCTCGCTCCCCTGCCACCACCCGCCAAGGTCGGCCAGTCCGCACAGCAGCGACGTTTCCGCCTTGGCAATTCGTAGCGCCGACATGAGCGGGCCTTCGCCTGCCCCGCTCAAGCCTGCCTTTCGCGTTTCCCGGACAAGTTCCGCCATGCGGGCTGCGGGTTCTTCGCAGAGCAAAACAGCGAGCATGGCGGGACGCAGCAGCGCGGTGTCACGCAAATGGCTGGAGAGCGACATGACCGCGCCGAGAAAATGCGCAATGTCGGGCCGTGCGGCAAGCGCCTCGGCAAAGTCGGCAAGGCCTTCGTCGCGAAACCGGCGATCGAGTTCAGCAAGCCATTTGCGCGCCTCTGTCGCCGACATGGCCTCGATGCGGCGCGGCGGATCGCCCCAAAGGATCTGCGGCGCTGACGCGCCCTTTGCTTCACGTTCCAAGCCGGACCCTCGTTATCTGCCGGGCCGCTTCACGCCAAAGGGATGGTCAGCGATGCCTTGAGGCCGCCCGGCTCGTTCGTGGCGAAATCAAGCACGCCGCCATGCAGTTGCGCAACAGCACGAACAAGGCTGAGGCCAAGTCCGTTGCCGGGCCGTGTGCGGCTTTGCTCGAGGCGGGTGAAACGTTCGGTAACGCGCTTTCGATCCTCCGGCGCGATCCCGGGACCGGCATCGGTAATTTCGACGACCGCGTTGCGACCAAGTTTCTGCAGCGAAATGCCGATACTCGGCGCGCGTTCTTCGGTCCGGCCATATTTGATCGCATTGTCGATGAGGTTGGCGAGTGCCTGAGACAGCAGCTCGCGATTGCCCTTCACCGTCAAAGACGGTTCCACGGATAGAGAAAACGCGAAGCCTGCATCCTCGGCGACAGGCTGGTAGAGTTCCGCGACATCCTCGACAATCGAGGAGAGGTCCTGGCTGGCAAGCTCTCCGGCCACCGATCCCGATTCCACCCGCGAGATCATCAGCAGCGCGTTGAAGGTGCGGATGATCTGGTCGGTGTCTGCGATGATCTCCTGCATCACGCCCGCCTGGTTGCCATCCGGCGCGGCGAGCGCTGCCTCGGCCTTGTTGCGCAGGCGGGCGAGCGGCGTTTTCAGGTCGTGCGCAATGTTGTCCGACACCTGCCGCAGCCCCTCGTCCAGCGAATTGATGCGGTCGAGCATGGAATTGAGACGAATGGACAATTGGTCGAACTCGTCGCCCGAACCCGTGACCGGCAGGCGTTCGGTCCTGTCGCCTGCGAGGATGCGATCCGTGGATCGCGAAACCATTTCGAGCCGGGTCAACGCCCTGCGCCCCACCAATATCCAGGTGAGCAGCCCGACCAGCAGCATGGCGGTGAGTGAAAATGCAAGCGCGCGGATGACGATAGCGCGGAAGCGCTCAGGCTCGCCGAGATCGCGGCCGACCAGCATGCGCATGCCGTTGGGGAGTTCGACGATGCGGGCAATCGCGACATGGCTTTCGTCGCCAGACGTGCCGAACCGCGTGTAACGAAACGGCCGCAGTGTCCAGCCGTCGGTCGCGATCACGCCCGTGTCGATTTCGCCGACATTGCCAGCGATGATCTGCCCGCTCGGCTCGGCTACAACGTACAGATTGGCGCCGGGCCCGGTCGCGTTTCGCTCCATTTGCCGGACGACGCCGTTGATGCCGCCGGAATCAAAGGTGTTGGCAAGCAGCGCAATTTCCTCGTCGATCGAGACCTTGATCTGCCGCCGGACATAATTCGACGTCATTGCGGTCATGTAAAGGATGATCAGGATCGCGATGATGCCGAACAGCACCGTATAGGCAATCGACAGGCGCACCGCCGTGACCGACAGGATCTTGCGCAGGCGCTGGAAGGCGCCGGAGGGTTCAGGCTGCATTGGGGTTGCGCAGCACGTAGCCGGCGCCGCGCACGGTCTGGAGAAGCGGCTCCTTGAATTCCTTGTCGATCTTGGAGCGAAGGCGCGAGATATGAACGTCGATCACGTTCGTCTGCGGATCGAAATGATAGTCCCAGACCTCTTCCAGAAGCATGGTGCGCGTCACGACCTTGCCGGCATTGCGCATCAGATATTCGAGCAGGCGGTATTCGCGCGGCTGCAGGGGAATGTTGACCCCGGCGCGCTTGACGGTATGGGCAAGGCGGTCGAGCTCGAGATCGGCGACCCGGATTACCGTTTCGGCTTCGTCGGGACGGCGGCGCCTTGCCAGCACCTCGATCCGGGCCAGCAATTCTGAAAACGCATAAGGCTTGGTGAGATAGTCGTCCCCGCCGGAGCGCAGGCCCTCGACGCGGTCGTCAACCTGGCCGAGCGCAGAAAGGATCAGCGCAGGTGCATCGACGCCATCGCTTCGCAATTGCCTCAGCATGGACAGACCGTCCAGCCTTGGCAGCATGCGATCGACGATGAGCACGTCGTACCGGCCTGTCTGGGCCATGTGCAATCCCTCCTCGCCGTCGGCGGCGAGGTCGGAGCTGTGGCCCGACTCCTTCAGGGCGCGCTGAAGGTAGCCGGCCGAATCGCGGTCGTCTTCGATGATCAGGATACGCATGCCGCAAATCTATCCGCGCTCGATGCCCTGCCGCAAGCGCTGCTGTCAGCCTCGGCTAAGCGGGACCACCACGAAGCGCACCTCGGATCCCCGCCGGACCTGGAACAGGGTGGAAGGGCGGCCAGCCTTGCCCGCTTCTTCCATCGCCGCCTGCAACGCCGAGGCATCGTTCACCTGCTTTCCGTTAACGGTGACGATGATATCGCCGCGCCGCAGGTCGCTTTCGGCCACCGCAGCGCCTTGCTCGATCTCCGAGACGAGCAGGCCATCGCCGCTTGATGCCGGTTCGAGTTTCAAGCCCAACCCCGCGATGGTTTCAATAGCCTGTGGCGGTGTTGCCGCTGATACTTCTTCAAGGCGGCCGACCGTCACTTCAAGCTCCGTTGCCGTGCCATTGCGCCAAAGCCCGATGCGAACCTTGCTGTCCGGCTTGAACGCCGCAATGCGGCGTGCGAGCGCCCTTGGGTTTTCGACCAGCTCACCGTCGACGCTGGTGATGATGTCCCCCGCAACGATACCCGCCTTGGCTGCAGGGCTATCGGGCGAAGGTACCGTGACGATCGCGCCGCGCGCCTCGGCAAGTCCGACCGACTGCGCAATCTCGCCGGTCACCGGCTGGATCTGGACGCCCAGCCAGCCACGCACGACCTGTCCGTTGGTGATGAGATCCTTGACGACCTCGCTGGCCGTGGCGGCAGGAATGGCAAATGCAATGCCGACATTGGCGCCCACCGGCGAAAGGATCTGGTTGTTGACGCCGATCACCTCGCCCTTGAGATTGAACGCGGGACCGCCGGAATTGCCGCGGTTCACCGCCGCGTCGATCTGGATGAAGTCGTCGTGACGGCGCGATCCCAGGGCGCGCTTGTGCGCGGAGATGATACCGGCAGTGACGGTTCCGCCGAGACCGAAGGGGTTGCCGACCGCGACCACCCATTCGCCGACTCGCACATCGGCGGTCGAAAACGCGACATAGGTGAATTTGCGTTCGGCCTCGACTTTCAGCACGGCAAGATCGGTCCGCGCATCCGCACCGACCAGATTGGCCTCAAGTTCGGTTCCGTCGCTTAGTACCACGGTGAAGCTGGAACCGTTCTCTACCACGTGGTGGTTTGTTACCAGATAACCGTCATCAGAGACAAAAAAGCCCGAGCCCTGGTTCATGCCGAAACGGCGGGGCCGCATCTCGCGACGGCCTTCGCGCCAGCCTTGGCCATTGCGGAAGAAAGGCCGCTCGCCGAAATAGTCGTCGTCATCCTCGTTTTCCTGCATCCGCCGGTCAAACCGGTAGCCGCGCTGGCCGATGCCGCCGATGCGGGACTGCACCCGTACCGAGACCACGGCCGGGGTAACCGCTGTGACAACGTCGGCAAAGCTCGGAACCTGCGGAGCAATCACGGATACGGGTTCGGCCATGGCGGGGCTGGCGAAATGTATTGCAGGCGCGAGCGCCAACGCGGAAACGAGGCAATTGCGGGCAAAACGGGAGCTGGCGGGAAACGGCATGTGGCGGGCACCTTTCCGGTATTTCTTACGGCGGGAATTGCCGAATTGACGAACGGAAGATGGCTGTCGGGAGGTTACGGGGGGATTTCCGCCAGATTAAACTTTCGTAAGATTAGGGCTTTGCGCAGGGCCGGTCAGCGTTCGTCGAGCAATTTGGCGATGCGGGCCTGCTCGTCGTCGGTGAGTGATGGCGCGCTCTTGCCGGCAGGGACTTTGCGCCGGCGTGAATATGCCGCAAAGGCTGCGCCGCCAATGACGAGCACAACGGCCGGCGTCGCCCAAAGCGCAAGGTTCTGCCACGAGAACCGCGGCTTGAGGAGCACGAATTCGCCGTATCTTGAAACGAGATAGTCGATCACCTCGCTGTCGGTATCGCCCGCGACAAGGCGCTCGCGAACCAGCACCCGCAGGTCGCGCGCAAGTTCGGCGTCCGAATCGTCGATGCTCTGGTTCTGGCAGACCATGCAGCGCAGATTGGCCGAAAGGGCACGGGCCCTAGCTTCGAGCGCCGGGTCGGAAAGCACTTCGTCGGGCCTCACCGCATGGACGGGCGTCGCCGCAATGACCGGCGCAAAAGCCAGGAGCAGGAGCAACACAATTGCTTTAAACCTGGGCATTTGCAGCCGCTCCCGCGACCTTTGCCTTGGATGTTCGCGGCGCCCCCACACGCAGGCGGCGGTCCGAAAGCGAGAATACGCCGCCGATGACCATGGCCACCGTTCCAAGCCAGATCAGCGTGACGAAGGGCTTCCACCACACGCGAACGGTGATGCTGCCGTCCGGTTCGATATCGCCCGGCGAGATGTAGAGCTGCGAAAACACGTAGGTCTCGATTCCTGCCTCGGTCGTCGGCATTTCGCGTGCGGTATAGATGCGTTTCGACGGCTCGATCACATGCGTGGTCACGCCTTTGCCGGAGACTTCCATCCGCACGACGTCCTCGACAAAGTTGGATCCGCGGCGTGGTTCGATGCCTAGCAGCTTCAGCTCAAACCCGGCAACGCTGATGGTCGAGCCGGGCGTCATCTTGGTTATGACTTCCTGCTGGAAGGCGCTGACTGACACTACACCCAGCAGCGTCAGGCCCAGTCCCAAGTGGCCAAACGCGGTTCCCCACATCGAACGCGGCATGCCGCGCAACCGGGAAAGCGCGGTCGATACGGACACGCCCGGATAACCGGAGCGGGTTGCGATCTCGGCAAAGGATCCGATGATGACCCATGCCGCCAGGCCGACCGCCAAGGTCACGAGAACCGGCGTGTCGGACGTGAAGGCGGCGACAAGTACGGATGCAAGTATTGCTGCCCCGGCGGCAAAATAGAGCCGCTGCAAAGCCCCTGGCAGGTCGCCGCGTTTCCAGGCAAGCAACGGCCCGACAGGCACGAGTACCAGGAGCGGGATCATCAGCGGCCCGAAAGTCAGGTTGAAGAATGGGGCGCCGACGGAGATCTTCTCGCCTGTGACCGCTTCGAGCACCAGCGGATAGAGGGTGCCGACAAGCACGCTCGCCGCAGCCGTCGTCAGAAACAGATTGTTGAAGACAAGCGCGCCCTCGCGCGAGATCGGAGCGAACAGACCGCCGGTCTTCAGCAGCGGCGCGCGCAAGGCAAACAGAAAAAGCGAGCCGCCGATGAATGCGACCAGAATTCCCAGGATGAAAACACCGCGCTCGGGATCGGTGGCGAAGGCATGTACGGAGGTCAGTACGCCCGAGCGCACGAGGAAAGTGCCAAGCAGCGACATCGAGAAGGTGATGAGCGCGAGAAGCACGGTCCAGACCTTCAAGGCCTCGCGTTTTTCCATTACCAGCGCCGAATGTAGCAATGCCGTTCCCGACAGCCAGGGAATGAAGGAGGCGTTCTCGACAGGATCCCAGAACCAGAACCCGCCCCAGCCCAGTTCGTAATAGGCCCAGTAGGACCCCATCGAGATACCTGCGGTCAGGAAAACCCACGCGGCCAGCGCCCAGGGCCGTACCCAGCGCGCCCAGGCCGCGTCGATGCGGCCCGAGATCATCGCGGCCATTGCAAAGGAGAACGTGACCGAGAAGCCGACGTAGCCGAGGTAGAGCATCGGCGGATGGATGGCGAGGCCGATATCCTGCAGGACCGGGTTGAGGTCCTTGCCTTCGAATGGCGCGGGCACGAGACGAACGAAAGGGTTCGACGTAGTGACGATGAAGGCGAGGAATGCGGCCAGCACCCAAGCCTGCACGCCGAGAACGTTTGCCTTGAGGTCGGCGGGCAGGTTACGCCCGAAAACCGCGACCATCGCTGCGAAAAGGGCCAGGATGAGCACCCATAGGAGCATGGAGCCCTCATGGTTGCCCCATACGCCGGTCAACTTGAAAAGCGTGGGTTTCAACGTGTGGGAATTTTCCCAAACGTTCGAAACCGAAAAATCCGAGACGAGATAGGCATTGGTGAGGCAGGCGAAGGAAACGCCGATCAGCAGGAAGATGGTGATCGCAGACCAGCTTGCCGTTTCCATCAGCCGGACGTCGCCACGGCGGGCGCCGACAACAGGCAACACGGATTGCGCCAGTGAGAGGGCAAGGGCGAGAACGAGGGCAAAATGGCCGAGTTCGACAGTCACTGGGTATCTCCCCGCCATTCGCCCTTTTCCTTGAGGGCGTCCGCCACTTCCTTCGGAATGTAATTCTCGTCGTGGCGCGCAAGAACCGTGTCGGCCGCGAAGATGCCGTCAGCCTGCACCGCGCCCTCGCTCACCACGCCCTGCCCCTCGCGGAAAAGGTCGGGAAGAATGCCGGTAAAGGTTACGGGCAGGTCCTGTTCCGTGTCGGTAACGATGAAGCTCACCTTCCCGCCATCCTTTACAAGGCTGCCTTCCTTCACCAGGCCGCCGATTCGCACGCGCTGGCCCGGCGCAGCCTTGCCTTCGGCGACAATCTCGCTTGGCGTGTAAAAAAACACGATCTTGTCGCGCAAGGCAGACATCACCAGCAGGACCGCCGCCAGAAGTACCGCGCCGATGCCGCCGATCATTGCGAGACGTTTCTGCTTGCGTGTCACTGCGTGCTCCCTGACTTTTGCCGGATGGAGTTCTCGATGCCTGCTAGTTCGGTCACAAATCCGCCGTCGGATGCGTTCGCGTCGCGTGCCGCGGCGATGGCTTCGAGCGCCTTCGCGTCATCGCCCATCACGCCATAGGCGCGGATGAGCCTGCGCCAGCCGTCCTTGTCGGCGGGATCGGCCTTCAACTTCTCCGCCAACCCGGCAACCATGCCCTCGATCATGGCCTGCCGGTCTTCGTCGGACATCTGCGATGCGGCGGCAATCTGTTCCTGCGACGGCCCCGGCTTTGCGTCAGCCACCCTTTCCGTAGGCTTGCCAGCCTTTTGAAGGACGGATTCAAGCTGGGCCATGGCAGGCGCGCGCCATGGCGCATCGGCCGGCGCATCGGCAATCAATGCGCGCCACGCGTTTTCGGCGCCGGCGAGGTCGCCTTGCTGTTCCAGCGCCATGGCCAGGTAGAAGCGTGATTTAGGATCGCCCGGCCTTGCAGCGAGAATTTCACCAAAGAGCGTGCGGGCCTCCTCGCTGACGACGCCCTGCCCTGCCGCGATAATCGCCTCGGCGAACTCGCTCTTGTAGTCAAGGTTTTGAGGCTCCAAGCGGGAAGCGTTCCGCCATGCGTTGACGCTGTCCTCGAAGCGGCCAAGCCCCATGTAAATCGGCGCCAGGACCGTCCAGCCGCGCACATCGCCGGGGTTCCTGGCAAGCTGCGCCTCCGCCTGGCTGACAAGTTGCTCGATGCCCTGCCCCTCGGGCTGGCGATCCGTCCGGCTGGCAATCGCCATGTCGGGCATGCCCGGTTGACCCGAGCCAAGGTAGAAAATCACAGTGAACGCGGGTACCAGAACAATTGTGGCGGCCAGCAAGGAACGGACATGTCCGGTCGAGATCGGCGCCTGGGCGGAAGCCGGCGCGTTGGACGAAGCAAGAAGCTTGCGGCCCTCTTCGGCCTCGGCGGCCTCGGCCTCCTCGGCGCTGATGCGGCCGAGCTTAAGGTCCGCGCCAATTTCCGCTATCCTTGCCCGATAAAGCTCGCGATCGTACTCAAAGGCAGGAACCGCCTTCACGCCCCTGCGTGAAAGCAGTGGCCATGCAACCGAACCTATGGCTGCGATTGAAAGAAGCGTTGCTAAAAGCCAGAAGATCATCGCGCATACTTAAAGACGTTTTGTGCGGAAACCAATGGCGGGCTGCCCAAGCAGCCCCACTGGGGGCAATTCGCCGCAATTGGGCGCTGCAAATCTCAACTTAACGGGCGCCACACGCCATCTTCGCGCCTGCAGGCTGTTCCAGTCGCACTGCGCGCCTTGCCATCTTCCGTAATGGTGTGCGTATAGCGCCGGCAGTTTATCGAGCCGACAGAATAGGGTTGTTGCGGCACCACGGTGCCCTGAACATCGCCCACCTTCCACGATACCGGCGCACCGGCCAGACCGCCTTCCAGCGCCTTGTATTCGGCCTCGGTGGCACGCTTCTTTGCCCGCTCCGGCAATTGCGAACCCAGATCACCGGCAATGACGCCCTCGCGCAGCGGTGCGGCAAGGCGCGATGCGCTTCCCGCATCCGGCGTGGCGCAACCGGAGATCGTGGCAATCAATGCCACGCAAGCCATCGTCATCAATGGTCGCAAACCACACCCCTTTGTGGATACCCACACTGGAAAACCAATAATAGGCATGAGCGAATTTGCAAACAATGAATTGCCTCCGCAATCAACGCGATGGCAATCGCGCCGTTGCACGAAGCCCGCCAAGTTCGGATCGGCCGAGCGCAAGATCTCCGCCATACTCGGCGACGATATCCTTGACGATTGACAATCCGAGCCCGGAACCGGGCGTCGATTCATCGAGCCGCATCCCCCGCTTGAGCGCCAGTTCAGCTTCCAGCGCCGACATGCCCAGGCCGTCATCCTCGATTTCGACGAGCAGTGATGCCGCCTGCCGCGACGCGCTGACGCGCAGCCGCGAGCGGGCGAACCTTGCGCCGTTTTCTAGAAGGTTGCCGACAATCTCCTCAAAATCCTGGGTCTCCCCGGCAAATACCAGTTGTTCGCCCGAAAACCGGGTTTCGACATCGATGCGCGGATTGAGTTTCGCGATCACGCGCACAAGACGCTCCAATGCCGGCTTTGCCTCGGTTCGGGAGGTCACCGTGGCGTGGCGGGCAGATATGCGGGCGCGATCGAGATAGGCCTGGACCTGGTGTTGCATGGCCGCGGTCTGCTCCAGCATGATATTCTTCAAGGCAGGCGGCGCGGCTTCGGCCTCGTTCCGGATCACGGCAATCGGTGTCTTCAGTGAATGGGCCAGATTTCCGACCTGCGTGCGCGCCCGTTCGATGATGCTCCGGTTGGAGACGATGAGGGCGTTCGTCTCGTCGATCAGGGGCTGGATCTCGCTCGGAAAGCTGCCCTCAAGCTTTTCCGCCTTGCCCTCGCGAATCGCGCCAAGGCTCGCGGTTGCGCCGGAGATGGGCGCCAGGCCGATGCGGACGATAACGAAGCTGGCGAGGATGAAGCCGAGCCCGAACACGGCAAGCAACAGCACCATGGTGCGAATGAATGCGTTGATTTCCGCCGCGATGTCGCCACGGTTGCCGGTCGCGCGAAAGGAATAGATTTCCGAACCGCTGCCAAGGAAAACCCGGGCCTCCACGGCGGTCAGCTCCTGGCCCCTGTTATCGACATATGACCAGCTTCGCTGGAAACGGTCGTCGAATTCGATGCCGGAGGGCAGGGCAACATCGCCATCGGCCAGCGATGCCGAGGCAAGCCGGTTCGACGGAACGGAAACGGAACTCACGACCCAGTACCAGCCAGAGCCGAAATTGAGGAAACGCGGATCGCGAAGATCGGGCTGTCCGGCGAGCATGCCGTCTTCGTCCGGCTCGACCGCCCCCATGAGGATATAGAGGTTGGCGGTCACCAGTTCCTCGAAGCGCCGCTCGGCATTGGCGCGGTAAGCCTGGCTCAGGAAAATGGCGGCGAGCCCTATCGAGATGACCGCCCAGATGGAGGTTAGCAGGATGAGGCGGCGCGAAAGCGTACCTTGCTGCATGAATACTCAGATCTGGCCCGGTTCGGGCGCCTTCAAGCGGTAGCCCAAACCACGCACCGTCTCAATGTAGTCGGCCCCGAGCTTCCTGCGAAGCCGCCCGACAAAGACCTCGATCGTATTGGAGTCGCGGTCGAAATCCTGATCGTAAAGATGCTCGGTAAGGTCAGTGCGTGAATGCACCTTGTCCTGGTGATGCATCAGGTAGGAAAGCAGCCGCAATTCGTGACTGGTCAGCTTCACGGGATTGCCGTCTACGGTCACCCTTGAAAGCCGCGTGTCGAGTTCCAGCGGTCCGCAGCGCAGGGTCGAGGCAGCATGTCCGGCCGAGCGGCGGATCAAGGCACGCACGCGCGCCAGCACCTCCTCGACGTGAAACGGCTTGGTGACGTAGTCGTCAGCGCCCGCATCGATGCCCGAAACCTTGTCGCTCCAACGGTCGCGCGCGGTCAGGACCAGGACGGGCATCGAGCGCCCGTCCCGCCGCCAGCGTTCGAGCACCGTGATGCCGTCCATCCTTGGCAGGCCGATATCGAGGACAATCGCGTCATAGGGCTCGGTATCGCCGAGGTAGTGCCCCTCTTCGCCGTCGAATGCCTTGTCGACAGCATAACCCGCATCGGTCAAGGCATCGCAAAGCTGACGGTTGAGATTCTTGTCATCCTCGACAACGAGCAGGCGCATTTTGGTCTTCTCCGACCCTGAAGCTCAGCCAGGTCTTGTAATGATTTCGACCCGCGGCGGTTGGCCGCCCTGCGAGGGCATAAGCAGCTTGATGATGCAGTTTCCACCCTTTTCGCGAACCGAAACCACTTCGGCCCCGTATCGGGCAGCCTCCTGGTCTGCGACCTGATAGCAGTCGGCCAATGCCGGCGTGGATGCGGCGAACATCGCGGCAAGAAACAGGGCGAGGGCGGCGGTCTTTCTCATGGAGAGAATTGATAGCACCGATGCCCTGAACGGCAAATGAATGGTCGGCACCAACGTCAGTTTTCCTTGCACACCGCGCCCCAAACCGCATTGTGTTCGCGGATTTGTTCCACCGTCTGCGACGTGTCCCTGCTGGACCAGGAAACCGGGCGGAAGGCCAGGCATACCCAGCCTTCCGCATTTTCTTCAATCGCGGCGGTAGCCGTCCGAGGCCGCGTTGTCTGGCAACCCGCCAGCACCGGCAGCAGGATCAGAAGCACGCAAGCGGGCACGGATGGCCTTTGCCAGCAGGTCATGGGCCCGTCCTTTCGCCGCCAGTTTTTGCAAGGCTGCCTGGCGCTTTTCCTCGATCCACTTGCCGGCAAGGGCAGCGAGCATCCGCACCGTTCCAGCCAGTGCGGCTGCGAGCGCCATCCAACTCGTCACGCGATGATCTCGGTTGCGGTGAGCCGGCCGTGAATGGCCAGAAGCGCGCCGGAGGCCGCGATGATCTGAACCATCGCATCGGCGATTTCCGATTGGGCGGCGAGGTCGAGCGTGATGCCGATCATGCCGGTGAAGGCCGCTGCGACCGAAATCGTCGCACCAGGCAGCACCGAACTGGCTGCCGCGCAGCCCTTCCGGATCGGCGGCGGAAAACACCTGGCCGATCGTTCCGTCCGGCCAGACAAGCTCGCGCTTGCCCGCATTCCATTGCGGCCGCCGGCCGGGCAGGCTGATCGCCAGCAGCCCGCTTTCGCCTTCCACCATCACGGCGCGGGCATCGGAATAGGTCTCGCCGATGATCGCCACCCGTCCCGCAGCATCGCCGGCATAGTGCCCGTCCCGCGCGACAAGACCCGATAGCCATTGCGCGCC
>JBGSJA010000067.1:0-2625 GCA_041742235.1 Salaquimonas sp. | reverse complement strand
GTAGCCGACCCACAGGCCGGCATAGCGGCTCATGGCGATGCCGAGCAGGCCGAGTTCGACGAATTCCTGCACGCTGGAGGGAAACAGCATCGGCATGATCGCCGCCATGAAGGCGTGGTCCGACTGGTGCGCGACGGTGGAGGACTTGGCGTTGTGGTCATCGCCCGCGATCGCCAGCACGCCGCCATGTGGCGATGTGCCAAATGAATTGGCGTGCTTGAACACGTCGCCGCAGCGGTCGACGCCGGGTCCCTTGCCGTACCAGATGCCGAGCACGCCGTCCTTTGTCACGCCGGGCGAAAGCTGTGCGTTCTGCGAACCCCACACTGCGGTCGCAGCAAGGTCCTCGTTTACGCCGGGCTGGAAGACTATGCCATGCGCCTTCAAATGCCTCTTCGCTTGGTTGAGTGCGAAATCGAAGCCGCCGACGGGCGATCCGCGATAGCCGGAAATGAAGGCGCCGGTGTTGAGGCCCGCCGCGCGGTCGCGGCGCATCTGCACGATCGGCAGGCGAACCAGCGCCTGCGTACCGTTCATGAAGACCTTTCCCTCGGTGGCGGTGTATTTGTCCTCGAGCGTAATCGCGAGGGGAACGCCGGCTGAAGGTTTGGTGATCTCGTTCATGGCTCGCTCCCTGCGCCTTCACGGCGCCTTCCTGATGTTCATTATGGGGCAACCGGCGCGAAGTTGCAGTGCCAATTTTCGGGATGGCGGGGGAAAAGGCGGCGATATTGTCCTAGGAGAGGCAGGAATGAGAGGATAGAAATTGCGTCGATCGTCTTTCGTGGGACGTTTTTCGTGGTTCAAGTAAAAGGCCCCTTACCGCGATCTGCGAACAACGACCCACGAACCACGCCTACAACGGCAACTCCCCCGTATTCTTGATCTCGTTCAGCGCGAAGTGCGAATTGAGATTGCCGACATGCGGCAGGCGCAGCAGCTTGCCCTTGATGGTCTTTTCGTAGTTGCGCACCGAGCCGACCACGACGCGCAGCAGGTAATCAAACTCGCCGCTCATCGTGTAGCATTGCAGGATTTCCGGGACGCCCAACGTCGCCGCCTCGAAGGCTTCAAGCACTTCCGGAGAATGGCGGTCGAGCTTGACGAAGACGAAGATCGAAACGTCGAGGCCGACGCGCTCGGCATCGAGCTGCCAGGCGCGGCCGCGGATAAGTCCCGCCTCCTGCATCCGCTTGATCCGCCGCCAGACCGGCGTGTGCGACAGCCCGACCTTGTCGCCGATCTCCTGGATGCTCGCCTCCCCGTCGCGCTGCATCGCGCGCAGGATTTTCAAATCGGTCTCGTCAAGGGCAAGGGGCATCACGCGAGGATAGGGGAAAAGAAGGGGCGAGGGGAGGGGTGCGTGGTTCGTAGTTCGTAGTTCGTGGCTCGTGGGTCAGGGTTCGTTATTCGATGGAGCCCTCTTCCTGAGGTGCGAGCTTGAGCGATCGAATGGCGAGGGCGGGACGCCTTTCTTCCCCTGGCAAGGGGAGGTGCCGAGCAAAGCGAGGCGGAGGGGAGGTCTTCCTATGAAAGAGAACCCCACCCGTCCACTGCGCGGACACCCTCCCCTCAAAGCCCAGCCCGCTACCTACGACCCCCGAACCACGAAAAACGAACAACGAACCACAGCACACCCACAACCTCCCCGACCATCCTTGCACGCGAACCCGTCGCCGTTTATCTGGAAGGCCATGATCACCGTAACCGCCCTTTACAAATTCGTATCGCTGCCCGACTACCGCGTGATGCAGCCCAGGCTTGCCGCCTTCTGCAAGGCGCGCGGGATCTTCGGCACGCTGCTGCTGGCCAAGGAGGGCATCAACGGCACGGTCGCCGGATCGCCTGAAGCGATCGGCGAGCTTCACGCTTTTCTCAAATCCGATCCGCGGCTTGCCGAACTCGAGCACAAGGAAAGTTTCGCGGATACAAACCCGTTCTACCGGATGAAGGTTCGGCTGAAACGCGAGATCGTCACCATGGGCGTGCCGGATATCGATCCGCGCGTGACGGTGGGCACCTATGTCGAACCCAAGGACTGGAACACGCTCATTTCCGATCCCGATACGGTGCTGATCGACACGCGCAACGACTATGAGGTGGCCATCGGCACCTTCAAGGGCGCGATCGATCCGAAGACGACGAATTTCCGCGAGTTCCCGGCCTGGTTCGACGCCAACAAGGAACGCTTCCACAACAAGCCGAAGATCGCGATGTTCTGCACCGGCGGCATTCGCTGCGAGAAGTCGACGGCGCTGCTGAAATCGCTTGGCTACGAGGATGTCTTCCACCTCAAGGGCGGCATCCTGAAATATCTGGAAACGGTGCCGCAGGAAGAGAGCCTGTGGCAGGGCGAATGTTTCGTCTTCGACAACCGTGTCTCGGTCGGGCACGGTCTCGAACCTGGGCACTACGACCTTTGCCATGCCTGCCGGCATCCGATCACGGATGAAGACAAGCGCTCGGACAAGTACATGAAGGGCGTGTGCTGCCCGCATTGCCACGACACATTGAGCGAGGAACGCAAGGCAGGCTTCGCGGAAAGGCAGAAGCAGACGGAGCTTGCCGCCGCGCGCGGAGAACGGCACGTCGCCGCCGATGTCGATGCGGCGCGCGAGCGCAAGC
>JBGSJA010000066.1:0-12940 GCA_041742235.1 Salaquimonas sp. | reverse complement strand
CACCCAAGGGCGCGCGTCGGGTCCTGCTTGAACGGGCCATCGCCTGGCACATTCAGGCGAAGGTGTTTGGCGGGCATTCAGCCAAAGTCCGGAAGCAATTGTACGCGCCGAATCGACGTCCGGGCGTTCAGAAGGGCTTCGACCCGCAAGATCACGAAGTTTCTGGATCAACAGGCAGCACGCACTCTGACCAAAAAACCGATCGTGTATTCAACAAGCCCCCGTCACGGTCGGTGCCCCGATCCGGTGCACGACTTGTCCGCG
The DNA here is from genome assembly GCA_041742235.1 of Salaquimonas sp. GTDB lineage: Bacteria > Pseudomonadota > Alphaproteobacteria > Rhizobiales > Rhizobiaceae > BOKV01. The sequence goes on along the minus strand of JBGSJA010000066.1, from coordinate 12,676 downwards.
AATGGAACGGGGTTGCGCATGTCGTCGATGTTACTGCCCAGGGCTTCGTCTGGCAGGGCAGGTCCTGGAAATCACTCTCGGCGATCGCGACGGCCATCACCGGTGCCCATTGGTCGGGTCCGCGCTTCTTCGGATTGTGACCATGGCCATTCGTTGCGTGATCTACACCCGCAAGTCCTCCGAGGAAGGGCTCGAACAGGACTTCAATTCACTCGATTCCCAGCGCAATGCCTGCGAAGCCTTCATCGCGTCCCAGAAGGGGCTGGGATGGCGGCCTGCTCGCGGGAGCTATGATGATGGAGGGTATTCGGGCGGCAGCCTCGACCGCCCTGCCCTGCAAAGACTTCTCGACAGCATCCGTGCAGGACTGATCGATGTGGTGGTGGTCTACAAGATCGACCGGCTCACCCGCTCGCTCACCGACTTCGCGAAGATCATGGATGTCTTCGATGCCGGATCGGTGTCGTTCGTTTCGGTAACCCAGTCCTTCAACACGACTTCGTCGATGGGAAGGCTGACGCTGAACATGCTGCTCTCCTTCGCCCAGTTCGAACGCGAGATCACCGGTGAGCGGATCCGCGACAAGATCGCAGCTTCGAAGAAGAAGGGAATGTGGATGGGTGGCAACCCGCCGCTCGGCTACCGGCCGCACAAGCGGACACTGGCGATCGTGCCTGACGAGGCGGAAAGGGTGCGGCAGCTGTTTGCACTCTATGTCGAACTCCAATCGGTTGAGGCCGTTCGCCGCCGCGCACTCGAACTTGGCATTGGACCGCGGGTCGGCAAACGCACGAACAGATCCGGAGGGTTCTCCTGCGGTGCGATGAGATTGCTCCTTGGCAACCCGGTCTATGTCGGCAAGATCAGGCATGGGGCGCTTATCCACGACGGGTTGCACGCGCCGATCATCGAACAAGCCCTGTTCGATGAAGCACAATCGATCCTCGCGGGTCGCCGCAATGCCAGCGTGCTGCCTGGCGCCGCCGACGGCATGCACCTCCTGAGCGGGCTCCTGTTCGACGAAGCAGGAGTACCGTTGTGTCCGACACATGCAACGAAGAATGGCCGTCGGTATCGATACTATGTCAGCAGGTCGTTGCTGAAAGATTCAAAGGTATCCAAATCAGACGCAACGCCAGCTGAACAAACCTGGCGAATTCCCACCGCACAGATCGAGCCACTGGTGGTCAGTATGGTTCGGGAGCTTCTTCGTGACGAGGTCCTCATCCTCGACCAGGCAAACGAGGCAGGCCTCGAACCAACCAATCACGCCACGAGGATGCAACGTGCCGCCGCCCTTCTGGTTGACCTCTCATCGGCTGATCCGGTGAATGCAGGCAACGCAATTCGTCAACTGATCAAGCGCATTACACTCAAGGCCGATCGGATCGACATCGTGGTCGACCTCTCGCCAATTCTCGGCGACGCGGGCAAGCTGGCGGATCATGCAGGAAACACGATGCTCTACGAACTGGAACGCGCCTTCAGTCTGAAACGTCGCGGTGTCGAGATGCGAATGATCGTCGGTGGTAGTGCACTCCATCAGCCAGTGCCCGAGCCAGGCATTGCGGATCTCGTCCGCAAGGCACATCGGCTTCTGGCCAACCTTACCGACGGCTCGGGCATCACGATCGCCGAACTCGCAAACCGCGAGCAAATGGATGTCTCCGATCTCGGCCGCATCCTGAAGCTGGCATTCCTTTCACCGGACATCACCAAGGCGATCCTCACGGGCACGCAACCCGCGGATCTGACCGCCCGCCGGCTATTGCGAATGAAGGATGATGCGAGCATCTGGGAAGAACAAGGAAGGCTGCTGGGGTTCAGTGCCGGCTAGGCATTATCCAGAAGTTGCATACCCAATTTGTGCCTTGCGACATTCGGCGGAGACGATTTGCCAGGAATTGAGCCCACCCTTGCAGCGTCCGGGCGATCAACCAGCCGAAACAACGGGACACGGAAACCGCCCGAAAGAGACGCCGGCAGGATCTGGGGGCCAATTGGCAGGTCAAACGCGTCTCAGTGCCCGCAAATGCCGCGGCTGCACGAACAAGCCATTGATATCGCCCATGAATTCCAGCTGTCCCAAAGAGACTGAAAATTGGAGGACCTGACTGGTGGGTGCGACAGGGATCGAACCTGTGACCCGCTGATTAAGAGTCAGCTGCTCTACCAACTGAGCTACGCACCCGGATCAAGTCGGGCATACATAGTCATGTCGGTGCGCCGCGTAAAGCCTCCAAAACGCCCTCGCGGCAGTTTTCTGGGGCGGGGCAAATGGCGCGGCGGAACAGGCGATCAGCCCTCGAACCGTTCCATGAAGCGCCGCGCCACGGGCGCCATGGCAGGATCGGTCTCGCCCGGAGCAAAAGCAAGCACGGTCTCCAGTTCGTCATCCGTGCCTTGCGCGATGTGCGCCCGCGCCTGTGCAACCAGTTCCGCCGCGCTTTCGGCAAACCGGTAGATGCGCATGATCGCCGCCGTGCGCGCGCCAATGGCGACGAGATAATGCGGGTCCGGCGCGGCGCGCGTCAGGACAAGACCGGTTTCCTCGGCGAGTTCGCGGGCCATGTTGCCATCGATGTCGGCGACGCCGTTTCGAAAGTCGGCGGCCTCCAGCAATCCGGACGGAAAGAAGATGCGCCCGGCATTGGCGGTATGCGCTGCCATGCGCCCCATGATTGCCCTGCCGTCCCCCGAAAAGATCGCCGCCCAGCAATAGACATGGCGGAAGGGCATGGCCTTTGCCTCGGCCTGCGGCAGGGCGAGGAAGTGCAGCAGCCCGGCATAGCGAACCGCCCGGCAGTTGGCGGAAAGAACCCCGTCGTCCAAGGTCATTTTGGTGGCGAGCACCACATCGCCGTCGTAAAGGCGGGGATTGGCGGCCAGCCTGCGCTGCCACTGTGCATCGATGTGATCGCGCGCCGCGATCTCCAGCGGATGGCGCCCTTCCTCCAGCACAAGGGTGGCCTTGCTCAGCGAAATGAATGCTTCCATGTCGCCTCAGGCCAGATGCAGCGTCACGGCGACCGGGCAGTGGTCGGACGATTTCGGCCGGTCCCAGCCGGTTCGCGGGTAGCGTTCCACCGCCTGGCCGGGCGGGAATGGCGTGCGGAAAGGCTGCCCGTTGCGGATGATGTCGGGGACTGCGCCCGGGTTGCGGTCGGCCAGCGCCGGCGACGCCAGAATGTAGTCGAGCTGGCACAAATGCTGCTCTCGCGGCCCGCGCGAGTGGAACAGCGTCCACCGGTCCATGACCGGCCGGCGTTCCACCAGATTGACCGCGAAGCCGTCCGAGACCAGCGGATCGAACCCTGCGGTTTTTTCCGAGGCGGGAATGAACTGGCGTTCCGCAGGATGCACGCCCTCCACGATGATCCGCTCGCGATAATCATTGAGATCGCCGCAGATGAGGAAGCGTTTGCGCCGCGTGAAGTCTGCGCCGAACCGCTGCTCGATGATCTTGCGCACGGCCCGCGATTCCGCCCGCCGGACCGGCATTGTCCATTGCCTGCCATCGATGCCCTCGCGCCCCGGCCCCATCGATTTCATGTGTACGACGAAGAGCGTCAATTCGCGCCCGCCAATGCGGAAGTCGATCTCGAGGCAGTCGCGCCGGAAGATTTTTTCGCCAGGCTTCTCGCCGATCCGCTCCAGCGCGTCTTCGAATATGCCGAGCTCTCCATAGGTGAGATGCGCATGGCTCTTCAGCCGCACGAACTCGATCGGATCGCCATCGGCAGTTTCCTCCCGCGTCAGCACTGCAACGTCGATACCGCGTCCGTCATTGCCCTCGGCGATGTATTTGTGCCGGTAGCCTTCACCGACCATCTTGAACAGATAGCCATATTCGAATGCCTTGATGGCCTCGATGCTCTCGATTTCCTGAAGGCAAAGGATGTCGGCGCGGCAATCGGCTATGGCAAGCGCCGTGAGTTGCATCTTGTCGTCGGTATGGGCGACGACGCGCGCCTGCTCCAATTGCCGAAAATGCGCCTCGTTTTCGACCGCCAGCATCTGCAGGGCGCGATCGCGCACCAACTCGTTGCGATAGCCGGAAAAATCGAAACGCTGGATGATGTTTTCCGCGTTGAAGGTGGCTATCCGCAGCGCCATCGTTCGCCTTTCAAGTTACGCAGCGATTGTTACCAGCCTTGCCGCCCGGGAGCAAAGCCGGCGGAACCAACGCCGCTCGCAGGCTTTCTTCAATTATGAAAACCACCACGCAAAGGAGGCATCCATGCGTAAACTTTTTGCCGGCATCGCTGCCGCCGCGCTAATGGCCGTGCCGGTGGCGCCCGCCAATGCGCTCAGCATCTATCCCGCGTCTCCCGTTGTTTCGCAGGCGTCCGACAATCTGGTCGAAGTCCGCCATCGCCAGGGTCATCGGGTATGGAAGAAGGACGGGCGCTACGGCAGATGGAGCCGCGGATCCCGCCACAACCAGCGTTGGAGCCACCGCCGACACAACAGGCACAATCACGACAATTGGTGGTGGGGACCGGCTGCGGGCTTCGGCCTTGGCCTCGCGCTGGGCGCGGCGCCCCGGGTGTATGCTTATCCGTCCTATCGCACTGTGCCACGCGTCGGCGTGAATGCGGCACACATCGCCTGGTGCGAGGACCGGTACCGCAGCTACAGGGCTTGGGACAACAGTTTCAAACCGTATCACGGCCCGCGCCGCCAGTGCAATTCGCCCTATTATTGACGATACTGTTGGAAACGAAGCGCCGGGCAACTTGCAGGTTGCCCGGCGCTTTTGTTTGGTCCAGACTTGCCGGGTAGTCGGCCCAGGGAGGAAAGAAATGCGAGTCGTTCCGGCGAATTTGACTGCAGCGCTCGCGGGAGCCTTGCTCCTGGTGTTTTCGGCACAACAGGCATCGGCGCAACTTGGTCCGATCATGCTGGCCGACTGGGTGATCAAGCGATCCAACAAGCAGGCTGCGGCAACGCCTGGGCATGCCGAGTGGTGCGCCCAATTCAAGCCGGGGTATCGCGCCCAGTGGAACAATTGGCGCACGTCCGACGGGCGCGTCACCTATTGCGCCTCGCCCTACTACACCCCGCCTTGGCAGGTGCCCTACGCGCAGCGCCAGGCTACGCAGTAAATCGCAGGCCGGCCTCCTTGCCTGATTGCCATGCAAGGCGAGCCTTGCGCGGTCTTTTTTCGTCCGTAATCTGCAACTCGAACTCGTGATGGTCGGGAATGCGCCCCTGACCGATTGCGCGAATGCGAGTGCCCATAGCAGTGAGATCGCGGATCGTTACATCGAATGCGGAAAGCCTTCCCGGCAAAACGACCCGCGCAACCTTTAGCACGCGCCTCCGGTGCTCGCCGCGGCGTTCTGCGCCATGCGCCATGGTGACCGGCTGCGCAGCCGGACTGTCCGATGACGGTACGTGCGTCCCGATATGAAACATGTCTGCTGCCCTTCCATCGTGGATGCGAAAGGCGATGCAAGCGCAGTGCCACGCGGATAGTGAATGATGAACAAATTCAATTGAATTTTTCACAAAAGCAAAACGGCCGACGATAACACTCGCCGGCCGCCCTTACGTTGAATAGTCATTATTCGCTATTCACTCAGCATCAGTTCTTCGCCTTGTCCACCAGCTTGTTCTTGGCGATCCAGGGCATCATGGCGCGAAGTTTTTCGCCGACTTCCTCGATAGGGTGGCTGTCGTTGAGACGGCGGGTCGCCTTGAAGCGCGCGGCGCCGGAGTGCCATTCCTGCATCCACTGCGAGGTGAACTTGCCGGACTGGATGTCGTGCAGGATGCGCTTCATCTCGGCCTTCGTCTCGGCCGTGATGATGCGCGGGCCCGAGACATATTCGCCCCACTCCGCGGTGTTGGAGATAGAGTAGTTCATGTTGGCGATGCCGCCTTCATAGATGAGATCGACGATCAGCTTCACCTCGTGCAGGCACTCGAAATAGGCCATTTCCGGCGCGTAACCGGCCTCGACCAGCGTCTCGAAGCCGGCGCGGATGAGTTCGACCAGGCCACCGCAAAGCACCACCTGCTCGCCGAAAAGATCGGTCTCGCATTCCTCGCGGAAATTGGTCTCGATGATACCCGACCGGCCGCCGCCGACGCCACAGGCGTAGGAAAGCGCCAGTTCCAGCGCATTGCCGGACGGGTTCTGGTGTACCGCGACGAGGCACGGCACGCCGCCGCCCTTCTGGTACTCGCCGCGCACGGTGTGGCCGGGACCCTTGGGCGCGATCATGACGACATCGACGGTCTTCTTCGGCTCGATCAGCTGGAAGTGGACGTTGAGGCCGTGGGCGAAGGCAATCGCCGCGCCGTCGCGGATGTTGGCCTCGATGTGCGCCTTGTAGATGTCGGCCTGCAGCTCGTCGGGCGTCGCCATCATCATCAGGTCGGCCCACTTGGCCGCATCGGCGACCGACATGACCTTGAGCCCGTCGGCCTCGACCTTCTTGGCCGTCGCCGAGTCGGTTCTGAGGCCGATGACGATCTCTTTGACGCCGGACTCCTTGAGGTTCAGGGCGTGCGCACGGCCCTGGCTGCCGTAGCCGATGACCGCGACCTTCTTCGACTTGATGAGATTGAGATCGGCGTCGCGATCATAGTAAACGCGCATGGGCTTTCAGTCCTTCCTGGCTCTCGACGATGTCGTTTCTTGGTTGACGTTATGGAGTCGACTCGACGTGGTTGACGTGACGCGCTGCCCGTTGGAGCAGCCGTTTTGCGATCGCGGGACCCTACTCTCTGGCGCCCGCCCATTTCAATGCCCTCTCCGCAGTCCGTCCGACCAACCTCCTGGACCGGTTCAATCGGCGCGGCCTTAACCTGCCGGCAACTCCCCCCTGCTAGTAATCGGGTAACGAATCCGGAGTCTTGCCCTATGACCACGCGTATCGCACCCAAGATCCTGCCGCTCGCCGCCATCGTCCTGGCCGGCGCCCTTCTCGGCGGCTGCGGTGGCGGCTCGAACGACGCAGAGGCCGCCAAGAACGCCCCCAAGGGCGTCTTCCTGTCGACGGGCGACTGCGCGGACGTCGGTTTTGCCGACTTCGAGACCTGCTCGAAAGGCATCACGGCCGCCATCAAGGACCACGACAAGAACGCACCGACCTACGACTCGCTGCGCGGCTGCGAAGCGACCGAAGGCACAGGCCGCTGCGAGCGCACACTCTCCGACAGCTACCGCCGTCGCCTGTTCGCCTTCCTCGTCGTTGGCGGCGACAAGCCCGATGGCCGCTCGCTCTACATCGAGGTCGGCAAGCAGGGCTACACCGACAACAAGAAGGCCGAGTATCTCGACAGCGACCTCTCGCTGACCTTCTCCAAAGGCGCCACCGAGACGCTGGCCGCCAACATCCTCAAGAAGGCCAAGAAGTCGAGCTTCGGCAAGAAGGGCAGCGGCTGAGGCGTTAGACTCTTCGATTGCGCCTTCCGACGACCCTTGCTTTGCGCCTTCCGACACTCCTTTGGAGAGCCGGCCGGAAGGCGCGTTGTCTTGGTCTCACGCCTCCCCGCGCCCGCGCGAGATGGCCGCGATGCCGGTCCGCGCAACCTCCATCAGCCCCAATTCCCGCATGATCGAGATGAACTGCTCGACCTTGCTGGCCTTGCCGGTGATCTCGAACACGAAGTGCTCGGTCGAGGCATCGATGACGTTCGCCCGGAAGATCTCGGCCATGCGCAGCGCCTCGATGCGCTTGTCGCCCTTGCCCTGAACCTTGACCAGAGCCAGCTCCCGCTCCAGCGGATTACCGAGTTCCGTCAGGTCCTCGACCCGATGCACCGGCACGAGACGCTCGAGTTGGTGCTTGATCTGCTGGATCACCATCGGCGTGCCGGTCGTGATGATGGTGATGCGCGAGATGTGCTTCTCGTGCTCGGTCTCTGTCACCGTCAAGCTGTCGATATTGTAGCCACGCCCGGAGAACAGGCCGATGACGCGGGCAAGCACGCCCGGCTCATTGTCTACGATCACCGACAGCGTGCGCTGCACGACCGCCTGATGCACCTGCTGGCTCGGGTAATGGCTCTGCTTCTGCGTCTGGACCATGGCTCGATCTTTCGTTGTCTTGCGCGTTGAGTGGGTCAATCAATCAGGTCAGCCCTGGGTCGCCCGGAAATCGGCGATCGCCGTGTGGCCGGCCTCGTAGGCCGCAACCGTCCACGGCTCGGCGAGTGCCGCCGTCCGCCACGCGACGAACGCGGGATGGCTCATGACGGCCTCCATGTAGGCGCGCGTTTCGGCTGAAGCCGGCAACTGATAGGTGTCGAGCCGTGTGACGACGGGAGCAAACATCGCGTCCGCCGCCGTGAAGGCACCGAACAGGAACGGCCCGGACTGCCCGAAGCGTGCCCGCGTGCCGGTGAAGATTTCCTCGATGCGGCTGATGTTGTCGGCCAGTTCACCGGCGATCTCAGGCGTCTCGAAGCGCTTGCCCAAATTCATCGGACAGCCCTTGCGCAACGCCATGAAGCCCGCGTGCATTTCCATGGCGATCGACTTGGCGTGGGCGCGTGCCGCGTGTCCGGTTGGCCAGATCGGCAGATCGGGGAAACGGTCGGCCAGATGCGAGATGATGGCGAGGCTCTCCCAGACGACCGCCTCGCCGTCGATCAGGACCGGCACCTTGCCCGTCGGCGAGACCGCCTTGATGCGCTCGGCCGTGTCGGGCTGCTTCAACGGGATCACCGTTTCCTCGAAGGGGATGGCGAACGCCTTCAGGACGAGCCACGGCCGCATCGACCAGGACGAATAGAGCTTGTTGGCGATGATGAGATGCATCAGATCCTCCTGCCGAACATATGCGTGGTGAACGCCCAGTCCGGTGGCGCACCTCCGGTCATGGCGAAATCGACGATGAAGCGACCGACCACCGTCTCGCTCATCAGGCGCAGTGCGGTCTCCCGCCCGGCCCGCGCCATGACCCGCCAGGGCTCGCCCGCCCCCAACGCCCGCTCGATGCCGGAGGCGAGGTCCTCGCTGTCCTCGAAGAACAGCATTGCGTCGTCGCCGAACACCGCGTCATAGCCGGAGGCCCGCTGCGTCGCCAGCAGAAGACCGTTGCCGAGGAACTGCGCCATGCGGTCGGAGGCGTAGAGATCGCCGTCGCGCCGGTTGAGATTGAGCCCGATCGCCGAGCGGCCCAGCGCTGCCACGAAACGGTCGCCCGTCAGCGGTTGAGCGAAGTTGCCGTGCAGCCCAAAACGCACCCCGCGCCCGGCGAGCCGTACCTTCAGGGCTTCGACCAATTGCCAACGCGGGTCCTCCATCGGCTGATGGCAGGCGAAGAACACGTCGGTCTCGATCGTGCTCGCGGCATACGCCTGCTGATTATCGATCGAGATATCGACCGGGTTGGGGATGAAGGCAACCGGCTGGCGGTTGGCAAAACGGGCGAGCGTTGCCCCGCCGGTGGTGGCGAACCCGACGTCGGCCTCCTGCAAGAGAAAGCGAAACTGCGAGGCCGGCTTGTCGTGGCCGATGTCGTCGATAGAGACGGCGGCCACCTTCACGCCCTTTGCTACGTCCCGCAGCCGTCGCACGGTCTCAGGCTTGATGAGATAGCTCAGAAACAGCACCACGAGATCGGGTTTCAGCTCGGCGGCGATCTCGATGAGCCGTCGGTTGGCGAGCCGGCGGCCGATTGCCCGGACGCCCAGCGCATAGTCGGCGGTATCGCGATCCGAATAGGGATAGACGAAATGCCCCGCCCGGATGAAGCCATTGATCAGTCGGCGGTGGAAGGCATAGAAGAAGCCGCCACCGTATTTCTGGTTGTTTCCGGGACTGACGAGCAGGATGCGCATGGGGTCACGCCTCGGCCTCGGCTCGACCGTCTGACACCCCGGTGATATCATTCACGATTGATCGCGAGATCGGCAAGGAGGCGCGCATGACCGACATTCTGGTGAGACGCTTGGACGATGCCGTCAAACAGCGGCTCGAGGAGCGGGCGGCGCGCCACGGCCGCAGCCTGGAGGCGGAGATCCGCGAGATCCTGACCGAAGCCGCAAGCCCTGAGGCCGGAGTGGCCAACGAGCCGGTGCCGCAGAAGGGTTTTGGGACCCAAATGGCAGAGGCGTTCGCGGGGATCGGCTTCACTCCCGAGGAAGCCATCGAGTTCGAGCGGCACTTGCGAGAGGCACGCTCAATGGACTTCGGCCGCAAACCGATCGACTTCTCATGATCGTCGTGCTCGACACGAATGTGATCTCGGCGGTCGTCAAAGACGATCTCAAGGTGATCGAGTGGCCCAACCATGATCCCACAGTGACGTTCGCCACGACGGTCGTGACGGTCTTCGAACTGAGGTACGGCCTCGAGAGAATGCCAGTTGGCAAACGTCGCACCGATTTTGCTGACAAAATCGCCGACGCACTCGCACCGTTTGCAGGCCGTATTCTGATCATGCATCGCGAGGCTGCCGAGCTTGCGGGCCATTTTCGCGCCGCCAGGGAAGCCATTGGCCGGCCCGTCGCACCGGCCGACTGCTTCATTGCCGCGATCGCAGCCCATGCGGGCGCCCGCCTCGCCACCCGCAATACGCGTGACTTCGACGGACTGCCGCTCCTGCTGCTCGACCCCTGGGCGGACTGACGCAAACCGGAGCCGGTTCACACCAGCACCTTGCCGCCTGCATCGATCGCCTTGCCGATGTCGTCGTCGGCGACTTCCGAGCCCAGCAGCATCTCGTTGTGCGCCTTGCCCGACGGGATCATCGGGAAGCAGTTGGCCAGCGCCGCTACCCGGCAGTCGAACATCACCGGGACCGGCGTGTCGATCATGTCGCGGATGGCATCGTCGAGGTCGTCCGGCTTCTCGCAGCGGATGCCCTTCCAGCCATAGGCCTCGGCGAGCCTGACGAAGTCCGGCAGCGCCTCGGTGTAGCTGTGCGACAGGCGGTTGCCGTGCAGCAATTGCTGCCATTGGCGAACCATGCCCATGTACTGGTTGTTGAGGATGAACACCTTGACCGGCAGGTTGAACTGCACCGCCGTCGAGCACTCCTGAATGTTCATCAGGATCGAGGCATCGCCTGCGATGTCGATGACCAGCGATTTCGGGTGCGCGATCTGCGCGCCGATGGCCGCCGGCAGGCCGTAACCCATCGTGCCGAGGCCCCCCGACGTCATCCAGCGGTTGGGCTCCTCGAAATGATAGAACTGGGCCGCCCACATCTGGTGCTGACCGACTTCCGTCGTGATGTAGGTGTCGCGGTCCTTGGTCAGTTCATAGAGCCGCTGAACGGCGTACTGCGGCATGATCACGTCGGCGGACGGCTTGTAGGTCAACGACTTCTTGGCCCGCCACTGCTCGATCTGCTTCCACCACGACTTGTGGGCGGCCTTGTCGATCTGCGGCGCCTTCGCCTTCCAGATCCGCAGCATGTCCTCGAGCACGTAGGCGCAATCCCCGATGATGGGCACGTCGGCGCGCACGTTCTTGTTGATGGATGACGGATCGATATCGACGTGGATCTTCTTGGAGCCCGGCGAGAACGCGTCCAGACGCCCGGTGATGCGGTCATCGAAGCGCGCGCCGATGTTGATCATCACGTCGCAGTCGTGCATCGCCCAGTTGGCTTCATAGGTGCCGTGCATCCCCAGCATGCCGAGCCACTGCTTGTCGGAGGCCGGATAAGCGCCAAGTCCCATCAGCGTCGAGGTGATGGGAAAGCCGGTCAGCCGCACGAGTTCGCGCAGCAGCTGGCTCGCCTTCGGGCCCGCGTTGATGACGCCGCCGCCGGTGTAGAACAATGGCTTCTTGGCGGTCGCCATCAGCTCGACCGCCTCACGCACGCTCGTCTGCTCGGGCTTCAACTTGGGCTTATACGTCTTATGCTGAATGTTGGAGGGGCCGACGTAGTTGCCGGTCGCGAACTGGATGTCCTTGGGGATGTCGACGACGACGGGTCCCGGCCGGCCGCTGCGGGCGATGTGGAAGGCCTCGTGCAGCACGCGCGCCAGATCGTTGACGTCCTTCACCAGCCAGTTGTGCTTGGTGCAGGGCCGCGTGATGCCGACGGTATCGCACTCCTGAAAGGCGTCGTTGCCGATGAGATGCGTCGGCACCTGTCCGGTCAGGCAGACGACCGGGATCGAATCCATCAGCGCGTCCGTGAGGCCCGTCACGGCATTGGTCGCGCCAGGGTCGGAGGTCACCAGCACCACGCCGACCTTGCCGGTCGAGCGCGCGAAGCCCTCGGCGGCATGCACCGCGCCGCCTTCCTGGCGGACCAGCACGTGCTGAACCTTGTCCTGCTGGAATAGCTCGTCGTAGATCGGCAGCACCGCGCCACCGGGATAGCCGAAAACGAACTCGACGCCCTGATCGGCGAGCGCCTTGATCACCATTTCCGCCCCGGTCATCTGCCGCGCCATCTGTCGTCTCCTTCGGTCTGCCCCGCTGCCATAGCCACGCCGCCGCAGCCCAGGCGGCACTGGCGGGCGAGACGAGAAAGCGAGCAAACAGAGTGAACGTCAATGATAATACGCTGAGATGACGTTTTTCACATCTTTATTGCGCTGAGACGGCACTCCACGCACTCATGTTCCGACGCAGCCAACTCAGCTGCCGCTTGACGTAATGGCGCGTGTCGAGTTGGGCGGTGGCGATCGCCGCCTCCAGCGTCATCTCGCCCCTCAGGTGAGCCAACAGCGGCGGCACACCGACCGCGCGCAG
>JBGSJA010000065.1:0-5470 GCA_041742235.1 Salaquimonas sp. | reverse complement strand
GCCACGAGGATATCGGCGGTGCGGGCCAGCGCGGGAAGGTCCTTCGTGCGCGAATGGGCGATCGTCACGGTGGCATTGGCAAGCAGCAGCAGGTTTGCCATCGGCTTGCCGACGATGTTGGACCGGCCAACAACCACCGCGTTAAGGCCGGAAAGATCGCGTGTGCCAAGCGCCTTTTCGATCAGCAGCATCGACCCGGCTGGCGTGCAGGGCACGAAGGCGCTTGCCGTCTCGCCTGTGCCCAGCTTGCCGACATTGATGAAGTGAAAGCCGTCGACATCCTTTTCAGGCGCGATGGCCTGGATGATCTTGCCCTCGTCGATGTGTTTGGGCAGCGGCAGTTGCACGAGAATGCCGTGGATCGATGCGTCCGCATTGAGTTCGCCCAAGAGCGCAAGAAGCTTGTCCTCGCCCGTGTCGGCGCCCAAACGGTGCGTCAGCGACTTGAAACCGCATTCCTCGGCCATCTTGCCCTTTGAGCGGACATAGACCTGGCTGGCCGGATCTTCGCCGACAATGACCACGGCGATGCCCGGCGTGACCCCCGTGCGGGCGCCAAGGTCAGCTGTCGCCGTCTTCACCCTGGCGATGACGTCCGACGCGACTTCCTTGCCGTTGATGATCCGGGCCATTTGAAATTCCTCGCTCACCTGCACCGGTGTCCGCATAGCGCGGATTGCGCGTCGAGGCTGGCCGCAAAAACGCCGTTCGCCGCGCCAATTCCGACGAAAGCCGTCAGACCTGTTCGACCCTTTGCTCGATGGCCCCGAAAACCGTGTGGTGATGCTTGTCGCGCATTTCGATCCGCACCGTGTCGCCGAAACCCAGCAGCTGAGTTTTCGCCTTCGAACCGTCGAGGCTTTCATACATGCGCTGTTCGGCGAGGCAGGCAAAGCCCTTGCCGCCCTCACCGACGGGCTTGCCGAATCCGCCCTCGCCGGAACGGTTCGAGACGGTTCCCGATCCGATGATGGCGCCCGCTCCAAGCGGCCGGGTTCTTGCGGCATGCGCGACCAGCTTTCCGAAATCGAACGCCATGTCCGCGCCGGCGTCGACCTCGCCCAGCACCTGGTCATTGACATGAACGCCGAGCGTCATGGCGAGCCTGCCGCCGGACCATTCCGGCCCCAGTTCGTCCGGCGTCACCGCGACGGGCGAAAACGCCGTCGGCCCTTTCGACTGGCAGAAACCGAAGCCCTTCGTCAGTTCCGCCGGCGCAAGGGCGCGGTATGAAATGTCGTTGACCAGCATCACCAGAAGTATGTGTCCGAGCGCATCTTCCGGCGTCACGCCCAGCGGCACGTCGCCGGTAATGACGGCGATTTCGCCCTCGAGGTCGATACCCCAGTCGTGCGATGCGGCAGGAATGGGATCGCGTGCGCCAAGCATAGCATCGCCGGCCCCGACATACATCAGCGGCTCGGTCAGGTGATTTTCAGGCAGCGGCTGGTTGCGCGCCTTGCGGATCAGTTCCATGTGGCTGGGATAGGCAGAGCCGTCGGCCCACAGATGCGCGCGCGGCAGCGGCGCCATGGCATCGTGTTCGTGAAAGCGTTCGGAAGGTACGGAGCCGTGGTCGAGGCTTTCCGACAGCGCCGCCAGATGCGGCGAGATGCGCGCCCAATCGTCCAGCGCCGCACGCAGGCTTGGTGCGAGGAATGAAGCGTCGGTGTATTTCGTCAGGTCGCGCGAAACCACGACCAGCCGGCCATCGCGCCCGCCATCCTTCAAGCTAGCAAGTTTCATGCTGTTTGGCCCTCCCGCCTGTTCGACTGCCACTCTTCCGCCTCGCCGCTTGCCGCGTCAACCGCAACCTTCGGACTGTCGTCAAACCAACTTTCAAAGGGCAATCGAATGCACGGCAGAAACTAGTTCGGGCTCACGCGCAACCATGGATATCCATCGACCTTGCGCTAACCGACAGTGGGGCGAATAATGCTCCGGACTGGGTCGATCCTTAACGCCTCGTTAGGAACTGGCTGTAATCTTGCCCGTGTGACGACAAGGAAGCGGCCAATTCGTGGGGTCTTGGCAGCCACCCCGACGTTGCATGGCGCAGATGCGAGGGGCATTTTTCATCGGAGTTGGACGCTCCCATGGAACTTGGCTGGGGGGCATGCCCCTCGCATCTCCAGCCCCTTCGGGCCTCAGTGCAACTCGACCGTCCCGGTCTTGACGAGGAATTCCAACAACTGGTCCGCGGCTTCTTCGGCGCTCAGTGTACTGGTCCTCACCCGTATTTCGGGATTTTCCGGCGCTTCATACGGCGAGTCGATCCCGGTGAAATTGCGGATCTGTCCGGCGCGCGCCTTGGCGTAGAGTCCCTTGACGTCCCGCGCCTCGGCGATTTCCAGCGGCGTGTCGACATGAACCTCGATGAACTCGCCCGGCTCCAGCATCTCCCTCGCCATGCGCCGTTCCGAGCGGAAGGGCGAAATGAACGAGACCAGCGTGATGAGGCCGGCATCGGCCATCAGGCGCGCGACCTCTGCCACGCGCCGGATGTTCTCGACGCGGTCGGCATCGGTGAAGCCAAGATCCTTGTTGAGGCCATGGCGCACATTGTCGCCGTCCAGCAAATAGGTGTGCCGGCCGAGCGCCGCGAGTTTCTTTTCAAGAATGTTGGCGATGGTCGACTTGCCCGAGCCTGACAGGCCGGTGAACCACAGCACGGCCGGCTTCTGGCCTTTGAGTTTTGCCCTCGCCGCCTTGTCGACATCCATCGCCTGCCAGTGGATGTTCGCCGACCGCCTGAGCGCGAAGTGGACAAGGCCCATGCCGACCGTCGCATTTGTCAGGCGGTCGATCAGGATGAAGCCGCCCATGTCGCGGTTCTGGTGATAAGGATCGAAAGCGATGCGCCGGTCGATGGCGATGTTGCAAACGCCGATCTCGTTGAGGTCGAGCTTGGTCGCCGCGACATGCTCGAAACTGTTGACATTGATGCGGTATTTGGGCGCCGTGATCGTCGCCTGCACAGTGGAAGGGCCGATTTTGAGCAGGTAAGGCCGGCCCGGCAGCATCGGCTCGTCGCTCATCCAAAGGATGGTCGTCTCGAACTGGTTGGCAACTTCCGCAGGCGCGGTGGCGCTTGAGATCACGTCGCCGCGCGAAATGTCGATCTCGTCGGCAAGGGTCAGCGTCACCGACTGGCCCGACACGGCAACATCGAGATCGCCGTCGAGTGTGACAATGCGAGTGACGGTCGATTCCCGCCCGGAAGGCTGGACGCGGACGCGGTCGCCCGGGCGCACCGAGCCTCCGGAAATCTGCCCGGCAAAGCCGCGGAATTCATGGTTCGGCCGGTTGACCCATTGCACCGGCAGGCGCAACGGCGCTTCCGCGTCGATGTCGTCGACCGGTACGGTTTCCAGATGCTCCAGCAATGCAGGACCGTCAAACCATGGCATGGCGTCGGTGCGGGCGATGACATTGTCGCCCTTGAGCGCCGAAACGGGAATGGAAACGATCTGGAACGGTGCAACGCCGCCAGCGCCCAGCCCGGCCGCGAATTCACGGTAGGCGGCGTCTATCTGCTCGAACACCTCGCGCGAATAGCCAACAAGATCCATCTTGTTGATGGCCAACACGATCCGGCGGATGCCAAGCAGCGAGACGATGAACGAGTGGCGGCGGGTCTGCGTCAGGATTCCCTTGCGCGCATCGATGAGGATGATGGCAAGGTCCGCGGTCGAGGCGCCCGTCGCCATGTTGCGCGTGTACTGCTCGTGACCCGGCGTGTCGGCAACGATGAACTTGCGCTTGTCGGTGGAGAAGAAGCGGTAGGCAACGTCGATGGTAATGCCCTGCTCGCGCTCGGAGGCAAGGCCGTCAACCAGCAGCGCGAAGTCGATGTCCTCGCCCTGGGTGCCGACTTTCTTCGAATCGCGCTCCAGCGCCGCAAGCTGGTCCTCGAAGATCATCTTCGATTCGTACAACATGCGCCCGATCAGCGTGGACTTGCCGTCATCGACGCTGCCGCAAGTGATGAAGCGCAGCAGCGACTTCTCCTCATGGCCCTTGAGATAGGCGAAGATGTCCTGTTCGATGAGGTCGGATATGTGGGCCATCAGAAGTAGCCCTCCTGCTTCTTCTTTTCCATGGAGGCGGACTGGTCGTGGTCGATGACGCGGCCCTGGCGCTCGGAGGTTCGTGTCAACAGCATCTCCTGGATGATGTCGGTCAGCGTCGCTGCCTCGCTTTCGACAGCGCCGGTCAACGGGTAGCAGCCGAGCGTGCGGAAGCGCACCATGCGCTGCTGCGGAACCTCGCCGGGCCTGAGCGGCATGCGCTCGTCGTCGACCATGATCAACGCACCGTCGCGCTCCACCACCGGGCGCACGGCGGAAAAATACAGCGGCACGATCGGAATCTTTTCCAGCCAGATATACTGCCAGATGTCGAGTTCGGTCCAGTTCGACAGCGGGAAGGCGCGGATCGATTCGCCCTTGTTCTTGCGGGCGTTGTAGGTCTTCCACAATTCCGGCCGCTGGTTCTTCGGATCCCAGCGATGATCGGCGGTGCGGAAGGAGAAGA
Source organism: Salaquimonas sp. (assembly GCA_041742235.1). Classification (GTDB taxonomy): domain Bacteria; phylum Pseudomonadota; class Alphaproteobacteria; order Rhizobiales; family Rhizobiaceae; genus BOKV01. Next base: position 934 of record JBGSJA010000065.1, on the reverse strand, counting down.
TGCGTTCCTTGGCGCGCGACTTCTCCTCGTCGCGCCGCGCCCCGCCGAAGGCGACATCGAACTTGTACAAATCGAGCGCCTGCTTCAGTGCCTGTGTCTTCATGATGTCGGTGTGGACAGCCGAGCCATGCGTGAAGGGGTTGATGCCCTGCGCCAGCCCTTCCTCATTCGTGTGAACGATCAGCTTCAGCCCGAGATTGGCCACCGTGTCGTCGCGAAACGTGATCATTTCGCGGAACTTCCACTTCGTATCGACATGCATCAGCGGAAATGGCGGCAGCGCGGGATAGAACGCCTTCATCGCAAGATGCAGCATCACGGCACTGTCCTTGCCGATCGAGTAGAGCATCACGGGGTTTTCCGCCTCGGCGGCAACCTCGCGCATGATGTGAATGCTCTCGGCTTCCAGTCTTTGGAGATGGGTCAGCATGGGAGAAGGTTCAGTTCATTTCGGGGTGACGAATTTGACGCCGGCTGTATAGGCGACAAAATCAGGATTGCGGTAGCCGGGCTTGCCATAGTTCAGCGGGGCGCCGGAAATTTGTTCCACAAATCCGCCTGCCGCCGAAAGCACGGCGTGACCGGCGGCGGTGTCCCACTCCATGGTAGGGCCGAAGCGCGGATAGAGATCTGCTTCGCCAGCCGCCAGCAGGCAGAATTTCAGCGAGGATCCGGCATTTGTGAGCTTGCCCACGGGATTTGCGTCTACGAAAGCCTGGGTTTGCGAGGTCATGTGCGAACGGGATGCGACCACCGTCAGCGACCCGCTGTCCGGCTTTGCCGTCACCAGCGCGCGGCGCGATGCATCGGCAAGCGAAGCCTCAAATGCGCCTCGCCCGGCAGCGCCCGCGAACAGACGATCAACCGCCGGGGCATAGACGGCGCCGGCAACCGGAACGCCGTTCTCGACGAGGCCGATATTGATGGTGAATTC
>JBGSJA010000064.1:0-7940 GCA_041742235.1 Salaquimonas sp. | reverse complement strand
GACCTGCAGCGAAGCGCCGGGCTCCCGGAATCGGCGGTGGGCGATATCACGATCGCCGTTCAACTGGGCTTCATAGCCGGCACATTGGTTTTTGCCTGGCTGGCGATCGCCGACCGCTACTCGCCGCGCGTGATCTTTTTCCTGTCGACGCTGGCCGGCTCGGCGGCAAATGCTTCGATGCTGGCGAATGGCGGTGAGTTCGCCGACTTGCTGGTAGCGCGGTTCGCGACCGGCTTTTTCCTGGCGGGCATGTATCCGGTCGGGATGAAGATCGCGTCGGGCTGGTATGACCGCGACCTCGGGCTAGCGCTCGGCTGGCTGGTTGGGGCGCTGGTGCTGGGCACCGCGCTTCCCCATCTCATTCGCGGCCTTGGCGGCGATCTGCCCTGGCAGGGCGTGATCGTGACGGTCTCGTTGTTTTCCGTCGCCGGCGGCCTCTCAATGCTCGTCCTGGTGCCCGACGGGCCGCATCTGAAATCGGGCACGAAATTCGATCCCGCTGCTTTCGCAACGATCTTCAGGTCGGCCGACTTCAGGTCGTCGGCCTTCGGCTATTTCGGCCACATGTGGGAACTCTACGCCTTCTACGCCTTCGTGCCGGTGCTGCTGGCAGCGCGCCTGGGCGAAGAAAGCGCGCCGGTTTCCGTCTGGAGTTTCGCGGCGATCGGCTCCGGCTTTCTGGGATGCATGGCCGGCGGCTATTTTTCACGGCGGATCGGCAGCGCGCGCGTCGCGTTCCTGCAGTTGTCAGCGTCCGGCTTGTGCTGCCTCGTGTCGCCATTGGCATTCCTTGCGCCCCTGCCGCTGTTTCTCGCTTACCTTTTGTTCTGGGGTGTGGTCATTGCCGGCGATTCCCCGCAATTCTCGGCGCTCAACGCCCGGTTTGCCCCGGCCGGTCTTGTCGGTTCGGCGCTGACGATCGCCAATTGCATCGGATTTTCGATCACGATCGTCTCGATCGCGCTGCTGGGCTTGCTGATTGAAGCCGTGGGGCCCCAGTATGCATTCGTTATGCTGGCGCCCGGGCCGGTACTCGGCCTGGCCGCCTTGGGGCGGCTTGCCACCCGGCGGGCCTGAATCGCCTTGTGATGTTGGAGAGGCGCAAATGATTGACGCCGAATATGCCCGCGCAATGGCAAGGTACAATGCCTGGCAAAACCGTTCGCTGTACCGCGAGGCCGGCCGGTTGACGGACGAACAAAGACGCCAGGACCGCGGGGTTTTCTTCCGCTCCCTGCACGGAACGCTCGCCCACATTCTTTGGGGCGACATGATGTGGATGTCGCGCTTCGACGGCTGGGAGAAGCCATCGGCAGGACCGGCGGACGGCGAGACCTGGCTGGACTGGGAAGCGCTCAAGATCGAACGCGTCGAGGCGGACCGCCGCATATCGCAATGGGCCGGCAGGCTGGACAGTGAAGCATTGGCCGGCCTTCTCGCCTGGCATTCGGGCGTTCTGGGCCGTGACGTGTCAAAGCCGAAATGGATCACGGTGGCGCACTTCTTCAATCACCAGACCCATCACCGCGGGCAGGCGCACGCGATTCTCACAGGCTTCGGCATGAAACCCGATGCCACGGATCTGGTGTTCATGCCGGATGATGCCTGAGGAGTGTGATGGGGTGGCCCGGCCGGTCGCCGGGCCCGCCGCTTCAACTGCGTGTACGGAAAGCGCTGATCAGGCTGTTGCCGCCGCCGAGGCGCGATTCCGTTTCTGCCCGCGGCATAGGCGCCGAGTAGGCCGGAACACGTTCGGGCGCCGGTTCGCGCATAGCAAAAACGGCGCGGGCCGCCGATGCCGTGGCTGGCTCGGCGTTGACCGGCCTTCGCAACGGCTCCGGCATTGCGGACGCAGGACGGGGCGCTTCACGCGGAACGTCGGATGCGGTTGGCCGCAACTCCCGGCTCGGGCTGGGCTGCACCACCGCTATGAATTCACCCAGATCGGCGATTCCGGCCGTCTCCTCGTTGCGTTGCGAATTGTCGCTGCTGCGCATTCGCCGCACGACCTGGCTGATATCGACGTTCCTGCCGTTTCTGACAGCTTCCTGCATCTCATAGATATGGCGGCCCGGCAGCAATTCCTTCGAGATCGTCTCGAAGGTCAGGCGCATCGGCGTCTTCAAGCCTTCGCCGAACGCTATGGCTTCGCGGTTGGCGATGGAGGCAAGGAAACCGATCGTGCTCTGTGCCCCGCTCGTCAATGCGCCGCCGATGATCTTCTGGTCGGCGGCATTGGCAAGGCGCATTGCGAAGACCGTATTGCATTGCGAGAAGATCGTGGGATCGAGTTCGCTCGGCCGCTGGGTAATGATTCCCAGATAGACGCCGTATTTGCGGCCTTCCTTGGCAATGCGCGCGATGGCTTGCCGGGTCGGCCAGAAGGCGGTGTTTGAATCCACCGGAATGTAACGGTGCGCTTCCTCGCAGATGACCAGCGTCTGGACGCCGCCCTGGCTTGCCAGCGCGAGGTCGAACGCCATTCGGCACAGTACCGAGACAACCGAACTGACGACTTCGCTCGGCAGGCCGGACATCTCCACGACGCATATGGGCTTGCCGTTCTGCGGCACGCGGAAGACATCGGAAATGATCTGCTGCATGCGATCGCCGCCGGCATTGGCGTTGCCGAACATGAACTCGAAACGCGGATCGCGTCCGATCGACGTTATGCGGTCCTTGAGCGATTTGAGAAGCGGCTTTTCCTGCTTGCCTTCAAGTTGCCCGAGGCGTTCATCGATGAGCTTGATGAGATCGGTGATGCGGTAAGGCACTGGCGAGTCGGCTGTGTATCCTGCCCGTGCACCAGCCTTGCGCACGACTTGTTGCGCCTGCGGGCCTTCTTGATGCGTGTAGCGCTCCTTGGCATCTGCGATCATGTCGCGCAGGAGCTCGGCTTCCTGTTCAAGGCCCTTCTGGCCGCGGAAAATGACCTCGGTGAACTCCTCGAACTTGAACAGCCAGAATGGCAGTTGCAGGTTCGATACGTCCTTGACGATCGACTCTCTTGAAAAGGCGCTGGTGAACTCGTTGTGCGGATCAAGAATCAGGATGCGAAGGTCCTGCCGCTCCTGGATGATTTTGCGCAAGATCAGCGATACCGACGTGGATTTTCCGACGCCGGTCGAACCGACAACGGCGAAGTGCCGCGTCAGCAATTTGTCGAGATCGAGCTTCGCCGGAATGTTCGGATCCTGGGTGAGATTGCCCACATTGATCGTCTGCTGCGACCCCGTGCGGTACATCAGCTCAAGATCGGCGGAGCGCATCCGGTGGGCAACCGAGCCCATCTTCGGATAATTGGTGATGCCCGTGGAGAATGTGTGGCCGCCACCATCCTTTTCGGTGATTTCGCCGACCAGTTCCACATGGACGCGGACGCGGTTCTCGCCGTCCTTGATCCATTGACCGCAATTCTCGACCTTGAAGCACTGGCCGACGACGCGATTTCGATCCTCCCAGATGGTCATGAGCTGTCCGACAGCCCAGTAATTTTCCTTGGATGGGTCGGCAGTATCGATTTTCGCTTCGATGACGGCGCTCATGCCATCGCAATCGATGACATTGCCGTGCGTGCGCTGGCGGTCTGGCCCTTCCGCTTCGCCCGCTGCATCGGCCCCACCCGTGTGCAACTGAACTGTCTGATTCATGATCTTCCCCACTACATGAACGTCACCTTGGCACGTCAGGATTAATGTTGGGTTTTGAACAGTGGTGAACAAATCCTGACACAGGTCGCGCGTAACGATACGAAAAACGGCCGGCAGTCTTGCCGTGCCGTCAGGCCAGCCCCATTTCCGCGTTATCGGCAGGGGCGGAGAATTGCGGGAAAGGCAAATCCATGGAACTGAGTGTAAACGGCCGGACAATGGATCTGGGCGATGATCCGCAGATGCCCTTGTTGTGGGCGCTGCGCGATATCGGAAAGCTCACGGGCACGAAGTTCGGTTGCGGAATCGCGGCTTGCGGCGCTTGTACGGTTCTGATCGACGGTGTGCCGGTCCGCTCCTGCATTACACCGATCGGCGAAGTCACAGGCGCGGTTACAACCATCGAGGGCGTCGGTACGCCCGAAACCTTGAGCCGCGTGCAGCAGGCCTGGATCGACGAGCAGGTTGCCCAATGCGGCTATTGCCAGTCCGGCCAGATCATGAGCGCGGTTGCCCTGTTGGCCGCCAATCCCCAGCCCGGCGATGCCGATATTGATGAGGCAATGTCCGGCAATCTGTGCCGTTGCGGCACCTATCCACGCATCAAGGCCGCCATCAAGCGCGCCGCAGGCCAGGGAGCGGCATGACCATGGGCATCGCAAAGATCGCAAGGCGGACCTTTCTTATCGGCGCTGCGGCAATCGCAGGAGGCGTCGCTTTTGGTTACTACTACACCAGCCGGCCATGGCCCAATCCTCTGAAGGACGGGCTTGCCGAGCGTGAAGCGACGTTCAATCCGTGGCTCAAGATTGCCGCTGACGACAAGATTACCGTCATTGTCCCGCGCGCCGAAATGGGGCAGGGCGTGCAAACGACGCTTGCCGCGCTCGTGGCCGAGGAACTCGACGTTCCGATGGAACGCCTCACAGTCGAACACGGTCCAGGCAGCTTTGCCTACTACAACGCGGCGATGATGGAGGATGGCGGACCTTTCCCCTTCTTCGACGAAAGCTTTATTGCCGAGACCATGCGCGGTGTGTCGGAACCGCTGTCGCGCACGCTCGGCTTGCAGGTCACGGGCGGTTCCTCGTCCACCCGCGATGCCTTCGACAAGATGCGCAAGGCGGGCGCTGCTGCGCGCCTGATGCTGGTCTCTGCCGCCGCCGCGCAATGGAAAGTGGACGCCGCAACGCTCACCACGGACAACGGCGCCGTGGTCGATCCTGCCAGCGGCAACCGCTTGACCTACGGCGCGCTGGCCGCTGCAGCGGCATTGCTCGACGCTCCGGCCGAACCGGCGCTGAAGCCGAAGTCCGACTGGAAACTCCTCGGCAAGTCGCTGTCGCGCGTCGACATGGTGGCGAAGGTCACCGGCACCGCACAGTTCGGCGTCGATGTCGATCTGCCGGACATGCTCTACGGCACGGTGCGCATGAGCCCGCGTTTCGGCGCGAAGGCGAAGTCCGTCAACGACGCCGAAGCGCTGAAGGTGCCGGGCGTCCTCAAGGTCATACCGATTACGGCCAATACCGGATCGGGTTTTGGCATCCTCGCGCAAAACACCTGGGCGGCGTTCAAGGGCGCCGAGGCGCTGGAGATCGAGTGGGAAGACGCTCCGGGCTTTGCCAATAGCGCGGCGATCTTCTCCGCTCTGCGCGAGCAGATATCCAAACCGGCCGATTTCACGCTTCGCGACGATGGCGACGTTACGGTCGCCTTCGCCGATGCGCCGCGCGAGGAAGTGCTGGAAGCTGAATACCAGGTTCCGTTCCTGGCCCATGCCTGCATGGAGCCGATGAATGCCACGGCGCAGTGGAAGGACGGAAAGCTGGAAATCTGGGCGCCGAACCAAAGTCCGGCAATCTTGCAGATGGTCTGCGGGCCGCTGGTTGGCGTTGAGGCGAAGGATGTTCGCGTCAACACCACTTTTCTCGGCGGCGGCTTCGGCCGGCGTGCGGAAGCCGACTTCTCCGTATTTGCCGTCGAACTCGCCAAGGTGGCGGACGGCCGCCCGGTCAAGGTGGTTTGGACGCGCGAAGAAGACATGCGCCACGACGCCTACCGCCCGGCGGCGGTCGCCAAGGCCAAGGCGCGGATCAGGCAGGGCGAGGGGCCGGTTGCCTTCGACATGGCGATCGCCGCGCCGTCGGTTATTGCCAGCGTGTTGAAACGCACGTTCCCCTCCATCTCGCCTATGGGGCCGGACAAGATGCTGACCGAGGGCGCACACGACCAGCCGTTGAAGATCGCCAATTACCGCGTGTCTGGCCATAAAATCGAAACGAGTATTCCTGTCGGGATCTGGCGCTCGGTCGGCAATTCCTACAACGGCTTTTTCCACGAGACCTTCCTTGACGAGATTGCCAAGGCGTCGGGCGTCGATCCGCTCGACATGCGCCTCAAGCTGATGGCGGACTATCCGGCGGCTGCCGGTGCGCTGAAGAAGGTCGCGGAGATGTCCGGCTGGGGCCGCGATCCGGGACCGGGCAGGGGCCTTGGCATCGCGCATACGCTTTCCTTCGGGGCCTGGGTGGCGCAGGTGGCGCAAGTTCATGACACACCCGATGGCATCCGGATTGAGAAAGTCTGGTGCGCAGCCGAAATTGGGCAGGCACTCGACCCGTCGATCATCAAGGCGCAGATGATGTCCGGCATCGTCTTCGGGCTTTCCTCGGCAATGGGCCAGGAAATCACCCTTGCCGGCGGCGAGGTCGAGCAGTCGAATTTCACCGACTTCGATGCGATGCGCATGAACCAGTGCCCGCTGATCGAAGTCGAGATCATCGAGACCTGGCACCGCATGGGCGGCGCCGGCGAACCCGGCACGCCGCCGTCGATACCGGCTGTCGGCAACGCCATTCACGCGGCTACGGGCAAGCGTTTGCGCACCCTTCCGTTTGGCAAGGAAGTGACGTTCGCCTGAGCACAACTGCCGCGCCGCGCTTCCGTGCGCGGCGATGCTTTCCTGTGTCACGAATTTCCTTGTGGCGGGTGATCGCCTGCGCCAGAAAGTGATGGATTCGCATCACCTCCAGCGGCGCGGGATTGCGCATGAGTGACCAGCTCGAACTCGACGAGACCGAAAACGAAGTGGCCGGGACCGTTCCCGTCTATGACGAGGATGGCTATCTGCGCGAGGATTTCCTCGAACGTCTCGTCGCGCTTATCGATGAACGTGATGCTGCGGCCGTTCGCGCCGCGGTCGAGCCGCTGCACGAAACCGAGCTTGCCGATGTTCTGCGCGCGCTGAAGCCGGCGCAGCGCACCGTCCTTGTCGAACTGGCGGGCGATGCCTTTGACCTGACCGCGCTTACCGAACTGGACGAGGCGGTGCGCCTCGAAATCATCGATTCGCTGTCTAACGAGCAGATCGCGGAAGCGGTCCAGGAACTCGATTCCGACGATGCCGTCTACATCCTCGAGGACATGGAGACCGAGGACCAGGACGAGGTCCTGGCGGCACTGCCTTTCGAGGAAAGGCTGCGCCTGCGCCGCGCGCTGGATTATCCCGAAGAATCCGCCGGCCGGCGAATGCAGTCGGAGTTCATTGCCGTGCCGCCCTATTGGTCGGTCGGCCAGACCATCGACTACATGCGCGAAGCGAAGGACCTGCCCGACCGGTTCCACGAAATCTTCGTGGTCAGCCCGCAATTCGAGTTGATCGGTTCCGTCGCGCTCGACCGCATCCTGCGCACCCGGCGCAACACGCGGATCGAGGAGATCACTGAGGACACGCACGCCATTCCGGCCGACGAGGACCAGGAAGAGGCGGCGCGCATCTTCGAGCAATATGACCTTTTGTCGGCTGCGGTCATCGACGACGCCAAGCGCCTGGTCGGCGTGCTGACCATTGACGACGTGGTCGACGTCATCAACCAGGAAGCCGACGAAGACATCAAGCGCCTCGGCGGCGTCGGCGACGAAGAACTCTCCGACAGCGTCTGGGACATTGCCCGTTCGCGCTTCCTGTGGTTGTTCGTCAACCTCATTACGGCGATCCTGGCGTCGCTCGTCATCGGTGTCTTCGACGGCACCATCGAGGCGATGGTGGCGCTGGCAGTTCTGATGCCCATCGTCGCCTCGATGGGCGGCAATGCCGGTACCCAGACCATGACGGTTGCCGTGCGCGCATTGGCGACGCGCGAGATCGACGCGCGCAACATCGGCCGGGTCATTGCCCGCGAAATGGCGGTGGGCCTGTTCAACGGCGTGGTCTTTGCCGTGATCATCGGCGCGGTCGCGGCGCTGTGGTTTTCGAGCCCCCAGATCGGCGCGGTGATCGGCATTGCC
>JBGSJA010000063.1:0-1601 GCA_041742235.1 Salaquimonas sp. | reverse complement strand
GCGCGAACGGTTTTCAAGTTCCATCCCCCGGTCGTCGCCATAAATCGCGCCAACCACCAGCGCCGCACTGTGGGCTTCGGCAGGCTGGTCGACCAGAAGCGCGCCGCTGCCACCGCTGTAGATGAAGCGCGCGCCGGGATGAAGCCGCCTGAGTTCAAGCCCCTTGATCAGGCGGTCGGATGCCTCTGCAAGCTGGTATTGCGATGCGATCTGCCCAATGCCGCCGCCAAGCACGATGATCCCCGCGGGCTGCATCGGGATTTCTCCCGCCGGAACGGCCATCTCCAGACGGTGAAGTAGGAAATCGGTGAACTGGGTGAAACCGAACAGGACGAAGGCCGAGATCGAAACCGCGAGCAAGGCCGTGCGAAGCTTGCGCCAGCCCAAACGGCCGGCAAGCATTCCCGCGAGAGCCATGAAGAACAGGAAATTGAGCGGCCGGAAGGCGATCCAGAACAGCTTTGAAAGGATGAAAAACATGCGCTTCTCCTTGCCGGAGGAAGCGTTACGCGATTTGGCCGCGCCCTGTCATCTCACCGGTTGCGGCCGCGCAGCCTTTCTTTCAGCAACGCCAGCAGGTTCGCGGCCGAATCGAGGATGTTGGTGCCCGGCCCGTAGATGGCCGCGACGCCGGCCTTTTTCAGTGCATCGTAATCCTGCGCCGGGATGACGCCGCCGCATACGACCAGCTTGTCGGCGGCGTTGCGGCTGGCCAGTTCCTCCAGCAGCATTGGCGCCAGCGTCAGGTGTCCGGCCGCGTGCGAGGACACGCCGACCACATCGATGTTCTCGGCAACGGCAAGATCGGCGGCTTCTGCCGGCGTCTGGAACAGCGGGCCGACCACCACGTCGAAGCCCAGGTCTGCGAAGGCCGAAGCGATCACCTTCGCGCCGCGATCATGCCCGTCCTGGCCCATCTTTACGACGAGCACGCGCGGCTTGCGGCCGAGGCGCCCGGCAACTTCGGTGATCTCTTCCTGCACTTTCGCGAAGGCGGCATCGCCTTCGTAGTGGCCGCCATAGACGCCGGAGACGACTTTCGTCTGCGCTTCGTGCCGGCCCCAGGCCTTTTCCAGCGCCATAGAGATTTCGCCGACAGTGGCTCTTGCGCGGGCGGCATCCACCGCTTTCCCGAGAAGATTGCCATTGCGCGTGCGCGCGGTTTGTTCGAGGGCTGCAAGCGCGGCATCGCAGGCGGCGGCGTCCCGGTTCTTTCGGGTCCGGGCGATGCGGGCAATCTGGCTGTCGCGCACCTTGGCGTTGTCGATCATCAGGAAATCGACATGCTCCGCGGTGGCCGGGCGGTATTTGTTGACGCCAACGATGATTTCCTCGCCGCGGTCGATGCGCGCCTGCTTGTCGGCGGCTGCTTCCTCGATGCGCAGCTTCGGCATGCCGGACGCGACAGCCTTCGTCATGCCGCCAAGCGCCTCGACCTCCTCGATCAGCTTCCAGGCTTCGTCTGCGAGCGATTGCGTCAGGCTCTCGACATAATAGGAGCCTGCCAGCGGATCGACGACATTGGTGACGCCAGTCTCGTGCTGCAGGATCAGCTGTGTGTTGCGCGCGATGCGGGCGGAAAATTCCGTCGGCAGCGCAAT
>JBGSJA010000062.1:0-2219 GCA_041742235.1 Salaquimonas sp. | reverse complement strand
GTCACCGCAATGCGGATGGGCATGGCGAATGAACCGGTTTCGCCGGACGGGCCCGACAGGAGCCGGCCCTCGACACCAACCTTGATGTTCAGGATGTCACCCGCGTAGTTGCACTCGCGCACGACGCCGGTGATCGTGGCGCGGAACCGCAGCAGGCGCGGCGCCTGCGGATCGTCCTTCTTCACCTTGTCGGGGAAAAGATTGAAGGTCTCAGTACCGGCGCGGAGCACGGTCTTCGGGCAATAGGCGCGCGGGTCCTGCACCTCTTGCTGGGCGGGCTGTTGCGCTGCGGCATCCGGTCCGGCGGCCGCGGACTGGCTTGCGCTGCCAAGCGTGCTGTCTATCTGGCCACCGCCCGAGGACGTGCAGGATGCAGCAAGTGCCGCGATTGCCGCCAAGGCTGCCGCTCGCAGCGCTGCCCGCGCCCACGAAAACTGAACAATCACTTCATGCCCCGTTACCATTCCATCCACAACGGCGGCACTCTATAGCACCGCGCCGAAAAAATGCGAGTGTACGGCCAATGCCGGCCCGTATTCCACGGTTTGCTTGCGAATAGAAAGCGAACAAGGCTAAAACGCGGCGTTTTGAGCCCGCCCGGGCACAGGAAGGACCAACATTGCAGTATATCAGCACCCGCGCCAACGCGCCCGTCCTGGGATTTCGGGACGCCATCCTGGCTGGCCTGGCGCGCGACGGCGGTCTTTACCTGCCGCAGTCGTGGCCGTGTATCGCCAGCGACAGGATCCGCGAATTCGCGACCATGCCCTATGCGGAGATCGCCAAAGAGGTGCTTGCGCCCTTCACCGGCGAGGAAATTGCGCCCGCTGACCTTTCGAGGATGATCGACGAGGCCTATGCGACATTCCGCCACCCCGCCGTGACGCCGCTGGTGCAGACCGGGCCTGCCGACTGGATCCTCGAACTTTTCCACGGGCCGACGCTCGCCTTCAAGGATGTTGCGATGCAACTCCTGGCCCGCCTGATGGATCATGTGCTCGCCGAGCGCGGAGAGCGCGCTACCATCGTCGGCGCGACTTCCGGCGATACCGGCGGCGCCGCAATCGAAGCCTTCAGGGGCCGGGCGAACACGGACATCTTCATCCTCTTCCCGAAGGGCCGCGTTTCGCCGGTCCAGCAACGCCAGATGACCACATCGCACGAAGCAAACGTGCACGCGATCGCCATCGAGGGGAATTTCGACGATTGCCAGGCGCTGGTGAAGGCGATGTTCAATGATCACGCCTTCCGCGACAAGGTGAAGCTTTCAGGCGTCAACTCGATCAACTGGGGCCGGATCATGGCCCAGATCGTCTATTATTTCGTTGCCGCCTCGCGGCTCGGCGCGCCGGAGCGGGAAGTCTCGTTCAGCGTTCCCACCGGCAATTTCGGCGACATCTTTGCCGGCTATGCGGCAAAGCGCATGGGCTTGCCTGTCGCAAGGCTGGTCATCGCCACCAACCGCAACGACATATTGGCGCGCACGCTGGCGAGCGGGCGCTACGAAGTCACCGGCGTTTCGGCGACGTCCTCGCCATCCATGGACATCCAGGTGTCGTCCAATTTCGAACGGCTGCTCTTCGAAGCCTCCGGCCGCGACGGGACATCCGTCACGCGGTTGATGGCGGGCCTTTCGCAATCGGGCGCGTTCACGCTGCCCGAGGAGGTTCATTCAAGGATCGCGGCCGAGTTCGCGGCCGGCGCAGCGAGCGAGGCCGAAACCGCGTCGGTCATGGCTGCAATGCTGAAGGACGCCGGCTACAGGGCCGATCCGCACACGGCGGTCGGTGTCCATGTCGCAGCGCAACACCACGGGATCGAGCCGATGATAACCCTTGCGACAGCGCATCCGGCAAAGTTCCCCGATGCGGTCGAGGCCGCCACCGGCGAGCGGCCGCAGCTTCCGTTGTGGTGCGGCGACCTGATGTCGCGGCAGGAGCGGTTTGACGTGCTTCCCAATGACTTGCAAGCAGTCGAAGCCCATGTTTTCGGTAAAACACGCCAATCATGACCTCCCGTCAATCATGTTCAAAAAGTTGTTCGCACGGGCATGACTTCAACGCGACGCAACGCTAATATGACAAAATGAGTGTAAAAGTAACGAAGCTTCAGAACGGTCTGACCGTTGTGAGCGAAAACATGCAGCACCTCGAAAGCGCTGCGTTGGGGATCTGGGTCAGGGCCGGGGCGCGCAATGAAAAGCGCGAGGAGCACGGCGT
>JBGSJA010000061.1:0-6474 GCA_041742235.1 Salaquimonas sp. | reverse complement strand
GGTGGCAAGGCCTTCCGCGGGTGTCGCTGCGATCGTGGTGCTGATGCCCGCGCGCAGGCACTGGCCATGCGCTTCGTTGCAGGCAGCCCAGCCCTGCATCATGGTCATTGCGTCTGCCTGGGCGAAGGAAACGGCTGCGCCCATTGCCATGGCGGCTGCCGCGAGGGTGGAAAGAATACGTGTCATTTCGAAGTCTCCCTTGGGATCTGTATTGTGTGGTGGTGCGACTGGCCCTGTGCACCTGACGCGGACAATATCACTTCGCTATCGCGACACAACTGCGTTCGGTGGCTTTTGTGCCACAGTTTTCAAGTGTTGCATGCATGCACGTCAACGCAGTTGCCAAACCCCCGCCGGCCTCTCACGCCTTGGTCAAAACGTAGGAACCTGGCGCGTTCTCGATCGGCTTGTGCCGTTTTGAGCCGATCTTGCGCGCGGGAACCATCCCGCCGTCATGCGCAACGATCCAGTCATGCCAGTGCGGCCACCACGAACCGGGATGCTCGGTAGCCGACTTCAGCCAGTCGCCAAACTCGCCCACCGGTTTGCCGCCGGTCCAGTACTGGTATTTCCCGCCTGCGGGAGGGTTGACCACGCCCGCTATGTGCCCTGAACCCGTCAGCACGAAGGTCACCTTGCCGCCGAAGTATTGCGAGCCGAGATAGGCTGAACGGGCCGGGGCGATATGGTCCTCGCGCGTCGCCAGATTGTAGATCGGGATGGTCACATCCGACAGTTCGAGCTTGTGCCCGCCGATCTCCATGGTGCCCTTGGTCAGCCGGTTATCGAGGTAGCAATTGCGCAGATAGAAGGAATGGTTCGCTGCCGGCATGCGCGTCGAATCGGAATTCCAGTACAAGAGGTCGAAGGGCAGGGGGTTTTTCCCCTTCATGTAGTTGTCGACCACATAGGGCCAGACAAGGTCTCGCGAGCGCAACAGGTTGAACGCGTTCGCCATGCGCGCGCCTTCCAGGTAGCCCTTTGTCGCCATCGAGCGTTCCACCCGCTCGATCTGCTCCTCATCGACAAAAACCTTGAGGTCGCCCGCATGGGTGAAGTCGACCTGGGTGGTGAAGAATGTGGCCGTAGCCGCCCGCTTGTCGCCGGACCGGGCCATCAATGCCAATGTGACGGCAAGAAGGGTGCCGCCGACGCAATAGCCGATGAGGTTCATTTCCCTTTCGCCGGTGATCTCCTCGACAACGTCCAGCGTTTCGATGATTCCCTCGCGGGCATAGTGCTCGAAACTCTTTCCGGCCTGGCGTGCATCCGGATTGACCCAGGACACCACGAACACCGTGTGACCCTGTTCCACGCACCACTTTATGAAGCTCTTTTGCGGGTTGAGGTCGAGAATGTAGAACTTGTTGATCCATGGCGGCACGATCACCAGCGGGCGCTTCAACACCTTTTCGCTCGCCGCCTCGTACTGGATGACCTGGCACACGTCATTCTGGTGAACCACCTTGCCCGGCGTGTTGGCGACATCGCGCCCGACCTTGAAGGCGGTGTTGTCTGCCTGGCGAAGCCGCAATTCGCCCTTGCCGCGCTCGAGATCCTCGGCAAGCATGCGCATGCCGCGCACGAGATTTTCCCCATCGCTCTTGAACGTCTCCTTCAGCACCTCCGGATTGGTGGCTGGAAAGTTCGTCGGCGAAAGCGAGTTGATGAGCTGCTGGGCGTAGAAGACCGCCTTGTGCTTGGTGTGTTCATCGAGGCCCTCGGTCTTGTCCACCAGATCCGTCACCCAGCCGGAAGTGATGAGATAGGCTTGGCGCATAAAATTGAAGAACTGGTTTTCCTGCCATTCGCGGTCGTTGAACCGCCGGTCTCCCGGTTCTGGCTTGGCGACGTCCTCGACCTCCTCGCCGGCCATCCGCTTGATCGATGACGTCCACAAATCCATGTATCGCGAGAACAGCGCGGTCTGTGCCTGCAGCGCCCGCTTGGGATCGGAAAGCCAGTATTCGGAAACCTTGCCGAGCGTCGAGGTGAGTTCGGCAATGCTTTCGGGAAGGTCGTCCCGGGTCTCGCCCTTTTCACGCGGCCCCACCCAGGCCGCGGCGGCGTGTCCGGCCTCTTCAACCATGTGCGCCATGTTGTGCATGAATGCCTGCGGATCGCGGATCATGTAGGGGCTTGCGGGGGTTTCCCGCGCACCATCGCCTGCCGCGCCTTTATCAGGCGTTTCGATCTTTTTGCCGGACATGTTCGCCTCCCGGCGGCAATATATCCTGATTGCCACCACAATCGCCATCTATACATAGGTCAATGTCGGTGCTTTAGCCGTGCAACATGAAGACAACATGGCCAGGGCCGCAGGGGACCGCCGAATGTCAAGCTTGGCTGCCGTAATGCTGATACGCGCCGCAATCGCCGCGATATGCGCCGGCATGCTCGCGGGCTGCGTTTCCAGCAGCAATCCGCTTCGCGCCGTGGGAGCGCCCGTCGTTCCGCCCACACAACAGCTCGAGGAAATGGCCGCCAAGGCGGCTGAGGACAAGGGCAAGCTGCAACAGGGGATTGCGTTCAATGTTGGCGAGGACACCGGGCAGAAACCCGCCGTTCCGTCCGTCATTCCCGATGCCCCGCAAATGGCAAATACCCGCGAAGGCTCAGTAGAACAGATAAGGGCGAAGGCGGCATCGACCGGCAACGCCCCGCCCAATATTTTCGCGAGTGCCCAGCGCGCCACAAGCGGCATGAGCAGCGCCGACCAGGAAAAGTCGCGTGCCGAGCTTGAGGCAATGGCCGCGAAGAACGCCGCGATGGCCGCCGGAAGCGATGCAAACGCCAAGGCTGCAGCGGCGAAGAAACTCAAGTTGCAGGCCAGGTCTCACTACGAAGAGACTTTGAAGGAAATCGAGAACTAGTTTATGGAAAACAACTCCCGCGCCGACGGGAGTATTGTCCGCGCTGCCAGCGCAACCCGGGGATACGCCATGCCGATGGAAGACTTCCACAAGATCCGCCGACTGCCGCCTTATGTCTTTGAGCAGGTGAACCGCCTCAAGGCTTCGGCGCGAGCGGCGGGCGCGGATATCATCGATCTCGGCATGGGCAACCCTGATCTTCCCACCCCGCCCGCGATTGTCGAGAAAATGGCGGAGGCCGCGCGCGATCCTCGCACACACCGCTATTCCGCGTCGAAGGGCATACCGGGTCTGCGCAAGGCGCAGGCGGCCTATTACGCCCGCCGTTTCGGCGTGAAGCTCAACCCCGATACGCAGATTGTCGCGACGCTTGGCTCCAAGGAAGGCTTCGCCAACATGGCGCAGGCGATCACCGCGCCTGGCGATGTGGTGCTGGTGCCAAACCCGACCTATCCGATCCATTCCTTCGGCTTCATCATGTCGGGGGCGGTGGTGCGCTCAATCTCTGCGGATCCGGACGAGACCTTCTTCCATTCGCTCGAGCGTGCGGTGAAGTATTCGATTCCCGCGCCAACGGCGCTCATCATCAACTACCCGTCCAACCCGACGGCAAAGCTTGCCTCGCTCGATTTCTACCGCGACGTCGTGGCGTTTGCCCGCAAGCACAATATCTTCGTGCTTTCCGACCTTGCCTATTCGGAAATCTATTTCGACAGCGACATTCCGCCATCGATCCTGCAGGTGCCGGGCGCGATGGACATAGCGGTCGAGTTCACCTCGATGTCGAAGACCTATTCGATGCCCGGCTGGCGCATCGGTTTCGCCGTCGGCAACGAGCGGCTGGTATCGGCGCTGACCCGCGTGAAATCCTATCTCGACTATGGCGCGTTCACACCGATCCAGGTCGCCGCGACCTATGCGATCAACACGCAGGACCACGAGGTTGAGAAGGCCCGGCAGGTCTACCGCCAGCGCCGCGACGTGATGGTGGACGCGTTCGCCCGCGCCGGCTGGGACATTCCCCCGCCGCCCGCAACCATGTTCGCCTGGGCGCCGATCCCGGAAAAGTTCCGCGAGCTCGGTAGCCTCGAATTCGCCAAGCTGCTGGTGGAAAAAGCCGACGTCGCCGTGTCCCCCGGCGTCGGCTTCGGCGAGAACGGCGACCAGTATGTGCGCCTCGCGCTCGTGGAAAACGAGCACCGCATCCGCCAGGCCGCGCGCAACATCAAGAAATTCCTCTCAACCGCCGACGAAACGCTGCACAATGTGATCCCGCTCGCGGCGCGGCGTTGATTTCGGGCGCTTTAGTTGTTGCCCCCCGAAGCAGATGGCGCCCGCGCCAAACCCAGGAATACCATCAAGGCCCGGTTTAGGCGCAGCATGTCTTCATCATCAAGCCGGCCGATCAAAGAACCCAATTTGGTTTTTGGTACGGTGGTCACCTTGTCTACCATCAGCCGGCAGGGCGCCTGAAGGCCGTTCCGTCCCGAAGGCTCCACCTCAAACCGAAAAAGCGGCACCTCTGTTTCGCTTGTAGTGAACGAGCACATTGTTATCGACTGCGTTGCGTCGAAGTCGTCGTCTTGTGCGATAACCGCGTGACGCGGCTTTCCCGCGTAATCCTTCCCTCCCGAAACAGTCCAGATCTCACCGCGTTTCATTATTCGCCGAAGTCGGAAATGGCGTCGATGAAGGCCTGGTCTTCCTTTTCTTCACCGCTGTTGGCTACCGCCAGTGATTGCCGATGCGCTTCCGAGCGGAACTCCGGCGTGCGCACATCCGGAACCCAAATCTGGATTGGCCGAAGTCCCTGCGCACGCAACCGTGCCCGGTGTTCTGCGACCTTGATTCGCGAAGGCTTGTTCTTGGGGACAGGCGGCATTAAACATCTCCACTAGTTACATGTAACTTATCGCCCGGTACCTGAAATTTCAAGCGCGCCCCGCCACCGGTTGATTCCCTTGCCCTTTCCACCTATCACCCGCAGCCGTGTACCCCGCGCGAAGTCCAACCGGAGAATACCGCCATGACCCAACCGCTGCGCATCGGCATTGCCGGGCTTGGAACCGTCGGCGCGGCGCTTGCCCGGGTGCTGACCGAAAAGCGGGGGTTTCTCGCGGAGCGATGCGGGCGCGAGATTGCGATCACCGGGATCAGCGCGCGATCCAACCGCGACCGGGGCGTGGACATTTCCGGCATCGAATTCTTCGCCGATCCGGTAGCGCTGGCAAAGTCCCCTTCGATCGATGTTTTCGTCGAGTTGATCGGCGGCGATTCCGGACCGGCGGCGGATTCGATCCGAGCCGCGCTTGCCGCCGGCAAGCACGTTGTCACCGCCAACAAGGCGCTGCTTGCCCGCCATGGCATGGAACTGGCCGCGATGGCTGAGGAACGCGGCCTGATGCTCAATTTCGAGGCGGCGGTGGCCGGCGGCATCCCGATCATCAAGGTGATGCGCGAAACGCTCACGGCCAATTCCATCACCCGCGTTTTCGGCATTCTCAACGGCACCTGCAACTACATCCTCACCCGCATGGAGCAGGAGGGGTTGTCCTACGAAGCGTGCCTCAAGGATGCGCAGCGCCTTGGCTATGCCGAGGCCGACCCGGCGTTCGATGTCGAGGGTTACGACACGGCGCAC
This sequence comes from Salaquimonas sp., assembly GCA_041742235.1. Taxonomy (GTDB): domain Bacteria; phylum Pseudomonadota; class Alphaproteobacteria; order Rhizobiales; family Rhizobiaceae; genus BOKV01. Next base: position 960 of record JBGSJA010000061.1, on the reverse strand, counting down.
AAACTTTCGATACTCACATCCATCGCTTTCGGCACGCAGGTCGCGGTCGATGAAATCTATGTCGAGGGAATTTCCAACATAACCCCGGCCGATATCCATGCGGCGGCGGATCTGGGCTACCGCATCAAGCTGCTGGGCGTGGCGCAAAAGACGGAGACTGGCGTCGAGCAGCGCGTCCACCCCACGATGGTGCCGCTCGATTCTTCCATTGCGCAAATCCATGGCGTCACCAACGCCGTGGCGGTCGATGCCGATGTCGTCGGCCAGCTTGTCTTGTCCGGTCCCGGCGCAGGCGGCAACGCCACGGCTTCGGCAGTCGCGGGCGACATTGCCGACATCACCAAGGCCCGGCCCGGCCACCAGCATGCGCCGGCCTTCGGGGTGCCTGCCAACCGGCTTGCCCCGTACCGGCAGGCGACCATGCGCGCCCATGAGGGCGGCTATTTCATCCGCTTGTCGCTGAACGACCGGGCAGGGGCTTTTGCCTCCATCGCCAGCCGCATGGCCGAGCAGGGCATTTCGCTGGAATCGATCGTCCAGCACCGCCCGCGCCGCGAGATCGATCCGGTTGAGGCCGGCGCGCAGCCGGTCATTCTCGTCACACACAAGACCACGGAGTCGGCCATCGCCGCCGCACTCAAGGCCATCGGTACCGACGGGCACCTTGCCTCGCGCCCGCAGATGATCCGTATCGAAAACTGACACCGGCCAGCGGCCTTTGCCGTTTCAATCGATTTTGTCCGGACGGCGCGGCTTTGCCGGATTGCAAGCCGGCGACATTTCGGCTTTAGGCTCGGTCTGATTTCGGAGGAAACCATATGAACGTCAAAGCCGCTCAGCCGAGCGTCATCGACCGCATCCTGACCATCGAGCTGGCGCGCGTGACGGAGCGCGCCGCGGTTGCGGCCGCCCGCCTGCGGGGCCATGGCGATGAAAAGGCCGCCGACCAGGCCGCGGTGG
>JBGSJA010000060.1:0-2890 GCA_041742235.1 Salaquimonas sp. | reverse complement strand
AGCAGCTCTACGAACGCCAGATGGCATCATTGGAACAACTGAGCGGCATCACCGCGCAAGACTTCACCACGATCATCACGGCGATGAAGCGGCTCGACCGCTTCTGGAGCGACCAGATCCGCTACCGGATGTAATTCCCGTCAAACAAACGCAGGCGGCGGCGCGGCATCCAGTATTCGCAACTGGATGCGCCGCTGCCCGCGGAAAAGTTCGGCGCCGAGCGTTCCGGCGACATGCAGTGGCTGCCGCGCGCCGAGCAGCAGCCTGCCCAGTTCCGTGCCAGCTGCCCGAAACGCAATTGCCTGCAGCACAGCCCCGTCACCGGCCGAGAGCCGCACCGACACATGGTCGGCGCCGACGATACGCGCATCGCGGACCGCATGGGCCGGAAAGGCAAATACCGGCGACGGGTGGCCAGAGCCGAACGGGCCCGCACGATCCAGCAACTCGACGAGCGCCATGTTGGCGCCGCGCGATGTCAGCGCCCCGTCGATCTTGAGCACATGGTTCTCGGTCAGCATTCGCCAGGAACCGGCAAGCGTCTCTTCGAAATAGGCCCGCAAGGCGGCAAGATTGGCCCGCTCCACCGTCAGCCCGGCCGCCATCACATGCCCGCCGCCCTTGACGAGGATACCCTTCTCGACCGCTTCGCGAACAGCCCGCCCGATATCAATGCCAGACACCGAGCGCCCCGAGCCTGTTCCCCTGCCCGCCTCGTTGAAGTGGATGGCGAATGCAGGACGGCGGAACCTTTCCTTCAGGCGGGCTGCGATCAAGCCGACAATTCCCGGATGCCAGTTGGCGCTTTCGGTGATGAGGACGCAGGGACCCTCGCCGCCGCCGATTTCGGCCTCGGCCTGCGCCAGCGCCTGCTGCAGCATCGCGGCTTCCTGGGCCTGGCGCTCGCGGTTGAGGTCTTCGAGCTTCATGGCGATGGCTTCAGCCTCATGGGTGTCTTCGCACACGAGCAGGCGCGCGCCGAGGCCGGCATCGCCAATGCGCCCGCCCGCATTGATGCGGGGGCCAAGAATGAAGCCGAGGTGATAGGGTTCTGGCGGGCCGGATAGGCGCGCCACCGTAGAAAGCGCGGCAAGGCCGACATTGGCGCGGGCGCGCATCACCTGAAGTCCCTTGACCACGAAGGCGCGATTCAGCCCTGTCAGCGGCACCACGTCGCAGACCGTGGCGAGCGCCACCAGGTCGAGTTCGCGCATCAGGTCCGGTTCGCGCACAGCGCCGTACCAGCCGTCGGCCCGCAGGCATCGCGCGGTGGCGACGAGCGTCATGAAGGTGACGCCAGCCGCGCACAGATAGCCAAGGCCGGACAAATCGTCCTGCCGGTTCGGATTGACGATGGCCGTTGCCGCTGGCAGTTCAACACCCGCCAGGTGATGGTCGATGACGATGACTTCGGCCCCGGCCTCGCGCGCCGCGTCCAGCGCATCGAAGCTGGACGACCCGCAGTCAACCGTGACGATCAGGCTGGCGCCATGCGAAACCAGTTCGCGAAGCGCCGCGGGATTGGGACCGTAGCCCTCGAAGATGCGGTCGGGTATGCGGATTTCCGCTTCAATGCCGTGATGGACGAGGAAACGGTAGAGCAGTGCGCTCGAAGCGGCGCCGTCGACATCGTAATCGCCGAAGATCGCAACCTTTTCGCGCCGCTTGACTGCTTCGGCAAGGCGCGCGGATGCCTTGTCCATGTCCGTCATCACGGAAGGATCCGGCATCAGGTCGCGAATCGAGGGATCGAGGAAACGGGCGGCGTTTTCGGCCTCCACTCCCCTGCCTGCCAGCACCCGCGCGATGAGTTCGGGAATTTCCGTTGTCTGGGCGATCGCCAGCGCCGTGTTGCGGGCGCGCACATCGAGCCGGTCGCGCCACTCCTGGCCAAGGGCCGAGCTGCGCACGCCAAGAAACGGCTTGTCGGTTTCGAACGGGTTCATGGTTCCGGCTTCAATGGATTGCCGGACCATACAGCGTTACTGGCGAAAAAGGCGCGGCCTTACGCGAACTTTTCCATGTCGCGGTGGATAGCCTTGATTTCACGCACCGTGCCTGTGGATGACCGCATGACGATGGTATGCGTGGTGATCGTATCGCGGCCAAAACGCACGCCCGGCAGCATGTTGCCGTCGGTGACGCCCGTCGCGGCGAAAAGCACGTCGCCCGATGCCATCTCGGCCATGTCGTAGACGCGATCGGGATCCTCTACACCCATTCGGCGCGCGCGGGCGATCTTTTCCGGCGTGTCGAGCAGCAGGCGGCCCTGCATCTGGCCGCCGGTGCAACGCAGCGCCGCGGCGGCAAGCACACCCTCCGGCGCACCGCCAATGCCGATATAGACGTCGATGCCGGTGGTCTGCGGATCGGTCGTATGGATGACACCGGCCACGTCGCCATCGCCGATCAGGCGGATCGCGGCGCCCGTGGCGCGGACCTCCTCGATCAGGCGGGCGTGGCGCGGCCTGTCCATGATGCAGGCGGTAAGGTCGGTGATGCGCACGCCCTTGGCCTCGGCGACGCGCGACAGGTTCTCGGAAGCCGAAAGCGTGAGGTCGATGATCCCCTTGGGATAGCCGGGGCCGACGGCGATCTTGTCCATGTAGACATCGGGCGCGTGCAACATCTTGCCACGCTCGGCGAGTGCGATCACCGCCAGCGAATTGGGCAGGTTCTTGGCGCAGATGGTCGTGCCTTCCAGCGGGTCGAGCGCGATGTCTACCGCCGGGCCGTTCTTGGTGCCGACCTCCTCGCCGATATAGAGCATCGGCGCCTCGTCGCGCTCGCCCTCGCCGATCACCACGCGCCCGTCGATGGGCAGGTTGTTGAGCTCGGTGCGCATGGCGTCCACCGCGGCCTGGTCGGCCGCCTTCTCGTCGCCCCGCCC
>JBGSJA010000059.1:0-4454 GCA_041742235.1 Salaquimonas sp. | reverse complement strand
TTGGGGGCGACAAGGCTGCCCGCTTCGTTCAGCGCGACGGTCTTCCATTGCGGATTGTTCTTCTCGCCGAGCTTGCCGGGCAGGTCGCCGGCGCGCAGGAACCGGCCCGGAACGAACCGGCCGTCCTTCTCCTCAAGCCGCACCAGCATCGGAAAGTCCGAATATTTGCGGCAGTATTCCTCGAAATAGTCCGTCTGCCGGTCGAGGTGGAACTCGCGCAGGATCACATGGCCGAAGGCCATCGCAAGCGCTGCGTCCGTGCCCTGCTTGGCGTTGAGCCAGACATCGCCGAACTTCGCGGCCTCGGAATAATCAGGGCAGATGACGGCCGACTTTGTGCCCTTGTAGCGCACCTCGGTGTAGAAATGCGCATCCGGCGTGCGCGTCTGCGGCACGTTGGAACCCCAAAGGATAAGGTATCCCGAATTGTACCAGTCGGCGGATTCAGGAACGTCGGTCTGTTCGCCCCAGGTCATGGGACTGGCGGGCGGCAGGTCGCAGTACCAGTCGTAGAACGACATGCACACTCCGCCCAAAAGACTGAGGTAGCGCGAGCCTGCAGCATAGCTGACCATCGACATTGCCGGGATCGGCGAGAAGCCGAAGACCCGGTCCGGGCCGTAAGTCTTGGCGGTGTAGGCGTTTGCCGCGGCGATGATCTCGGTCACCTCGTCCCAGCTGGCGCGCACCAGCCCGCCCTTGCCGCGCATCTTCACGTAGGACTGACGAAGGTTCGCATCGGCCTGGATCGCCGCCCATGCCTCGACCGGCGACTTCGACTGGCGAAGCTCGCGCCATGCCCGCATCAGCCGGCCACGAACCAGCGGGTTCTTCACCCGGTTCGCCGAATAGAGATACCAGCTGTAGGAAGCGCCCCGGGCGCAACCGCGCGGTTCATGGTTCGGCAGGTCCGGACGCGTGCGCGGATAGTCCGTCTGCTGCGTTTCCCAGGTCACGATGCCGGACTTGACGTAGATCTTCCAGGAGCACGATCCGGTGCAGTTCACGCCGTGGGTGGAGCGCACGATCTTGTCGTGCCGCCAGCGATTGCGGTAGGTGTCTTCCCAGTCGCGGCTTTCGCGCGTGACCTGTCCGTGGCCTTCGGAGAACTGCTCGAGCGCAGTCGACTGGAAGAAGTTCAGGCGGTCGAGCAGATGGCTCATCATGCTTTCCTTTCGGTGGCGTTCGGTTGCGGGCGGCGGCATGGCCGCCCGGCGTCGTTCGTAATCATTGTGCGGGTTGGGCGGCGCCGAGCAGAGGCTCGCGTCGGTGTTCGACATCGTGCAGCAACCCGCCGGCACGCGTGTAGACGAGCCATGTGATGGCGAGGCAAACCACGTAGAAGGCCAGGAACAGCCACAGCGCGCCGACCGGACTGCCGGTCATCGAGATCGAGGTGCCGTAGGCCTTGGGGATGAAGAACCCGCCATAGGCACCGATCGCCGAGGTGAAGGCGACGATGCCGCCCGATTCCATCGCGATCTGCCTGGCGCGGTCCCCGCCCTTGAGCTGCGGCATCAGGCGCGGCACTTCCTTGCCCATGATCACCGGGATCATCTGGAACGTCGAGGCATTGCCGACGCCGGTGAAGAAGAAGAGCGCCATGAAGCCGGCGAAGAAACCCGCGAACGATCCCGCCTGCAGCGACAAGATGACGGCGAACACGGAGGCGATCATTCCGGCGAAGACCCAGAAGGTGACCCGGCCGCCGCCGAAGCGGTCGGAAACCCAGCCGGTGCCCGCGCGCGACAGCGCCCCGACAAGCGGCCCGAGGAAGACGTATTGCAGGGCGTTCACGTCAGGGAAGGCGAGCTTGCTGAGCAGCGGGAAGCCGGCGGAATAGCCGATGAAGCTGCCGAACGTACCGATATAGAGCACGCACATCAGCCAGTTGTGGGTGCGCCCGAAGATCACCGCCTGCTGGGCGAAGCTCGCCTTGGCGTCAGCAATATCGTTCATGCCGAGCCAGGCCGCAGCCGTGGCGAGGATGATGAAGGGCACCCAGACGAAGCCGGCGTTTTGCATCCACATACGGCCGCCGTCGGACAACTCCTGCGGCGCGCCGCCCATGGCGCCGAAGACGCCTGCCGTGATGACGAGCGGCACGACGAACTGCATGACGCTGACGCCCAGATTGCCGAGGCCGGCATTGAGCGCGAGCGCGTTGCCCTTCTCGGCCTTCGGGAAGAAATAGCCGATATTGGCCATGGACGATGCAAAGTTGCCGCCGCCGAGACCGCACAGCAGCGCAAGTACGAGGAAGATGATGTAGGGGGTCTGCGGGTTCTGGACCGCGTAGCCGATGCCGATGGCCGGCAGCAGGAGCGAGGCGGTGGACAGCGTTGTCCACAGCCGCCCGCCGAAGATCGGCACCATGAAGCCGTAGAAGATGCGCAGCGTGGCCCCGGAAAGCGCCGGGAGCGCTGCAAGCCAGAAAAGCTGTTCCGGCGTGAAGGCGAAGCCGATGGCGGGAAGCCGCGCAACGACGATCGACCAGACCATCCAGACCGAGAACGCCAGCAGCAATGCAGGCACCGAAATCCACAGATTGCGGCGGGCAACCGCCCTGCCCTTCTGTTCCCAGAAGGCCTGGTCTTCAGGACGCCAATCCTCCAGCAGGCGGGGCATGGCGGTGGATACGGGATGGTGGATCGGCTGCATTTCCGGCAGGGCCGGCAGGCGGTCCAGCGCTTCGCCATGGGCGGCCCGTTCCATCGCGCGGATCGACAGGTGCATCCAGGCCAGCGAGATCGCGACGATCACGAACAGCAGAGCGAAGCACGAGGTGTAGATGCCGGTCAGGTCCAGCAGCGCGCCGAAGGCGATGGGCAGGACGAAGCCGCCAAGGCCGCCGATCATGCCGACCAGGCCGCCGACCGCGCCAACATGCTTTGGATAGTAGACGGGGATGTGCTTGAAGACTGCCGCCTTGCCGAGGCTCATGAAGAAGCCGAGCGCGAACAGCGCCACCACGAAGGGCCACAGGCCCATGCGGGTGGAGAAGGCTATCGGACCTTCCTTGCCCTGCACGATGTATTCGGTCGGCGGGTAGGACAGCATGAACAGGAAGACCAGCGAAAAGCCGAAGGTCCAGTACATGACGGCACGCGCGCCGAACCTGTCGCTGAGATGGCCGCCATAGGCGCGGAAGAGCGAGGCGGAGAGGCTGAAGGAGGCCGCTGCCATGCCTGCGGTCTTCACGTCGACGCCATAGACGCTGATCAGGTAGTGCGGCATCCACAGCGCTAGCGCGACGAAGGCGCCAAAGACGAAGAAGTAGTAGAGCGAGAAACGCCAGACCTGGATGTTCTTCAGCGGCGCGAACTGCTCGGCGAACGAGGGAGCCTTGATCCCCTTTCGCCGGCGCTCGACCAGCTCGGGATCGTCCTTGGCCAGCAGAAAGAAAGCGATGCCGACGATCGCAAGGCCGATGGCCCAGACATGGGCGACGCCGTGCCAGCCATAGGCGACCATGACGAAAGGCGCGACGAACTTGGTGACCGCCGCCCCCACATTGCCCGCGCCAAAGATGCCAAGCGCGGTTCCCTGGTGGCCGGCATCGTACCAGCGCGATACATAGGCGACGCCAATGATGAAAGAGCCGCCCGCAAGGCCGATGCCGAGCGCGGCGAGGAGATACATCGGATAGCTGTCGGCGAAGGTGAGTGCCCAGGTTGCAAGCGCGGTGAGGATCATCTGCCCGGAGAAGATCAGGCGGCCGCCGTATTTTTCGGTCCAGACGCCGAGGAATATGCGCGTGAGCGAGCCGGTAAGGATGGGCGTTGCCACAAGCAGGCCGAACTGGAACTCCGTGAGCGACAGTTCCTGCTTTATGGCCACACCGATGATGGAGAAGATTGTCCAGACCGCGAAACACGCGGTGAACGCCAGGGTACTAAGCGCCAATGCGCGGTTCTGGTCCGCTCGCGTGGCGGTCGCTTCGGTCTGCATGTGTGCCTCCGGCTTCAGGTGTCGCTGATCGCTTCATGGATCGGCAACAGACCTGCGGCCTGCGGGGCACGGGAGATTTGATCTAGATCACAAACATGGCTAAACCTTAATGAAATAAATAACTTACAGAAATTTGTCACTCCACCGAAAAGCATTGGTCATGCAGTTCGCGGACATCCATCAAGCTAATTCTTGACTTTTATCAAGTGTAGTGGGCGCAATACCATGGCAGGCGAACGAGGGGTTGGAATGGCGGATACATATTTTGGCGAGGTGCGCAGCCTCGCCCTGTTTGCCGACGTGGAGGAAGAAAATTTCGCAGCGCTGATGCGCGGTTCCTATGTCCAGAACTTTCCGCCGCAGGTGGAGTTGATCGCCGAGGGAGATCCTTCCGATTTCCTTCACGTGGTGCTGTCGGGATCGGTCGAGCTCTACGCACACTGGAACGGGCGCGAGACGAGCATGGCGACGGCGCGGCCGATTTCCACCTTCATCCTTGCCGC
>JBGSJA010000058.1:0-16066 GCA_041742235.1 Salaquimonas sp. | reverse complement strand
CGGCCGGTGCCGGCGGGGGAGCAAAACGGGCAGGACCCACAGGGATTTCGGAGATCAGATCATGGGATACAAGGTTGCAATCGTCGGCGCCACGGGCAATGTGGGCCGCGAAATGTTGTCGATACTGGACGAGCGGGGCTTCCCCGCCGACACCGTGGTTGCGCTCGCCTCGCGCCGCAGCCAGGGAACGGAAGTTACCTGCGGCGACAAGACGTTGAAGGTTCAGGCCCTGGACAATTATGATTTCACCGGCACCGACATCGCGTTGATGTCGGCGGGCGGGGAGATCTCCAAGGTCTGGTCACCCAGGATCGCGGCGCAGGGCTGCGTCGTCATCGACAACTCATCGGCATGGCGCTACGACGCCGATGTCCCGCTGATCGTGCCGGAGGTCAATGCCGATGCGATCGAGGGCTTTTCCAAGCGCAACATCATTGCCAATCCGAACTGCTCGACCGCACAACTCGTCGTCGCGCTGAAGCCGCTGCACGATCGCGCGCGGATCAAGCGCGTCGTTGTCGCGACCTACCAGTCTGTTTCGGGCGCGGGAAAGGACGGCATGGACGAACTCTTCAACCAGACGCGGGCGATTTTCGTCGCCGACCCGCTGGAAGCGAAGAAGTTCACCAAGCGCATCGCCTTCAATGTCATCCCGCATATCGATGTCTTCATGGATGACGGCTCGACCAAGGAAGAATGGAAGGTCGTCGCCGAAACCAAGAAGATGCTCGACAAGAAGATCAAGGTAACCTGCACGGCGGTGCGCGTGCCCGTCTTCATCGGGCACAGCGAGGCGGTCAACATCGAGTTCGAGGAGCCGATCACCGCCGATGAGGCGCGCGAGATCCTGCGCGAGGCGCCCGGCTGCCTCGTCGTCGACAAGCGCGAGAACGGCGGCTATGTGACGCCGCTCGAATGCGCCGGCGAAGACGCGACCTTTATTTCGCGCATCCGCGAAGATCCGACGGTCGAGAACGGCCTGAATATCTGGGTGGTTTCCGATAATCTGCGCAAGGGCGCCGCACTCAATGCCATCCAGATCGCGGAACTTCTCGTCAACCGGGGACTTTTGCGAAAGCAGAAGGCCGCGTAAGCGGCCTTCATTGTGCCGTCATCTTTCATGATTACTGCGCGGTAACGAAAATTTTGCCGCAGGCAAGTGGAATTTTCGTTGATGGCGGGCAATAAAGGCACGCGATTCGCAACACACCGGGCATGCCCCAAACGCATGCGGCAAGGGAAGCAGGCATGATTGCTGGAAAATCCAATCTGTTGATCGCGGCAGCGGCTTGGCTGGCGATTTCAGGCCAGGCGATGGCGGCCCAATGCGGCGACAATGCAGCCGGCTTTCCTGCCTGGCTGGAAAGCTTCAGGGCGGAGGCTGCCGCCAACGGCGTCAGCAAGCGCACCATCGCCGAGGCGCTGGACGGTGTTTCCTATGCCACCAAAACCATATCGCTCGACCGTAATCAAAAAAGCTTCAAGCTCACCTTCGACCAGTTCATGCAGAAACGCGGCGCATCGGCCATCGTCTCGAAGGGCCGCACGCTGAAGAAGCAGAACGCGGCGCTGTTCCGCAAGCTCGAGGTAAAATATGGCGTTCCCGCCGGGCCGCTGCTGGCAATCTGGGGCATGGAAACCGGCTTTGGCAGCTTCCAGGGCAATCAGGATGCCTTTGCCGCTCTCGCCACGCTTGCCTATGACTGCCGCCGCTCGGAATTCTTCGAGGAACAGCTCTACGCCGCCTTGCAGATATTGCAGACCGGGCAGCTCAAGCGCACCCAAATGAAAGGGGCTGGCCACGGCGAAATCGGCCAGATGCAGTTCCTGCCGGCCAATTATGTCAAGTTCGGCGCTGACGGCGATGGCAACGGCAAGGTGGACATGATCACTTCGCGCGCCGATGCGCTCGCTTCCACCGCGAATTACCTTCGCGGCTATGGCTGGCAGCCGGGCCAGGGCTACCAGGAGGGCGAGCCGAACTTTGCGGCGATCCAGGGCTGGAACAAGGCAGGCGTCTATCAAAAGGCGATCGCCGCCATCGGCAAGGCAATCGACGAAGGCTGACCCCGTTCAAAAGCCGGGGCAGCCCGTCCCGGCCTCTTCCTGCACCAGGCGGGTAACCTTGCCATCGGCCAGGGTAAAGCTTTCGCGGTTCATTCGCTCGGCGCCCGGAAAGCGGTAGCAAACCTCCGCAACGGCTTCATTTTCCGATGCCGATACCGGCCGGACCAGCATCTGCCCTTGCGCGGCCAATTCGGCCCAATCGTCCAGTGAAGCGATGAACTCCTCGCGGGTCTGGACGATGCCGGAAGCCTTCAGTTCGATTACCGCGTCTGCCGCGATGAGTTGGCCAAAGGCAGCGCTGTCGCCGGTGCGCAAGGCATCGTACCAGCGCGAAACAGTTTGCGGCAGTTCCTGCGCCTGTGCAGCCATGGCCAGAAGGCAGGCAAAAGCTGCGAGCGCGATTTTGGCGTTCATCGACATTGCCTTCGATTTCAAAAACGGTCAGGCCGGACGACCTCGACATCGGCGATCGTAATGATGCCGATCTGGTTGGTGATCACGGCATAAAGATCGGCCAGCACTGCCTGCAATTCCGCCTCGTCGAGGATGATCAGAAAAATCACCATCTGTCCGGCATCGCCGACAAGGCCCTCGCGCGACCAGGCGCCTTCCGATCCCTTGCCGCCAATCACCGGCAACAGGGTGTATCCGCTGATCGGGGCACGGTCGAGATGGGCCCGCATGCGCCCGGCAAGCGGCAATTCGCAGATGATGCGTATTTCCTTCTTGGGATGGGTCTTCATGGCAGGATCCACCGGGCCAGGGCGAGATAGGCGGGAATGCCGATCACGAGGTTGATCGGGAAGGTTATACCGAGCGAAAGCGTCAGGTAGATGGCCGGATTTGCCTCCGGCAGGGCCAGCCGCATGGCTGCCGGCACGGCAATGTAGGATGCGCTGGCGGCAAGCGTCATCAGGATGGCGGCGTTGCCGGCAGGCATTCCCGTCAGCCAAGCAATGGCCAGTGCGGCGCTTGCCGACAACGCCGGCATCACCGCACCGAAAACAATGAGACCAGGGTTGAGGAAGCGCGAACCATTGGCGATGCCCCTTGCCGCGACAGCCCCCATGTCGAGAAGGAACAGGCAAAGGATGCCCTTGAACGGATCGACGATGAACGGCGAAATCTCCGCCATGCCCTTCTCGCCGGTGATGGCGCCTATCACGAAGGCGCCGGTGAGAACCACCACCGATGAGTTGAGCAGCACCTCGCCGAAAAGACTTTCGCCCTCCTGCCGAGGCCGGTTCGACCCCGCGAGATAAAGTGCGACGAGAATGGCCGGGGTTTCCATGATTGCCGCGATCGCAACCATGTAGCCGTCGAAGTCTACGCCAAGGCTGCGCAGTGTCTCGGACGCCGCGACGAAGGTGACGATGGATATCGAACCATAGTGGGCCGCCACCGCCGCCCGGTCGACTCGCGAAAGCGGCGACATCAGACCGAGCAGCGCGAAGGCGGCGACCGGAAGAAGGGCGGAAAGCACGACACCCGCGCCAATGGCGGCGAACATCTCACCGGTAAGGCCGTGGCCGGCGACAGCGACCCCGCCCTTGAAGCCGATCGACAGCATCAGATAGAGCGACAGCGTCTTTGCCACCGCTTCCGGCAGGGTCAGCTTCGACCCAGCGAGCGAGCCGGCAAAGCCCAGCACAAAGAACAGCACGGGCGGGGAAAGCAGGTTGGCGGCGGCCAGTTGGAGCAAGGGTGGCCTTCGTCAGGGGTTGGAGGCAAGAACGGGATAAAAATCGCCGCTCGCAGGATTCATCAGCCACAATTCTCCGGTTCCGATATCGAACCAGGCGCCGTGGATCGCGATACGGCTTTTTTGGAGAAGTATGTTCACGCAAGGGAATGTTGCAAGGTTTGCGATGCCTTGCCGTACCGATGCTTCCTCCAGCGCACGCTGGCGGGCAGACGCAAGCGTCACGTTCTCGCAACGTATGTCCTTCGTGGCGGGTTCGAGCAGCGAAATCCACTTGCCGATGAAATCGCCCGGCGAAAGCGGTTCGGCGGCAAGACCCTCATGCTGCTCGCGAAAGGCATTAACGCCGCCGCAGCGGCCGTGCCCCATGACGACGATGTGCTTGACCTTCAACACCTGTACGGCGAACTCCAGCGCGGCGGATGTGCCGTGATATTCACCGTCCGGCGCATAGGGCGGGACAAGGTTGGCGACGTTGCGCAGAACGAAGATCTCGCCCGGCGCGGCATCGAATATCGTCTCCGGCGCGGCCCGCGAATCGCAGCAGGAAATCACCATGATCTCGGGCTTTTGTCCGGCCGCGGCGAGCTGCTCGTACCGCTCCCGCTCCAGCCGCAGCCGCCCGGTGTGGAATGTTTCATAGCCCTGCGCGAGACGGGCGGGAAAACCGGGTTCTACTTGTTCCCTTGGCAAAGGCTTCTCCTTGAGGGCCGCTGGACCTTCACTATTATGCCCAGATCGCGATTTGAAGCCCTTTTGCATCCGTGGCGGGAACCGGCGGAAAGGAAACGGCTTCGTTCCTCGCCACGCGGCCCGCAACCAGGGCACAGGCGCATGCGTCGAGGAAATCATCCGCTGCTGCGCCCGGGGGCGGGCGTTGTGCCAGGAATGCCGGATCATAGCCGTGGCGGGCAAGCAGGTCGCGCCGCTCGGCCATGCCGGCGGGGGACTTCTTTGGGTAATGCATTTCAACGCCGCCGTTGAGTACGCAAAACGCCAATTCCGGGTGCGTCTCCCGAATACGGGACTGCAATTTGGGCAACATAGCGATATCCAGTTGCCGGATTTTCGGAAACAGGCAAAACGCCTGAAACGCAATTCCAGAGGCGTTCTCGGAAGTCTGCTTCGCAATGACTTGGGCTCTATGTCTAGCCGCCTTTGTTTCTTCCCAAGTCATATTTTCCTGTTGCTCGCAGTAAACCGCTTTTCGCGAAGCGATCGAGAATACGCTCGAGCGGCGTTTGCTCAGAAGCTTGCGAACTGCCTGTTCCGGTCCGCGCCCGCCGCCCGGGATGAAATCCGGCAGGCCGATGGGCATGTCCACTGCGATGAATGCCTCTTCTCCCGCCTTTGCCAGGAGGGCAGCGAAACTTGCATTTACCGAAACCGAAGGGGGCGCTTCCGCGCGCAAGGTTACGGCGATCCAGCCCGCCTTGCACCCGTCGACGCCAACATGGGCAGGGCCGTCGCTCATCTGCGAAAGGCCGGCGTCGGGGCAATGGCGCGCAATGTCACGATCGCGACCGGGTTCAACAGGCTTTGCGGATCGGCCTGCGGCATCAGTTCATCGCTCCCCCTTCGCGCCGCGCGGGACATGATCTCGAAGATTGAGGCGCTTGCCTTTTCGAGCGCTTCAACTGGCGCGGACCCCGAAAGCAACCGCGCCAGGAAAAGGCCGGCGACAAGATCGCCGCTGCCGTTTCCCGGCCCGTTGACGATCCGGTGCTCGGCGAGCGTGGCGCTTTCGCGCTCGACCAGCAGATTTGCCGTGTTGCCGCGCATATAGGCCGGGGCGGAGGTAACCAGCACCACGGAAGGGCCGAGCGTCCGAGCCGTCTCGACCGCTGAAACCGCGTCGCCGGGGCGTTCGCTTCCGCTTAGCCATGCGAGTTCGAAAAGGTTCGGCGTTGCGATATCGGCTTGCGGCAGGAGGTGGTCGCGGATGGCCGCAGCCGTGGATTCGCCGACATAGAGCCCGTTCGTGTCGCCGATCACCGGATCGCACAGATAGACGAGGCGCGGATTGGCCTTTCGTGCCGCGGCGACGAACCCCCCGACCTTTTCTGCCTGCGTCGCATTGGCCATGTAGCCGGTGATGATGGCGCCGGTTTCGCCGATCCATTTCGAGCCCAGCAAATCGTCGAGGAAAGGCCCGAAAAGCGCGGGATCGGGTTCGATCCGTGTCGCCCGGCCATGACCTGGATGAAAGGGCAGGAGCACCGTCGGAACCGCCCAAACCGGAAAGCCGAAAGTCTCCAGCGCATTGACGATGGACCGGTTGCCGACCGCGCCCCGTGCGACATGGCTGGAAATCGCGATGACGGCGGGCGGCATGCCACCGCCCGACAGGCTTTCCGGCTTCATGGCTGCACGACCGCCCGCACGAACACGATCACCAGCGCGACAAAAATGACAAAGCCGATGGCGCGTCCGATCCGCGTACCCCAAAGCTCGATCGGGTCGTCCTTTTCCGTGTCGGCGCCGGAAAAGTGCCCGCGGGCGCGCTGTGCCGTTCGCAAGAACCAGTTGCCGCCCATCGATACATTCTCATGCTCGATGCGCTCAAGGATACGGCGCGATTCGCGCGCATTCGCATCCGGTTCATTGCTGCTGCCGCCACCTTTGTCCCTGCGTGCTGCCATGACTGCTCCTTCGTCACGAACTGTCTTATCGGCGTGCGGCGCGCATGCCTAGGCTGAATTCCGCCCGACAGCCACGGCGATGCCCCTATGCGCGAATCGGCAACCATGACATTGTTCGGCAAAACGATGAGGAGACAGCGATGAGCGTCTTGGCAGCGCCTGAAGTGGTCAACAGGGCGGACCGCAAGGGTATTTGGGGCTGGATGCTCTTCGATTGGGCGGCCCAACCCTTCTTCACCGTCGTCACCACATTCATTTTCGGGCCCTATTTCGTGGCGCGGCTGGCAGAGAACGACACCGTCGGCCAGGCGTGGTGGGCCTATGGCGTCGCTGCATCGGGCTTCATCATCGCCATCCTGTCGCCCGTGCTCGGCGCCATCGCCGACAAGACCGGGCCGCGCAAGCCCTGGATCGCAACTTTCGCGGTGCTGAAAATCCTCGCACTGTTCGCGCTGTGGTGGGCAACGCCCGGCTCCAGCCTGCTGTGGGTGATTACCGCCTTCACCATCGCGACCGTCGCGGCGGAATTTTCCACCGTCTTCAACGATTCCATGATGTCGCGGCTGGTCTCCAACAAGGACATCGGCAAGGTATCCAACATCGCCTGGGGACTTGGCTATCTGGGCGGCATGATCGTCCTCATATTCGTGGTCGCCGTGCTTGCCGCATCGCCCGAAACCGGCAGGACCATCGCCGGAATTTCGCCCGGCATAGACATAGCGAGCGGCGAAGACGCCCGCCTGACGGGCCCGATTGCGGCGATCTGGTACCTCGTCTTCGTGTTGCCGATGTTCATGTTCACGCCCGACAGCGGACCGGGCGAGAAGCCGGCTACGGCGGTGCGCGCCGGCCTTGCCGATCTCAGGGACACGGTCAAGGAAGTGCGCCGGCAGCCGGGCATCTTCCGGTTCCTTGCGGCGCGGATGGTCTACCAGGACGGCGTCAACGCGCTGCTGGCGCTTGGCGCACCCTTCGCGGCGGGAATGTTTGCCTGGCAGACCACCGAAATGGGCCTTTACGGCATTATGCTGAACATCGTCGCGATTTTCGGCTGCATCACCGCCGGCTATCTCGACACCCGTTATGGCTCGAAGCGGATTGTCATGGCATCGGTCTTCGTGCTGCTGCTGGCGACGCTCGGCATCATCTCGACAGGCCCGGGCTTCACCTTGTTCGGCCTCGTGCAACTGTCGACAGCCGACAGTGGCGGGCTGTTCGGAACCCCTGCCGAACTTGCCTATATTGGCTACGGCCTGCTGATCGGGATAGCCTTCGGTCCCGTACAGGCGTCCTCGCGTTCCTATATGGCGCGCAGCGTGCCGCCGGCCGAGACGGGACGCTATTTCGGCATCTACGCGCTTGCCGGGCGGGCGACGAGTTTCCTCGCGCCGTTCCTCGTTGCGACCGTTACCGTTTGGAGCGGATCGAACCGCCTCGGCATGGCGATGATCGTGCCTTTCTTCCTGATCGGCGGCTATATCCTATGGCGCACGCCCTATCCGGCCGGGCCGCCCTCGCGGTAGCGCCTCATCAGTGCCGGAAATGCCGCATGCCGGTGAACACCATCGCGATGCCGGCGGCGTCGGCTGCCTCGATCACTTCCTCGTCGCGCATCGATCCGCCCGGCTGGATCACGGCAGTGGCTCCCGCCTCCACGGCTGAGACGAGACCGTCGGCAAAGGGGAAGAACGCGTCGGATGCGACCACGCTGCGGCGTGTTGCGGGTTCGGCGTGGCCGGCAGCCTGCGCGGCGTCCAGCGCCTTGCGGGCGGCAATGCGCGATGAATCCACCCGGCTCATCTGACCCGCGCCAATGCCGACGGTCGCACCGTCGCGCGCATAGACGATGGCGTTCGATTTCACATGCTTGGCTACCTTGAAGGCGAAAAGCAGGTCGGAAAGTTCGCGGGGATTCGGTGCCCGCCTCGTCACGACCTTCAAATCGTCCGCGCCGGTGGCGCCGTTGTCCCGCGATTGCACGAGCAGGCCGCCGGCAACCGTCCGGACCATGACACCGGCGGCGCGCGGATCGGCGAGGCTGCCGGTCACCAGAACGCGGAGGTTCTTCTTTGCTGACAGGATCGCCAGCGCATCGTCATCGACCGAGGGCGCAATGATGACTTCGGAGAAGATGGCGGAAATTTCCGCAGCCGCCGATGCGTCGAGCGGCCGGTTCAACGCGATGATGCCGCCGAAGGCCGAAACGGGATCACAGGCGAGCGCGGCGCGGAAAGCCAGCGCCAGCGTCGGCGCGGTGGCGACGCCGCAAGGATTGGCATGCTTGATGATCGCGACCGCCGCGGATTCGTGTGGCGAGAACTCGCTGACGAGTTCGAAGGCCGCGTCTGTGTCGTTCAGGTTGTTCCACGACAATTGCTTGCCGTGGAACTGAATCGCAGTGGCAACGCCCGGCCTTTGTTCCGGCGTGCGGTAAAGCGCAGCCGACTGGTGCGGGTTCTCGCCATATCGAAGCAGTTCGAGGAGTGTTCCGCCGATCGCGAAATGGCGCGGCGCCCCGATATCCGGCTGGGCCGAGAACCACTGGCTGATCGCCGCATCATAGGCAGCCGTGCGCGCGAAGGCCCTGGCAGCCAGTGTCTTGCGCAGCGCAAGGGCAATTGCGCCGTCATTGGCGTCCAGCGACTGAAGGATTTCGCGGTAGTCAGCCGGATCGGTCGCGATCGCCACCCAGGCATGGTTCTTCGCCGCGGCGCGGATCATGGCAGGGCCGCCGATATCGATGTTCTCGACCGCCTCGCCATACGGCGGGCCTGCGGCCGAGACCTCCTCGAACGGGTAAAGGTTGATCACCGCCAGGTCGATCGGCAAGATTGAATGGGCGGCTAGCGCGTCGCGGTGCTCTGCATCCGAACGCACAGCCAGAAGTCCGCCATGGATCGCCGGGTGCAGCGTCTTCACCCTGCCGTCCATGATTTCGGGAAATCCGGTGAGTTCGCTGACATCGCGCACGGCAAGGCCTGCTTCCTTCAGCGCAGCGGCCGTACCCCCGGTCGAAACAAGTTCGACGCCGCGCGCGGCAAGTGCGGCGGCGAAATCGACGATCGAGGCCTTGTCGGAGACCGAGATCAGCGCGCGGCGGACGGGCACAAGGTCCGGGGCCGGCAGATTCTTCGATTTTACGGCCATGGGGCGCCCTCAAACCTCGCGTTTCGCACGCTCTCTAGCATGGGGCGGGAATGACGGAAAACCGTGACCGGAACTTATCCCGTGCGCCGTTCGATCATCGCCGGATGAATGACCAGCGCACTTCAGGGGTTTCGGTTGTTGTGCCGCGAAGCACGATCTGACGGCTGCGCCTTCCGCCCGCCGCGACCGCGAAATAGACGCTTTCCTCGATCTGCGGCGCGACGGCCTCGCAAAGGAAGCTCCAAAGCGTTCCGTCCGGACAGCGTAGCGCCAGCCCGTTGTCGAAGGTACGGGCCTCCACCGAAGGGTGCAGATGAAAACGGATCGCGAATGTATTGGGACTTGCTGCCTTGGCCTTCTTGGCTGCCGGTTCGTGGAACCTGTCGATCCCCGCCAGCGTACGCCCGTCGGCAGAAAGGTGAAGTTGGCGCTCGTGAACAACGCCGAACTGGCGCATGTAGCCGTCATGGCTGGCCGCGACGGTGTCCCCGCCTTCGCCGGCGCGGCGCTGCGCCTCCAGCCTTAGCGGCCCTGCAGCAATGTAGACCGGCGACGCCGGATCCCTGCGATTTTCTGGAACGAAACGGCATGATGAAGTGTCGTTCAGGGTTGCGGTCGAATGGGCCGCCGTCGAATGCGCGGCAAGTCTTGCAGAAGGATTGCCGAGCACGGGGATCCCGCAATTGACGACAAGCGGAAATTCCCCTGACGACATCTCCAACGAAAGCGCGCCGGCATGGGCATCCGCCGACAATTCGGCCGGAGGCGGTTTGCCGGTATCGACGAGTACGACCGTTCCGCCCGCATCGAGGCGCTGGTAGCCGCTATAGGGCGCAGTAGTCGGGACCGCGCCCATGACATCGTCATAGCGCAACACGGTGGATATCAGGCTTTGCGGCGTGTGACCCGCGCCGTTGAAGCGTGCGATCGAGCCGTCGCCAAGACGATAGAAACGCAACGCCGGCATCATCCGGTCAATGGCTGAGACCAGTTCGACCGAAGGCGCCTGGCCGATGCGCACAAAGGATTGGCGCAGCGGCAGGAGCAGCGCCAGCAGATCCGCCAGGACCGCCGGATTGCGCGAAACGTGACCGCCATCGGCAAGGATCTGGCGCGACAATTCATTGTCGAGGCTCTTTTGCGCCGTCCTGACGGTGCCGCGCGCGGCGACGCATATTTCGGCATAGGCAACCGCCGCCAGGCACATCAGCCGAGGCATTCCCTCGGGCGACAGCGGCGCAACGCCGCGGAGGTAGCGTATGTGGTAGCCGACCGATTTGAGGAACAGGCGATAGGAGGCAAGGTCGGCCTTCTCGACGATCAGCACCGAATGGCACAGCCAGGAAACCAGCCGCTGCGCTGTCGTCACTGCGTCCCATTGCAGGGCGTCTCGCGGGCGTGGGTTGGCATCGATCCAGTCCTTCACGAGCGCTTGTGCATTGGTCGCCGAAAGCGGATCGCCGGAAGCGCCAAGATGGCGCAACCAGCCGAAGGCGTGAAGTTCGCGCGCGAATTGCGGCGATGGAGCGGTCAGCGCAAAAGGGTTCGAGCCGGCCGCATCCAGCGTCTTGCCGGCAAAGTGGAAGGTTCCGGCATAGATTTCCTGGGCCACGGTCGGATCGGGCGTATGGAGGTCGGGCGGGGCAAGCAGGAGCCGTTCGGGCGCTGCTCCGGAAACGTGCATCCGGCCCCGGCCAGTACCCATCATCCCGCGCCGCAGCCGCCGCCACATGCTCGAAAGCGTGCCGCCTAGCGATCCGGACTGGTCGGACAGCGCCATGTGACTTGTGTTTCCTCCTTGAAGTGCAGCGGGCGGACCCGCAGGGACAGTCTTGCAGCGCGCCGCCGGATTGTCCAATGGCGCACAATGGCAGTTCGCGATGTGTCAGGCAATTTCGAAGCGGCAGGCGAAGAAACCATCCATGCCGCCTGTGGATGAATCCGCGCCCTCGGCCGCCGGCATGTGAAAGGGGAGCGTTCGCAAGGCCCCCTGACCATTGACGAGTTCCGCAGGCAGGCCGAATTCGCCCGCGGCGAGCGGCTTGTGCCGCAGCCCCTCCGGGGCCTTGAGGGTCGCGGCCAGCAGGTTTTCGCCCTCGCGCTTCAATACGGAGCAATTGGCATAGACAAGAATGCCTCCCGGCTTCACGAAACCTGCCGCCCTGCGAATGAGCTGCAACTGCAGTTCGGCAAGCGCGGTAACGTCTTCGGCCGATTTCGTCCACATCACGTCGGGGTGACGGCGGATCGTACCCGTGGAGGAGCAGGGGGCGTCAAGAAGAACCGCGTCGAACTTTTCGGCCGGTTCCCATTGAAGAATGTCCGCGGCGACGATTTCGGCCGTCAAGCGCAGCCGCGCCAGGTTTTCCGCGAGTCGCTCCAACCGGACGGGCGATATGTCGACTGCTGTCACGTTCGCGCCCATTGCCGCCAGCTGCGCGGTCTTGCCGCCCGGCGCTGCACACAGATCGGCTACCCTGCGGCCCGCGACATCGCCGAGCAGGCGTATGGGAAGCGCCGATGCAGCATCCTGCACCCACCATGATCCTTCGCCGTAGCCAGGCAATTCGGCCACCGGCGCGAGGCCGGACAGTCTAAGCGATCCGGTCGGCAAGGCCCGCGCATCCAACGAGACGGCAAGGCCGGCAATCTGCGCCTGCGACAGAAGCGGCGATGGCGTGATGTCGATGACAGGTTCGAAGAGGATGGCGCGGGCGATCGCATCGGCATTGTCGCGGCCGTGGTCGCGGCGCAGTTCCGCCGCCAGCCATTGCGGAAACACGGTGGCCGCGTCTGACGGAAGTGCGAGGATGGCGTCCTTCTCGCGCGCCAGACGCCGCAATACGGCATTCGCCATGCTGGCGAAGCGCTGCGTGCGCGAATCGGCGGAAATCGCCGTCACCGCAAGGTCGACCGCCGCGCTTTGCGGCACCGCCATGTAGAGGATTTGCGCGGCTGCGACATCGAGGGTGTGCAACAGGTGCCGCGCCTTTTGCGGCGGACGCCGGTCGAGCATGCGCGCCAATGCCCGGCCAATCTCGCCCCGGTGTCGAAGCGTGGTGAGGGCGATGGCCCGGGCTAGGGAACGGTCGCGCGGATCAAGTGCGCGGTAGGCTGCGATGCCGCTGTTCTCGTCGGTCAGGGCCTCCAGGCTGCGCCGGTCATCGACCACGCGTCCGACAAGGGCCGCTGCAGCCTGCCTTGCGGCAAGACCGGGCTTTGCAGGTGCGGGCCTGTCATGGCTGCCGGTTCGGAATTTCCGGTTCAAGACATTGCCACGCGTTCAGCGAAAGACGGCAACCGCGCCAACGCCCTCACGACCAGGGGCCGCGCGGTTCGTCGTCCGGCTTGCGCCCCCATTGACCGGAAGAGCCGGCGGGCGGAACCGATGGCCTCCCCGCGGGGCGGGCCTTGGCCGCGGGTGCAGCGGGGGCTTGTCGCTGCTCCTCGGGCGGTTCGGCCGCTTCCATCTGGCGCATTTCGCCATCCAGTTGCTCCAGCGCGCGTATCCGGTTTTCCGTGTTTGGATGGGTCGAAAAGAGGCTGTCGCGGGCGTGCTGGCCCAGCGGATTGATGATGAACATGTGCGCCGTTCCCGGGTTGCGCTCGGCATCGACATTGGGGATGCGACCGGCGGCTGCCGCGATCTTGTGCAGCGCGGAGGCCAGCCACAGCGGGCGGCCGCAAATCTGCGCGCCAAGCTTGTCGGCCGAATACTCGCGGGTGCGGCTGACGGCCATTTGCACGATCATCGCCGCAAATGGCGCCAGCAGCACGGCAAGCAGCGTGGCAATGGCGTTGCCGCCGCCGTTTTCGCTGTTGCGGTTGCCGCCCAGGAAAAACGCGAAATTTCCGAGCATTGAAATCGCGCCGGCCAGCGTCGCTGTAATCGTCATGGTCAGCGTGTCGCGGTTGGCGATATGGGCAAGTTCATGCGCCATCACGCCCGCGACTTCCTCGGGGGTGAGCGTTTCCAAAAGGCCGGTCGAGGCCGCGACGGCGGCATTCTGGGGATTGCGGCCCGTGGCGAAGGCGTTTGGCTGCGGCGAATTGATGATGTAGGTCTTGGGCATCGGCATGTTGGCCGCTTCCGCCAACCGGCGCACGATTTCGTAAAACTCGGGTGCGTTCTGCGGGCCGACTTCGACCGCATGGTGCATTCGCAACACCATCTTGTCCGAATTCCAGTAGCTGAAGAAGTTCATCGCCGCTGCAATCGCAAAGGCAATCACCATGCCGGACTGCCCGCCGATGGCATAGCCGACCGCCATGAAAAGCGCCGTCATCGCGGCAAGCAACATTGCTGTACGCAGGATGTTCATGGAAACCGGGCTCCGCTTGCTCTTTGCAAAGGCACGGCACGGCCTATATCACAAGGCGGCATGCACGCGCACCGGTTTCATCGCGACCGGCGAATACGAGAATGGTATTCGGCCGCACGCTCTTCAAGAATGCTGGAGGAAAAATGGACGGCGGCAACCAGGATCAAGGTGGTAAAGACGAAGCCCGGCGGGAACTTCCACCCGCTGCGATGCGGGCGCTTGCGGAAGCCGCAATCCGCCGCCGCGAAATGGATGCCCGACCGCCCATGCCGTCCGAGGTGAATGGACGGGACGGGCCGGAACCGGTGCGTTACGGCGACTGGGAGCGAAAGGGCATCGCCGTCGATTTCTGAGAGCGATCTTGCTTGACCCTGTGAATTTCTTCCTATAGGAAAATTTACCTATAGGAAGAAATTCACACGGAATGAACTTGCCGATCCGCTCATGTCTTGTCGCATCCTGCCTCGTTCCGGGCTTGCTGGCGATGGCCGCAACCGCGAGCTCCGCTGCGCAGCCGGTGCCAGGCCCCGTGCAGGCGCGTGTCGTCAAGGTCCATGACGGCGACAGTTTTTCCGTGGAGGCGCAAGTCTGGCCCGGAACCGTTGTTTCCGTATCCATCCGTGTCCGCGGCATCGATGCGCCGGAGTTGCGCGCCAAATGCCCGTTGGAGCGCTTGTTGGCGCGGCAGGCGCGCGACGTTCTGGCGGGCCGCATTTCGAAAGGCAATATCAGCCTGTCGAATATCGGCGGCGACAAATATTACGGGCGGGTACTGGCCGACGTGACGCTTGATGATGGAAGCAACCTCGCGCAGGTGCTGCTGGGCAGCCAACACGTTCGCCCCTATGCCGGCAAGAAGCGAAAAGGCTGGTGTGCTGCGCTCCACCAATCGGGCCGTACGGGCAAATAACGGGCTTAGTGCGGAAAAATTCGGCGGAGCGTGACGCAAGACTTGGCAAAACCAGGAAAAACCGGTCCACAGCCTGCTTTTTTGCATAGCAGCAATGAGTATTTTGCAGTGCACAATAGATTTTGGCGGGATATATTAGGTTCATCAGATCGGCCCGGACATATCCTCCTCCCATGTCCCGGCTGAGTTCCGGCAAATCCTCCTCCCTTGCCGGGACACCGTACCGAAGCCCGCCGGATCCTCCTCCCCCGGCGGGCTTCGACGTATTTGGCGATGGTTACCCAATCGTTTTGCTACCGAGCCGCATCCAACCACAAAAGCGAAACGCCGCCCCGTTTACCCGGTTACCCGGCGGGACGGCGTCGCGATTTTACACGGAAGACGGACCTTGTGGGCAGGATCGAGCCTGAACCTGTCCGCGCTTCACTTCATCCGTTCAGAGGCTGCTCCGAAGGAATGAGGATCCGCTCAAGCCCATACAGTTCCGGAAATCACTCGACATCGGATCACCTCCTTTCATGTTGTTGACGATGGCTTGAATGTGGGGCGCAAACGGGTATTTGGCAAGCGCTGCTTCGCACCAACGACAAGGGGGCCGAAGCCCCCTCCAAAGATTTCAACGGGATGGTGTTCCTACTGCGCAGGAACCGCCTTCTTGTTCTGGCGGTTGGCAATGAGATCATCAACCACCGCCGGATCGGCCAACGTCGAGGTATCGCCAAGGGCGCCGAAATCGTCCTCGGCGATCTTGCGCAGGATGCGGCGCATGATCTTGCCCGAACGCGTCTTGGGCAGGCCCGGCGAGAACTGGATCTTGTCGGGAGACGCGATGGGGCCGATCTCCTTGCGCACGTGGTTGACCAGTTCCTTGCGCAGCTCATCATCGCCCGTCACGCCCGACATCAACGTGACATAGCAATAGATACCCTGTCCCTTGATGTCGTGCGGATAGCCGACGACCGCTGCTTCCGAAACCTTCTCGTGGCTGACCAACGCGCTTTCGACTTCCGCCGTTCCCATGCGGTGGCCGGAAACGTTGATGACGTCGTCGACGCGTCCGGTGATCCAGTAGTAGCCATCGGTGTCGCGGCGGCAGCCATCGCCGGTAAAGTACTTCCCCTTGTAGGTGGAGAAGTAGGTCTGGATGAAGCGCTCGTGGTCGCCATAGACCGTACGCATCTGGCCCGGCCAGGAATCGGTGATGCACAGGTTTCCGTCCGCCGCGCCTTCCAGAACCTTGCCTTCATTGTCGACGAGCTGGGGCTGGATGCCGAAG
>JBGSJA010000057.1:0-3850 GCA_041742235.1 Salaquimonas sp. | reverse complement strand
CGCTGCCGAAATGATGGAAAAGGCCCAGGCTGACTTCGCCAACATGAGCGAAACATTCCGCCAGATGGCCGAAAAGAGCGTCGCGCAGTCGACCGACGCCTATGCACAGTTCAAGACAATGGCCGAGGACGCAACCTCTGCCGCACAGAAGTCCTTCGACGCAATGCGCGAGGGCGTGAGCGAGCTTTCGACCAAGGCAATGGAAAACGCCAAGGTCAACGCCGAAGCCGGCGTCGAGTTCGTCGAGAAGGTCTCGAAGGTCAAGTCCTTCGCCGAAGTTCTCGAACTGCAGGGCGAATTCTTCCGCACCGCCTTCGAGCGTCTTTCTGCCCAGGCAAAGGACGCCCAGGAACTCACCATGAAGGTTTCCGAGAAGGCTTCGGCTCCGGTCAAGGCAACTGCCGAGAAGGCATCCGCCATCGTGACCAAGGAAGTAAACAAGGCTGCGAAGGCCGCCAAGGCAGCCTGAACGCCATCTGGCATCGACTGTAAGGCCACCCCCTGCGGGTGGCCTTTTTCGTTTCGGGGCACCCCCCGGTAATGAATATCGGGCGGGGTTGGCGCAAGGCTTGCAAATTACGCGGGCAGGCGTTATCTCGCGCCTTGCCGGACGCCACGCCGGTATCGATGTGCGGTTGTAGCTCAGTTGGTTAGAGCGTTGGATTGTGGCTCCAGAGGTCGGTGGTTCGAGCCCACCCAACCGTACCACTCAGTCTCCAGTTTTCCGCCTGTTACCCATGGTCTCTCAGAAGGGCCGTTATTTCAGCGGCTTGGCGGTCGCATTGCAGCAACGTCTGGCTTGAGAGACGTCTCCACTGCGGGCAAGGGGCCAAAACGGCCCGGTAGTCTCTGCTGGGGGTTTTGCGGAGCCACGCGTTTGGCGGGATCGATGCAGTGGGTGATCAGCTCGCGGCGGTAAATTGCAGCCTTTGGCGCTGATTGGACCACGATGCCGGTAGCGGCTTGGTGCGCTTGAGCGTCTGTGCGGTCAGTTCGACCGGCTGGCGGCCTTCCAGGATCAGGCGAACAATGTCTGGCGCCAGGAACGCCAGCGGCATGATGCGGCTGATTTCCGTGGCACTCTGGCCGGCGGCGGCCGCAAGGTCGGCCATGGTGGTGCAGGTGCCTGATGTCAGCAGTTCGAGGAACAGATTGGCATCTGCGAGAAGATTGACCAGGGCCCGATCGGGTCTGGTTTCGGGGCTGGCTTCGTTTGCAACGACCAGCCGGGCTTCAACCCCTTCAACCCCTCGCCGGCGCAATCTCATCGCGATGCGGATGACGATGGGCTCGGTGGGCTCGAGGCGTCTTTCCTGCCTAACGCTGTTCAGCGCGGCTCTGCCGTGCCCGATACCGTTGTGTCCGACATTGCCATTCGGGTGACCGCCGACGAGTGCGCTGCGCAAGGCTGGGCGGCTGACTGCGATGTCGATGTCGTCCGGGGTGATGGTGATCCGCTCGATCAGCGACTGCAGGAGGCGACGCTTCTCCACCGCCGTCCCGGTCGCGAGGATCGTAGTGGCACGCCCGGCCGCTTCGTTCATCGCCGGTATGGCATCTGCGGCCATTGCCGTGTCGCCGGCAGAGGCGACTTCGATCAGTCCTGCGCGATCTGCCAGCATTGCAGTGATGCGGCTTCCGATGATCCTGTCCACCTGGTCCGCCGGCAATCGCCAGCCGTCGGTTTCCTTGCTGGCGCCCTTCAAAAGCCGGTTGGATACGTAGTAGCGATAGCGTTTGCCCTTCTTGTTGGCATGGCTCGGCGTCAGCCGGTCGCCGGTCTCATCGAATATCAATCCGGTCAGCAGATGCCGGTCCTGCGCGGTGATGGACCCGCGCGGTGTTGACGCGTTCGCCTGCAGCAGTGCCTGAGCCTTGTCATAGGCGGCGGCTACGATGATGGCCTCGTGCTGGCCGTCATTGATCTGGTCCTTGTGCCGCACCTTGCCGATATACACGGGGTTGGACAGGATTGCGTAGAGATGGCCGCGCGTGAGCGGCGTGCCGCCAAGGTTCTTTCCGCTCCTGTAGGTTCGGGTTTTCGACCTAATGCCGTGCTGCTCGGCGGCTTCCCGGAGGCGATGGACGGAGCCAAGTTCGAGATAGCTGTCGAACAGCCACCGGACGGTTTCAGCCTCGCGCCGGTTGATGTGGAGCTTGCGGTCCGCGGCGTCGTAGCCGAGCGGCACGACTCCACCCATCCACATGCCCCTGCGCTTGGAAGCGGCGAACTTGTCACGGATGCGCTCTGCAGTCACCTCGCGTTCGAACTGGGCAAAGGACAGCAGCATGTTGAGGGTGAGCCGTCCCATGGAACTTGACGTGTTGAACTGCTGCGTCACCGAGACAAAGGACACCGAGTGGGCATCGAACATCGCGACGATCCTGGCGAAGTCCATCAGCGAGCGCGTCAATCGGTCGATCTTGTAGACAATGATCACATCGATGCGGTTGGCGGCCACATCGTCCAGCAGCCGCTTGAGGGCAGGGCGCTCCATCGAACCGCCGGACAGGCCGCCATCGTCATAGGCCTGCGGCAGCAGCTTCCAGCCGAGTTCGCGCTGCGAGACGATATAGGCCTCGCAGGCCTCCCGTTGGGCATGCAGCGAGTTGAACTCCTGCTCGAGACCCTCTTCCGACGATTTGCGGGTATAGATCGCTACCCGCGCTGGCCTTGATCCGGTCAACTGTCCGCCCTCTTCATGTCATGGTGCCTCGCCCGTTCCTGATTTCGTCCTCTCCTTGCGACTGAGCGGTTGTCCAAGACCGAAGAATCTCGGCCCCGACCATCGGGCGCCAGTGATCTGTCTTGCGATGGCCGAGAGCGCGGCATGGGTCCTGCCCTCGAACACGAAGCCGTCTTCGATGATCTCGACATGGTGGGTGCGCCCATGCCACTCGCGCACCAGTCGGGTCCCGGGCGCAAGGGCGGCGGCCGGCGAGGCGGTGCCGGCCTTCCCGACGGTACTCTTGCCGACAGAACCCCTGCTGCCCGCCTCGCCCTCGGGCATGTCGGTTTGCGGTTCATCCTGCCCGGCACCGCGGCGGATATTGCGGCGCTGGTCGACGAGCCGCTGCAATTGGCGCCTTGTCTGCGGAGACAGTCCGCCGAACGCCTTGACCTGCAGATGCCAGGCAACGCCCAGTTCCAGCAGGCCGCGTTGAACGCCCCTTGGTGGGGCGCAGGAGAAGGCCCTTCTCCAGCGCCGGTTCAGCCCGTCCCTGGAAAGGTCGGCGAGATTGCCGATCTCCTGTTCCAGCGGGATCCTGCCGGCCACGACCTCAGCCCTCGGGCATTGTCAGCTGTTCGACAATCCGGTATCGCCGGACGCCGGCCTTGTCCGGCGCGCTCTCGAGCCGCAGTCCCATCCGCTTGCCGATCGTGGCGGACAGAAAGCCGCGGACACTGTGGGCCTGCCAACCTGTGCCCGCCATCATCTCGTCGATCGAGGCCCCGCGCTTGCGATGCAGCAGTGCGATCACGATCTCGGCCTTACTTCTGGGCGCTGTATTCAGTTGCTGGGCTTTGCGATCGGATCTGCCGGGTCCGCCACGGTTCGGTGTCGATCCTGCGTGTTGACCTGCATTCCCCGAGGGGTTGGCGGGCTGATCACTCCTGGGGGCTTTTTCCGTGACTGTCGTGCCGTGTGCCGGCTCGTCACGAGAGTTTGGCCCGCCTGCGGTGCCGGAGCCTGGCCTTTCGCCGGATTCCTTGTCCGTCGTCAGAACATTTGGCGCAGATCGCGGCGTAAATTATCGGAGTTCGGGCCTCGTCTGAGGGTTGATATTAAGCGGCGAGTTTGCGGTGTTGCAAGCGCCGATGCTCGATGGTCTGTCGCTTGATCCTTTC
>JBGSJA010000056.1:0-3343 GCA_041742235.1 Salaquimonas sp. | reverse complement strand
CAGTGGGACGAGTCTTTCGACGTAGGCTCCGACACGCTGACCGGCGTCAACGATGCGGATTACCAGCCGCCATTCGCGCTGACGGCCAAGCTCGACAAGCTCACGATCAAGATCGACCGGCCGAAATTGTCGCCCGAAGATATTGCCAAGATCGAAAGCGTGTCGCAGGCGGCAGCCGATGGGCCGGTGTCTGAGGACCTGACCATGCTTCAAAAGCTGGAAGAGCGGTTCGAGAAGCGCATGGACTGCCGCAAGCAAGCCGATGCGCAAAATCTCGGACCCGTGGCGCGGATCCAGTTCGTTCGCAAATGCCTTGAGTAGATAAGTCTCGAAACGCCCAATTTCCGGAGCAGGCATATGAATTTGAAATCACTGATGTGCATTGCGGCGATAGCCAGTTTTGGCTTCGCGCCAATGATGCTTCCGTCCAATGCCTTCACACAGCAGACTTCAGATGAAATGACCTGCAGCGAAGCGATTTCGCATTTCGAGAGATCGCGCGAGATTAACGTCAAGCAGGATGGTCAAGTTTTGCCGATCACCCAGGGTACCCCTATCAAGCAGGCGGACATGTTGAACTGCGCCGGCAACGGGTCCCGCTTTGAGACCATGGTTAAAACGCGTGACAACCCTCAATGCGTAATCGCCGCCTATTGTGGGTAATCTGTCGGCAACTTCTTGATTGTCGGGAACAGCAGACAAAGATCGCCGTGGCTCGGCAGGCCATGGCGCAAAAGGCGGTCGCCAGCGAGCAGCCGCAAAATCCGCGTGGATACGTTCAACATGCAAAAAGGATGGAACCTGTGAGCCGCAGAATATCAAGATACGCTATCTTCCCAACGGCAAGCGTGCTTGCAATTGCACTTTGTGCCAATGCAAAGGCGGGCGAAGACGAGGCGAAGGCAATCGTAAAAGCCATGTCGCAATACATGGCGGCGCAGCAGTCATTCTCGATCGACTACGATACCAGCCTCGAGGTCGTGACAGCGGACAAACAGAAGATCCAGCTGGCCAGTTCCGGCAAGATTGCGGTCAGCCGTCCTGACAAGTTGCGCGTCAGCCGTACCGGAGGTTTTGCGGATGTCGAATTCATCTTCGACGGAACAACGCTGACGGTGCTTGGCAAGCATCGCAATGTCTATGTTCAAGCCGAAATGCCCGGCACTTTCTATCAGCTGATCGACGATCTTCGCGAGAAGTTTCACAAGCCCCTGCCAGCCGCCGACTTGCTGGTCGAGAACGTGAATGACGTGTTGATGGAGGGCGTTGCTGACATCAAGGATCTTGGCGCCGGCGTCATCGGCGGCAAGGTTTGCGACCATCTCGCTTTCCGCACCGCCGAGTTGGACTGGCAGATCTGGGTGGCACAGGGAGAGCAACCGTATCCTTGCCGCTATGTGATTACCTCGACGAAGGTTGACCAGGCCCCGCAATTCACCGTGGACGTCACCGGGTTCCAGGCCAGCGGAACGGCCGATTTCGCCTTCGCCGCCCCCGATGGGGCGACCAAGCTCGATGCAGCCGATCTCAAGGCATTAGCTGATTTGGGCGATCTGCCAGAACACTTCAAACTTGGAGAATGACGATGATCAGGAAGCTCTTCTACGCAACCGTTGCGCTCGCAACCTTTGCCGGCGGTTCAAGCATCGGCGAAAGCCTGAAAATTCCCGGCATGCATGGCACCGTTTCCCAGGCCCATGCGATTGTCGGCCGTCCACTCACACCGGTAAGTGTGGCCGGTGTTGCGCGACGCACCGTACGCCGCTGTGCTGTCGGCGTTTATTGCTGATCCGGGGCTCGATGCGTGCCGCCGGGATCACCGGCGGCATATTGACTGTTCTTGCACACCACGCGTTGAGGCTTGCTTCCGGGCCGGGCCTATTACCTAGGCTCAAGCCTACTCTGCTGACCGCTAAAGCTAAGCGTACCTGGGAAAGATCGCGTATGTGGGAATAGTTCGCCGAGATCACAATGGATTGGCGATCAGTGGCGGCATCAAGGAGGATAGCCGATGAGGAAAACACTAAGGGCAACAAGTGTTGTCTTCACATTGTGCCTTGCAAGCGAGGCGATGGCCGCCACACTGAATTTTGGTGATGCGGTAGAAGCTTGGGAGCAAAGCTGCGGTGCCGAAGTCGCGAGTGTCTGCAAAGGCATTCGCCCGGGCGAAAGTGGTTTCCTGCCCTGCCTCGCGCAGAAGGCTTCGCCGCAATGCCAGACGGCCACCGCAGCCTTCATTGCCAACATGGACAAGCGTTTCGCGGCACAGGCAGCCGCCCCGGGGATTTGCAAGAGCAGTATTGGACGGTTCTGCTCCAACTTCAAAGCCGGGAGCGCTCGCATCCTGCGCTGCATGATAAGGCCGGAAACCTTCCGCAAGATCGACCTGCCATGCCAGAAAGCCATAACCGACGCTGGCTGGCTCGAACACATCTCGAACAAGCAGTGAGGCGCGCAATGACATCTACTGCCCCGGTTAAGTTACTGCTCATGCTTAGTCTTCGCTCGCTTGTGTGGGTTGGCGTTTCCACGGCTATGCTGACGCCGATCGCTTCGCAGGCGCAAAGTCGTCTCACTGTCGGTGAATTAACCCGCCAGTTGAACCAGACGGCCGAGAGCGCGAAGAAGATCGGTATCGATGTGGATGCCGTCAGGCGCGATATCGAAGCACGCATCAGTGCCGAGGGCACCGACAATGCCAAAGTTGCGCCGGACGTGTCGCAGGTCCTGAAAAACCTGCCGAACTTTATCGTGCAGATTCAGTTCGAGCTGAACTCCGACGTCATCAGCCCCGGATCGTGGGCGACTGTCGGGCGAATAGCCGATGCGATGTATAATCCGCTGCTCGCGGGCGACCGTTTTCTGATCGTCGGGAACACCGATGCCAAAGGCAAGCGCGTGGCGAACCTGAAGCTGAGCGAAAGGCGCGCGGCTGCAGTGGCCGAGATGCTCGTCAACGTATTCCGTGTTCCGCCGCAGCGCCTGCTGAACATGGGGCTCGGTGAAGAACAGCTCCTCGATACCCAAAATCCAGATGACGGCATCAACCGGCGCGTTCAACTGATCAATATCGGACCCATATGAGTCCGGTCTCCAGGCGAGTGGTGCAGTAAATGTCAGAGCGAGGGCGAGCCGCCTGGTTCTTTGAGGAAATGAAGAGCTTCGCCATTCTCTCGTTCTATCTTTTCGTCGCCTTCGCCACGATTTTGTATTTCAAGTTCGCGCTGCTGGAACAGGAGGGCGTGTCCTTTGCGCCGTTCGGTTTCGCGGCTGTGAAGGCGCTTATCGCAGCCAAGTTCCTGATGATCGGGATTGCCGTCGAACGAAGAATGACCCGAAAGAA